>JAJYGN010000002.1 GCA_021790675.1 Actinomycetes bacterium
TGCCCGCGTAACCAAAGACACTAAAACTGCGGCAATCAGCACCCTGGGGGAGTTCCTCGACACCTTATAGAACCTGGATGAGTGATAGTCCAAATCGCCCTACTCCCCTTTTGAAAGACGGGCAATCTTGTGAGCGCTACAACGCCTCTAGGGCTGTTGGTGACCACTCGTGCCAACTCCGGTCCCAAGGTACAACTCCATTGGAAAGTTGTGCTTCCACTGTCGAGCACGTGTCGAGTAGGCGCACCGCGTCCTCTTGACTGTAAAGCCCCATTGCCACGGCTAATTCGAGCTCGTCTTCATCGCGGCGGTGCCAGTTCGAAAAGTCTCGCGAGACGATGAGGTCAAGTGTCTCGTCCATGGTGTCAAATCCGTGGAGCTGGCGACGCAGAGGCTCCTGGAAGTTCACGTACCACGAGGAGACGCCCTCCTCTGGATCAGCAGTAGCGAATATCTCGTACGAGGCACCTCGGGGAGCGATGCGCAGCATCCCGGGCGCGTGAAACTCCTTCTTACCGAGCTCCCACTCACCCGTCAGCCACATGGTGAAACACTTCTCCCCGTGCTCGACATCGACGGGATAGTCAATGAGGGTTCCGGGGGCGAGATACGAGACGAACTGATCTTTGCTGTCTTCGATAACCGTGACGGGACGGATTGTCCAGATCTTTCCGTTCAGAACTTCCCGAATTTGAATGCGCTCGCCGGGCAGAAAGCGACGCGCACTCAACGACATTCTGAAAGGATACTGACGCACCGTCACGGAGGAGCAGAGTAGAACTCGAAGGTGACCTCCGTTGTCATGCTGCAGCGAGGCGGAAAGTTCCCTCTGGATTCTGTCGTGAGAGCACGAAGTGGCTCCGTTCCGGAATCCACCCTTTAATCAACAATCCGAGTAGCTTCACTTACGCTTTGGACGTTGGCTCACCGTAGGTGCAGGTCCTCGAGAGCAGCGCGAGCGAATTCATCCAGGTACAGATCTGCCAGTTCTGTTGGGGCGAACCAACGAGTCAACATTGGTGCCTGCTCTCCTTCGGCGAACAATGAAGCGCTCAGAACCACTGCTTGGTACGTCACGTCAGCGCCGCATTCGTAGAGCACCCGGAACTTGTCACCAGACAGCTCGGTGAGTAACTCGCCAACTTCGACCGAGAGGCCACAGTCCTCGCGAGCCAACCTCGTTGCCGCACTCACAAGGTCTTCGTCGTCGTTCACGCCGCCACCAATGCATGACCACGGTCCGTTCTTCGAAGTGGATGCCAGGAGCACACGTCCGTCTTCATCGCGGACCAGCACGACGACAGATCGAATGATGCCCGTGAAGTTGGGGCTCGGTTCGGGGCTAAGCGGTTCGCTCACGTTCACTCCTCCTGTCCTTTAACTTACGAGAATCGGTGCAGGAAGCCGGTCAAACAGCTACTAGAAGGGTCGTGTTTTGAACGACCCGGTTTGGTGGCCGGCCGGCGGTCTCAGAAGACGGGTACTTCAACTTGGGTGGCGAAGAAGGGCCGGAACTCGTCCTCTCGGATGCTCAGCCAGTCATCGCAATTTTCGAACTGCTAACAAACTGCTAACATGTCGGCGACCCGGACGAGGGCCGGAACTTCGAAAACCCTTTGTTTACTTGGTGGAGGTAAGGGGATTCGAACCCCTGACCTCTTGACTGCCAGTCAAGCGCTCTACCAACTGAGCTATACCCCCAACGGTCTAACGATGTTAGCAGTCACTCGCTGGCCGGTCGCCCGGCCCAGGCGGTGATCAGGTCGGCGAGTTCAGCCGGATGCGAGAAGAAGGGGGAGTGGCCGCTAGAGAGTTCGACGCGTTCTCCACAACGAGCGGCGAGGATCTCCTGGAGCGAGGGGTCGATCGCGTGATCGTTGCGGCAGACGACGTAGCGCGAGGCAACGGGTACGTCAGGGCCAGTGCGAGCGCTGCGAAAGCTAGCGAGCGTCTGAGTGGAGAGTTGGCCGAGCGCCCAGGCCAGCGTCGAAGCGTCGCAGTCCTCATAGAGGGCGGCGCCGGCCAGTTCGGGGTTGAGCCGCAGAATCGGGCCGTCGAGGACCATAGCCTCGTCGAGGGTGGTGCGCACGCGCACGAGGCGCGACACGTCAGTAGCACTCTCGCCCCTGGCCGGGACGATGGCTGCGATGAAGACGAGACGAGAGAGCTCACCCACCAGGTGGGCGGCCTGGGACACGACGGCCCCGCCGTAACTATGTGCAACCAGAACCACATTGTCCAGCCCCTCGCACGCGTCGGCTACGACTGCGGCGTCCTGGTCGAGGTCGGCCAGGGGGTCGCCGTCGGTCTGCGCGCTGGGCAGGTTGACGGTGCGCGATGCCACGCCACGCTGGTCCAACTGGGACGTGAGGTCGCGCCAGCACCAGGGTCCGCTCCAGGCGCCGTGGACGAGTACGTAGGTCGGTGAGGTCATGGATCTCGCTTTCTCGTCCAAGGATAGGCACGATGCTCCCTAAACTGGCCCAATGGCCCGACCCTTTGACGTCACCGCGGTGGAAGCGAAGTGGCAGGCCCGTTGGCGTGACGAGGGGACCTACAACGTCGATAACGCCGACCCACGAGAGCGCTACTACGTCCTGAGCATGTACCCCTACCCCTCGGGGGCGGCCCACCAGGGCCACGTGCGCAATTACACCTTCGGTGACCTGGTCGTTCGTTACAAGACGATGCGTAACTTCGCGGTCCTCTCGCCGATTGGCTTCGACTCCTTCGGGTTGCCCGCCGAGAACGCCGCGATCAAGGCCGGCAGCCACCCCCGGCTGTTTACCGACGCGCGCATCGCCGAGCTGAAGTCCTCACTGCAGCGCTTGGGGGCGGTCTATGACTGGCGCCGCGAAGTGAACAGTCACGACCCGGCCTACATGAAGTATTCCCAGGTGATTTTCCTCGCCTTTCTCAAGGCGGGTCTCGCCTATCGCGCGATGGCGCCGGTCAACTGGTGTCCGGGGTGTGCGACCGTGCTCGCGAACGAGCAGGTGCTCGCCGACGGAACCTGCGAACGCTCGGGTGACCTGGTTGAGCGACGCAACCTCGAGCAGTGGTTCTTTCGAATCACGGACTACGCCGAGGAGCTCTTGAACGATGTTGACGTCCTCGACTGGCCCGAGCGAGTCAAGACAATGCAGCGCAACTGGATCGGCCGCAGCGAGGGCGTCGAGTTCGAGTTGGCACTGGCGAGTGAGCCAACGCGTGGGCTTCGCGTGTTCACGACGCGTCCGGACACGGGATTCGGGGTCACCTACGCCGTCGTCGCCCCCGAGCACCCGCTGCTCGAGGAGTTGACCACCGACGAGCAGCGCGAAGAAGTCGCCACGCTGGTCGAGCGGGCCCTCGGCGAGACTGAACTCGAGCGGACGTCGTCTGACGGTGCACTGGCCAAGCGCGGAGCCTTCACGGGTAGTTACGTCGTGAATCCCTTTACCAGCGAGTCCGTGCCGGTCTACGTCGCCGACTACGTGCTGGGTACTTACGGCACCGGCGCGGTGATGGGCGTGCCGGCCGAGGACGAGCGCGACTACGACTTCGCGACCGCTTACGGCCTGCCGATCGTGCGTACCGTTACCCCCCCCGAGGGATTCGACGGCGGGGCCTACACCGGCGACGGCGCGCACATCAACTCGGGATTCCTCGACGGCCTCGACGTCGCCGCGGCGAAGGCCGCGGCCGCGGACTTCCTCGTCGAGCACGCCAAGGGCGTGCGTAAGGTGAACTACCGCCTGCGTGACTGGCTGGTGTCGCGCCAGCGTTTCTGGGGCTGTCCCATCCCGGTCGTCTACTGCGAGGTTGACGGCATCGTGCCCGTGCCCGAGGACCAGCTGCCGATCGTCGCACCCGATGACGTTTCGATGGACAAGACCGGCCAGTCTCCGCTCGCCACCCACGAGGGCTTTCTTCGTACGACGTGTCCTACGTGCGGTCGCCCAGCGACGCGCGAGACCGACACGATGGACACGTTCACCGACTCCTCGTGGTACTTCCTGCGCATGGCCGACCCCTTCACAGAGGGAGTTCCGTTCGATCCGGTCGAAGTCGCCAAGTGGATGCCGGTAGATCAGTACATCGGCGGGATCGAGCACGCGATCTTGCACCTGCTCTACGCGCGCTTCTACGTCAAGGCCCTCATCGACATCGGCTTGGCGCCGGGACTCGCCCGCGAGCCATTCGCGCGGCTCTTCACCCAGGGGATGATCCGTCTCAACGGGACCAAGATGTCCAAGTCCAAGGGCAACCTGATCGCGCCCGAGCCCTACTACGACACCGTCGGTGCGGACAGCCTGCGTCTCTTTCACCTCTTCGTCGGCCCGCCGGCTGACGACGTCGACTGGACGGATCAGACCAACGACGTGATTGACGGCTGCGCGCGATTCATCGACCGCGTCTACCGGCTCTGCGAAGAGGACCGCCTCAACCTAGTGGACGCGATGACTCCTTCCGATGTCGCGGTGCGTCGTGACGTGCACCGCACGATCGAGCGCGTAACCGACGCCATGGAGCGCTGGAGCTACAACACCGCTGTCGCGGCGTTGATGGAACTGCTCAACACCCTCTCGAAGTGGGCCCGCCAGGACGGCGGCGCCTCGCGCGAGGTCTTTGACGAGGCCCGGCGCACGATGCTCTTGCTCCTCGCACCAATGGCGCCCCACGTGGCGGCCGAGCTCTGGGAGCGCCACTACCCGGGACCCGGCGTCCACCAGCAGCCCTGGCCCGTCGCCGACGCCGCGCTCGTCGCGCACGAGAGCGTGGTGATGGTCGTCCAAGTCAACGGCAAGGTGCGCGCCCGCCTCGAGGTGCCCGTCGACATCACCGAGGAGGCCGCGAGTGACCTGGCTCTGGAGGATCCGGCGGTGATCGCCGCGGTGAAGGGACCGGTCACGCGCGTCGTCTCGCGGCCACCCCGGCTGGTCAATATCATCGCCTGATGGCCGCTCACGCCACCCAGGTGGTCATCGAAGCGCCGCGCTTCGATCGTCCGGAGGTGGAGATCCGCGCCTCGACCCGGCGCAAGAAGACGGGTGCCGCGCACTGGTCAGGCAGTCGCATCGTGGTTCAGATCCCGGCTCGGCTGCGTGGGCGAGAGCGCCGGGTCTTCGTCGACGAGCTCGTCGAGCGACTCCTCGTCCAGCGGCCTTTGGCAGCCGGCAGCGACGCGACGCTCGAAGAGCGCGCCGGTGTGTTGGCCGAGGTCTACGTCGACGGGGTCGCGCCTGCGTCGGTTCGGTGGGTCTCCAACCAGGGAGCGCGCTGGGCGTCGTGCACGCCCGCGACGCGCGAGATCCGGGTGTCGTCCCGTTTGCGCCAGTGCCCGGACTGGGTGATCGACGCCGTGCTGGTCCACGAGCTCGCCCACCTCATTGAGGCCGATCACTCGAGTGCGTTTTACGAAATTGCCAATCGCCACCCGCGCCAGGAGGAGTCGGCGCTCTTCCTCGAGGGATTCGCCCTCGGGCTGGGTCTCAAGATCGAAGGCGGCGACGTCGATGTCGCCGGTCGGACCTAGCCGGCCTCGCCGCGAAGGAAGCGTTCGAGCTCGGCCGCCAGCTCATCGCCGGTGGGCACCTCGTCACTCGTCGCGGGCCCCTCGCTCTCGTCGGCGGCCTCTTCGAGCTGCTCGACCATCGAACTGTGGTCGGGGTTGTTCGTGACCAGGTCGTCGACGCGCGCGCGGGCCTCGGCTGAGGAGTCGCGCAGCACGCTCGCGTCCAGGGTCAGTCCAGCGATGCGCGCCAAGCCGTCGATGAGGGCCGCGCCGGCCTGCGGGTATGACATGGAAGCCACGTAGTGGGGCACGCGCGCCCAGAGGGTGATGACCTCGAGGTTGACGTCTGCACATCCCAGTTCGAGCGCGGCGTTGATGCCGGCGGGCACCTCGAGCTCGCCGGTCACCGAGCCAACACGCGCGAGCAAGTGCGCGCTGGGCGCCGGGGCGGTGCCGATCACGCGTACCGGGCGGGTGTGAGGAGTGGGCGCCGGGAAGGCGCCGAGGCCCACCACCAGGCGCACGTTGTAGCGCGCCGCGGCGTCGGTCACCACGTCGACGAAGTCGCTCCAGTGGAAGTCTGGCTCGGGTCCCACGAGGAAGAGCATGTCGGCGCCGTCGCCGTCGCGCCCGTAGCGCAGCTGGATCTCGGGCCAGGTGAGTTCGGTGGTGATCCCGTCGACGATGCGCGCGAGCGGCCGACGAGCGCGCTGGTCGATGAAGTACTCGGTGTCAAAGGTGGCCAGCGTCTCGGTGGGGATCGTCGAGAGCAGGGTCGACATCGCGGTGGCCGCTCCGGCCCCGGCGTCGATCCAGCCCTCGAGGGACACCACGAGGACGGGTTCATTGAATTCGGGGTCGGCGAAGAAGATGATGCGGTCGTAGATTTCGTCGTCCATCAGCTCTCCAACATGTCCTTCGCGATACTCGCGAGCATCGAAATGTGCGCCGGAAACTCGTCAACACTGCCGGTGTCCCCCGCGGTCGCCCCCGCCCGGTAGCGGGCGTAGACGCCCTGGAGGATGCAGGCCAACTTCCAGTAACCGAATGATTGATAGTAGGCGACGCCACTGACGTCCAAATCGCTGTGGGCCGCGTAGGCGGCGAGCACCTGGTCACGTCGGGCGAAGCCTTCGGCCGTCGTGGGCGCGGCGCCGAGAAGCGCGACCGTGGGGTCGCCGACCTCGGCCCAGTAGTCGAGCAGCAGGCCCACGTCGGCGAGCGGATCGCCGAGGGTGCAGATCTCCCAGTCGAGGATCGCACGCACGCGCCCGGTTTTGTCGAGCACGGTGTTGTCGAGGCGGTAGTCGCCGTGAACCACCGTGACGCGCTGTTGGTGCGGTATCGCGCGCGCCAGGCGGTCGCCAACGTCCTCGACTAGCCCGTCACCACCGTCGCCCGGCACGCGCATCTGTTCGTACTGGCCGCGCCAGCGGCGCAGCTGGCGCTCGATGTAGCCGTCGTGGCGCGCGAGGTCCGCCAGCCCCGCTTCGTCGATGTCCACGGTGTGCAATCGGGCGAGCGTGGTTGCGAGCTCGTCGCCGATGCGCGCACGCGTAGCGACGTCGAAGGTGGCCTCCGCGTCGGCGCGCGTGCGCAAGATCGCCCCGTCGACGAACTCCATCACGTAGAACGCCGGCCCGTTGACCTCGACGTCGGTGCACAGCGCGAGTGGGGTGGGCACGGGCAGGCCGAGGGGAGCGAGCGCGGCGAGGATTCGGTACTCGCGACTCATGTCGTGCGCGGTGGGCAGGACGTGGCTGGTGGGCGGGCGGCGAAGGGCGAAGTCGCGCCCACTCGCGTCGCTAACCCGGTAGGTCAGGTTGGATCGTCCGCCGGCAATGAGCGTGAAGGAGAGCGGCTCGCGGGCTCCGACCGTGGCCGCCATCCACCGGGACACCGCATCCTCGTTGATCGGTGTGATACCCCCCATGGCCGCAGGCTAACAGCGCCACGACGGCCCTCTGGGGGACCGCCGGTAGGCTTCGAGTGTGACCGACGTGACCGACGCCACCTTTGCCACCGCCGTCATCGAACGCTCCCGCAGCGTGCCCGTGGTGGTCGATCTCTGGGCAGCGTGGTGCGGCCCGTGCAAGACGCTGACGCCGACTCTCGAGAAGGTCGTCGCCGAAATGGGCGGGTCCGTCGAGCTCGCCAAGGTCGACGTCGATGCGAATCCTCAGGTCGCACGGGCCTTCGCCGTACAGTCCATTCCCTCAGTGTTCGCCCTCAAGGACGGCCAGGTCGTCGACTCCTTCGTGGGCGCGCTGCCCGAGAAGGCGGTGCGAGAGTTCATCACCAAGCTGGCTCCCGCCGGGTCCCCCCTCGAGGAACTAGTCGCGGCCGGCGACGAGGTCTCCCTGCGCCGCGCGCTCGAGATCGACCCCGGCCACGCCGGAGCCGCCAGCGCTTTGGGCGAGGTCCTGCTGCGCGAGAATCGTCTCGACGAGCTCGCCGTGCTGGTCGACTCCCTCGCGGGCAGCGTCGCCAACCAACTGCGCGCGCGCCTGCAGCTCGCACGCGAAGGGGTGAGCCTCTCGGGTGACGTGGATCTCGTCCTCGAGCACCTGCTCGATCAGACCGGCGTCGATCCCTCCGCGAAGGATCACCTGCTCGTCATACTCGACGCCCTGGGACCCGAGGACCCGCGCTACGTGTCCTACCGGCGCCGCCTGGCCAACCGCCTCTACTAGTGCGGCTCTTCGAGCCCCGCTCTCCTCTCATCTTCGCGCTCGGGGAGCGACGCTTCGACCTGACGACGCGCGCGCTGGTGATGGGGATCTTGAACCGCACGCCCGATTCCTTTTACGCGCCTGCGGCGACCTTCGATCTCGACGCGTTCTTCCGTCGCGCCGAGAGCCTGGTGTCCGAGGGTGCCGACATCCTCGACGTGGGCGGGGTGAAGGCCGGACCTGGTCCCGAGGTCACCGAAGCCGAAGAACTCGAGCGCGTGGTGCCGGCCGTGTCCGAACTCGCCCGACGCTTCGACGTGGCGCTCTCTATCGATACGTGGCGCGCGTCGGTGGCGAGCGCCTGCTTCGCCGAGGGGGCGAGCCTCGGCAACGACATCAGCGGTTTCGCCGACCCGAACTATCTGAGCGTCGCGGCTGAAGCCAAGGCCAGCGTGGTGGCCACCCACATCCGTCTGGCACCGCGGGTGGCCGATCCCACCCCGCACTACGACGACGTCACCGCCACTGTGCGAGACTTCCTGCTCGAGCGCCGCCGTCGCGCGCTCGAGGCCGGCGTCGGGGAGGATCGCATCGTGCTCGACGCGGGACTCGACCTCGGCAAGACCTCCGCCCAGTCGCTGCAGTTGCTGCGCGACAGCCCCGTACTGGCCGACCTGGGCTCGCCGCTGTTCCTCTCGGCGTCGAACAAGACCTTTCTCGGCGCGATGTTCGACCTCGGCGTGACCGAGCGGCGTGAGGCGACGTTGGCGGCGAGCGCGCTGGGCATCGCCGGCGGGGCGCGCGTGCTGCGCGTGCACGACGTCGCGGGCACGGTGCGCGTGCGCGACGCGATTCAGGCGATTCTCGAGGCCCGATGAGCAGCGTCTGCGTCGTGGGCGGCGAGGCCACGATGGTCTACGACGCCTTGCACCGCCAGGTCGAACTGGCCCTCGACGGGCTCAACCCGTCGGCGCTGCAGGTCTACACCGCCAAGGACGTTACGACCGGTTCCGAACCGATCCTCGCCAGCGTCCTCGAGGCGCTCAACACGCCGGGTCTGCTCGCCGAACGCCGCGTGGTCGTGGTGCGCGACGCGCAACTCCTGCTCGCTGACGAGGTGGCCGCTCTGGCGCAGTGGATGCAGTCGGGGGCGGCCGACGCCGACCTCCTCCTCGCCGTGGTGGGCGCTAAGAGCCACAAGCTGGTCAAGGCCGCCGCAACGGTGGTCGACGTCAACGTCGGATCGCGCCTCGACGACCGAGCCGAGTTCGTCGCCACGACGCTCGCCAGCTACGGCGTGGGACTCGCGCGCGACGACGCGCGCCGCGTCGCCGAGGTGGTGGGCGACGACGTGGCGCGGGTCGACGCGCTCGCGCGGACCCTGCGCTCGATCTACGGCGAGCGGTCGGTGCGATACGTCGACCTCGAGCCCTACCTGGGCGACGCGGGAGACCTGCCCGAGTGGGACCTGACCGACGCGATCGACGCCGGCGACGCCACGAAGGCGCTCGAGGTGGCGCGGCGCATGCTCGACTCGCGCAGCCGTGTGGGCCTGCAGATCGTGAACCTGCTCCAGCGCTACTACCTGCGCCTGGCCCGTTTGGAGGGCAGCGGCGCGCGAACGGCCGAGGACGCGGCGTCTCTGCTTGGGATCAAGGCCTATCCCGCGGGCAAGGCACTGCGCTCGGCAACGCGTTTAGGCGGCGCCCGCCTGGGGGCCGCGCTCTCCCTGATCGCCCGGGCTGACGAGGATCTAAAGGGCGGGGTCGACTACGGGCGCGACCCCGAGAGCGACGCGGACGTCACTGACGCCACGGTCATCGAAGTGCTGGTGGCGCGCCTGGCCCGGATGGGCCGGCGTTAGCCGTTGAGCTTGAGGGCGTTGATGCGCCGCTGCAGGCCGCTCTTCTTGTTGGCGGCCTGATTCTTGTGTATGACGCCCTTGGCGGCGGCGGAGTCGATGCGCTTGATGGCGTTGCGCAGCGCCGTCTCCTCGTTCTCGGTGCCGACGGCGGTGACGGCATTCTTGGTGCGAGTGCGGATCTCGGACTTGACGGCCTTGTTGCGATCGCGCGCGACGATGTTCTGCTTGTTGCGCTTGATCTGGCTCTTGATATTTGCCACGAAAAATTCCCCGTTCTCAGTGCGCCGAAGACCAACGGCGGGCTGAACAAGGTTAGCAGGCCCGACCAGGCCCCTCCACATCGATTGTTCGAGGCGACGGGTAGCCTAAGAGGACCGTGGCAACTCCTCCTCGTGGCGTCGACGCCAGCAAAATTCGGAACTTTTCCATCATTTCCCACGTCGACCACGGCAAGTCGACCCTCTCGGACCGCATCTTGGAGATCACGGGCGCGGTGGATCCGCGCCTCATGCGCGCCCAATACCTCGACTCGATGGACATCGAGCGCGAGCGTGGCATCACCATCAAGGCCCAGAACGTGCGCGTGCACTTCGAGGGCCACATTCTCCAGCTGATCGACACCCCGGGCCACGTGGACTTCGGCTACGAGGTGTCGCGCTCGCTCGCGGCGTGCGAGGGAGCGATCCTCCTCGTCGACGCCAGCCAGGGCATCCAGGCCCAGACACTCGCCAACTGCTATCAGGCGATCGAGCACAACCTCGAGATCGTGGCCGTCCTCAACAAGATCGACTTGCCCGCGGCCGACCCGGAGCGCTGCAAGGACGAGCTCGAGCGGGTTCTCGGACTCGCCGCCGCCGACGTCCTCTCGATCTCAGCTAAGACCGGCGAGGGGGTGCGCGAGTTGCTCGAGGCGGTGATCGCGCGGATCCCGGCCCCGGTGGGCGACCCCCACGCGCCGCTGCGCGCCCTCATCTTCGACTCGTCCTACGACCAGTACCGCGGGGTCATCAGCTCGATCCGCGTGGTCGAGGGGACGCTGCGCGACGACGTCAAGATCCGCATGATGCAGGCGGGCTCGAACCACGAGGTCGAAGAGCTCGGCGTGCGGTCCCCGGTGATGACCCCAGTGTCTCAATTGGGACCCGGCGAGGTGGGCTACATCGTCGCCGGGATCAAGGACGTCGGGGGAGCGCGCTCGGGCGAGACCATCACCGAGGCGGCCCGTCCGGCGGCCGCGCCGCTCGAGGGCTATCGCGACCCCAAGCCGATGGTCTTTTGCGGCATCTATCCCATCGACGGCGACGACCTGGGCGACCTGCGCGACTCCTTGGACAAGCTCAAGCTCAACGATGCCTCGATCACCTATGAGCCGGAGTCCTCGCGGGCGCTGGGATTCGGGTTTCGCTGCGGCTTTCTCGGGCTGTTGCACATGGAGATCGTGCGCGAACGCTTGGAACGCGAGTTCGACCTCGATCTCATCGCCACGGCGCCCTCGGTGGCCTATCGCGCCTATCTCACCGACGGCACCGAGGTCGACATCGACAACCCGACGGACTTGCCCGATTCGAGTCGGCTGGACCACATCGACGAGCCGATGCTCGAGATCTCGATCCTGACCCCGAGCGAGTACCTGGGCACGGTGATGGATTTGTGCCAGTCGCGCCGTGCCGAGATGATCAAGATGGACTATCTCTCCGCCGAACGGGTCGAGCTGCGCTACACGATCCCCCTGGCCGAGGTCGTGATCGACTTCTTCGACGCCTTGAAGAGCCGAACCAAGGGTTACGCCAGCCTCGACTACGAGCCCCACGGTTACGTCACCTCGAACCTCGTGCGCGTGGATCTGCTGATCAACCACGAGCCGGTCGACGCCTTCTCGACGATCGTGCATCGCTCCAACGCCGAGTACTACGGACGCAAGATGGCCGAGCGCCTACGCGAGTTGATCCCGCGCCAGATGTTCGACGTGCCGATCCAGGCGGCGATCGGCGGGCGCGTGATTGCCCGCGAGACGGTCAAGGCTCGGCGCAAGGACGTTCTGGCCAAGTGCTACGGGGGCGACATCACTCGTAAGCGCAAGCTCCTCGAGAAGCAAAAGGAGGGCAAGAAGCGCATGAAGAACCTCGGTCGCGTGGAAGTGCCCCAGGAGGCCTTCGTGGCCGCCTTGAAGCTCGAGGACTAGCCCGGGCTCACCTTTGGCGTCGAACACGTTCGTGTTAGCACTCGGTAGAATCGAGTGCTAACAAGGAGGCACATGGCTCGTCGCGTCGCGAAACCCCCGGCGTCAGCGGATCTCGACGCGCGCAAGGCGACGATCCTTGAGGCCGTTGTGACCGAGCACATCGACACGGCCCAGCCGGTCGGCTCGTCCTCGGTGGCCTCCAGCGCCGACCTCTCCGTCTCACCGGCGACCGTGCGCAGCGAGATGGTGGCCTTAGAGCGCGAGGGCTATCTCGCTCAGCCCCACACCTCGGCCGGGCGGGTACCGACCGACAAGGGGTATCGCTACTTCGTTGACCACCTCAGCGACGCCACCGTGGGCTCGGCCCAGCAGCGCCAGGTCGCCGAGTTCTTCGCCCACGTGCGCGGCGAAGTCGAGGACGTTCTCGAGCAAACCTCGACGCTGCTCAGCGAGATGACGAACTACACCTCGTTGGTGGTCGGAGCCGGTCACGGCCACGCCACGATCCTCTCGGCCCAGCTGGTCAGTCTCGACGCTAACCACCAACTGCTGGTCACCGTCTTCTCCGACGGTGCGGTCACCAAGCACAGCGTCTTCACCCCCTACGCGGTGATGCCGAGCGACGTGGCCGAGGCTTCGCGCCAGATCAACGCCCTGCTCCTCGGGACCTCGCTCGAGCACCGCGTCCAGGTGCCCTCGCGCACCGATCAGGTCGCGAGCCTGGTGCGCGACGCGGTTGCGACCCTGCACGCCGAGTCGCCGACGGTCGAGGGCGAGCAGGTTTTCATCGGGGGATCCTCGCGAGTGGCTGAGGCCTTCAATGGCGTCGAGACGGTGCGCAAGGTTCTCGCCATCCTCGAACAGGAGTTGCTCGTGGTCTCTCTGGTCCAAGACGTCCTCGAGTCGGGGTCGTCGGTCGCCATCGGTAGCGAGCACGGATTCGAGTCACTCGCCTCGTGCGCGCTGATCGTCGCGCCGGTCACCATCGACGGCCAGCGCGCTGGCGCGGTAGGCCTTCTTGGGCCGACGCGTATGAAGTACCGCGAGGCCCTCGCGGCGGCCCAGCTGGTCTCAGAGCAGCTGTCGCGCCACTTCATCGGAGAGGACGAACGTGTCCAGTGACCTCTACGAGGTCCTCGGCGTCACGCGCGACGCTTCGGCTGAGGACATCAAGCGCGCCTATCGCCAGCTCGCGCGCCAGTACCACCCCGACGCGAACCCCGACCCCACGGCCGAGGCTCGCTTCAAAGAGGTTTCCCAGGCCTACGAGATCCTTTCGGATGCGGAGCGCCGAGCGAACTACGACCGCTTCGGCTCGGCCGACGCCCAGAGTCCCTTCGGCGCCGGCTCGGTCCAAGACATCTTCGACATGTTCTTCGGCGGCGGCCAGCGCGGCGGTCGCCGCGGGCCCCAGCCCGGCCCCGACGCGGAGATCTCCCTCGAGATCACCCTGGAGGAGGCGGCCTTCGGCGCGACGCGCGACGTGACCGTGAACCTGCCCCATCGCTGTGGCACTTGCAGCGGATCGGGGGCGGCGCCGGGCACCTCAGCGGTCACCTGTGAGGAGTGCGGCGGCGCCGGCGAGGTTCGACGGGTGCGCAACTCGATCCTCGGCCAGATGGTGACCTCGATGGCCTGTTCGCGCTGTGACGGCTGGGGGACGCGGATCACGTCGCCGTGCCCGGACTGCCAAGGTGACGGACGCGTGCGCACGACCTCGGTGCTCTCGGTGCAGATCCCGGCCGGCGTCGAGGACGGTTCGACCATGCGCCTGGCTGACCGGGGTCCTGCGGGACCGCGCGGCGGCCCCAACGGTCGTCTCTACGTTCACCTGAGTGTGGCGCCCGACGCGCGATTCGAGCGCGTAGGCGACGACCTTCATCACGAGGCTCACGTCGCCTTCACCCAGGCGGCGCTGGGCGCGAGCATCGAGGTGCCGACTCTAACCGGCACCCTGGTCCTCGACGTCGAGCCGGGCAGTCAGAACGGCACCGTCCAGCGCATTCGGCACGAGGGCGTCGAGCACCTGCACGGTCGCGGTCGCGGTGACCTCTATGTGCACCTGGTCGTGGACGTGCCCCGCGAGCTTGACGAGACGTCGGCGGACCTGCTGCGCCAGCTCGCCGCGCACCGCGAGGAGATCGTGCGCGAAGAGCCTACGGGCCTCTTCGGCCGACGCAAGGCGAAGCGATGACCCAGCAGGAGTGGTCGCGTCGGGTCGCGGCCCTCGGGCAGTTCCGTGTCGCCGATCCCGCGTTCCCGGCGCTCTCGCGCGACGACGATCACCACCTGCGACGGGTGTTGCGCGCCAGCGTGGGCGAGGAGATCGTCGTCACCAACGGCGGCGGCGACTGGGCTTTTGCGACCGTTGGCGACGCGGGTCTCGAACGAGCGAGCGACGTCGCAGTGGATCCCGCGCCCGAGCCGATCACCCTCTACCTGGCGCCGGTCAAGGGCGAGCGCGGCGAGTGGGCGATCGCCAAGGCCACCGAGCTCGGGGTGACCCGCGTGGTGCCGCTGGTGTGCGCGCGTCTCACGGTGGCTTTTCGCGGTGACTACGCGACCAAGACTCTCGCGCGCTGGCGCCGAATCTCGAAGGAGTCCGCCGGCCAGTGCCGTCGCACCTATGACGTGCTGATCGACGAGCCCGTGAAGGTGGTCGACGTGCCCGACGAGGTGGCGGTGGCCGACTTCGGCGGGACCGCGGCCTGGGCGCCGGTTCGCGCGGTGGCGATCGGCCCCGAGGGCGGCTGGGCGCCCGGGGAGTGGGGCGAGACGCGCGTGCGCGTGGGACTGGGCTCGAGCGTTCTGCGCGCTGAGACGGCCGCGGTGGCCGCGGCGACGCTGATGGCGGCCGCGCGCGACGGGTGGGGAAGCACCGCGGCGGCGGGGAATCGGTAAAGATGAGCGCATGAGCGAGTGTGTCTTCTGCAAGATCGTGGCGGGCGAGATCCCCTCGACGCCGGTGGCCGAGAGCGAGACCGCTCTGGCCTTCTACGACATCGCCCCCCAGGCGCCGGTGCACGTCCTCGTGATCCCCAAGGTCCACATCACCAGCGCCGACGAGGTGGCCTCGAGCCACGGTGGAATCGTCGACGACCTCGTCCTGCTCGCCCAGAAGGTCGTCGAGGCCGAGGGCGTGCGCGAGAGCGGATACCGTCTCGTAATCAACGTGGGCGCTGACGCCCAGATGACCGTCGCCCACCTGCACATCCACGTGCTCGGCGGTCGGCGCCTGGAGTGGCCCCCCGGATGAGCAGCGATGCCTCGACCACCGAGGCCCTCACCGTGACGACGTTCGTACCCAACACCCACCTGATGGCCGGCCTCCTGGGCCCGCGCGACGCGTACCTGCGCGTCATCGAGCGGGCCTATCCCCAGTCGGCGATCCGGGTCCAGGGCAACCAGATCTCGGTGACCGGCCCCGACGCGGCGAAGGTTCTACGGCTCTTCGACGAGCTCGTCCTGGTCCTCGAGTCGGGCCAGGCGCTCGATTCGGTCAAGGTCGAGCGCACGATCGACATGGTCGATGACGACCTGCGCCCGAGCGAAGTGCTGCGCCACGAGGTCGTGCGCAGCGCCAAGGGCAAGCCCGTGCGTCCCACGACCGCCGGCCAGAAGCGATACGCCGACGCGATCGACGCCTCCACGGTGACCTTCGGCATCGGCCCGGCGGGCACCGGCAAGAGCTACCTCGCGGTCGCCGCCGCGGTCCAGGCGCTCAATCGCCGCCAGGTCCAGCGCATCGTCTTGACCCGCCCCGCCGTCGAGGCGGGCGAGCACCTGGGTTTCCTGCCCGGTGACCTGATGGCCAAGGTCGACCCCTACTTGCGGCCCCTCTATGACGCGCTCTACGACATGGTTGGTCCCGAAGGGGCGGCTCGACTGATCGCCAACGGCACCATCGAGGTCGCCCCGCTCGCCTTCATGCGCGGGCGCACGCTCAATGACTCCTTCATCATCCTCGACGAGGCGCAGAACACGACGCCCGAGCAGATGAAGATGTTCCTCACGCGCATCGGATTCAATTCCAAGGCGGTCGTCACGGGCGACGTGACCCAGGTGGACCTCAACGGCAAGCGCAGCGGGCTTGCCGGACTTGAGGGCGTGCTCGGCGAGATCGAGGGCCTCAACTTCGTCTACCTGTCAGCGCGCGACGTGGTACGACACCGCATCGTCGCCGACATCGTCGCCGCCTACGACCGGCAGGACTCATGACCATCGACATCTACGCCGCCGACGAACAGCACGAGCTCGCCATCGATCTCGAGGCGTGGGTCGAGCTCGCCCGCGGCGCCCTCGTCGACGAAGGCGTCCATGGTCCGGCCGAGGTCTCCTTGCTCTTCGCCGACGAGACGACGATCGCGGCGCTGAACCAGCAGTTCATGGGCAAGACCGGGCCAACCGACGTGCTGAGCTTTCCCATCGACTACGAGGACGAGCCCAGCGGGCGCAACCCCGACGCGGGCACCACCGGCCCGGGCGATCCGCCCCTCTCGGAGATTCCCCAGCTCATTGGCGATATCGTCATCTGCCCCAGCGTCGCCGCGCGCAACGCGCTCGAGCACGAGTGCTCTTTCGACGACGAGGTGGCCCTGCTCGTCGTTCACGGCGTGCTTCACCTGCTCGGATGGGACCACGAGCTCGACGACGAAGCTGAGCGCATGGAAGCGCGAGAGCGCGAGCTCCTGGCGCGCCACTATCGGAGAGGGTCGTGATCGGCGCGCTCTGGTCGCCCGGGGACAGTTACCTCGCGCTGGTCGTGCTTGTTCTGCTGAGTTTGTCGGCGTTCTTCGCTCTTGCCGAGACCTCGCTCGTGCGGATGTCGCGCTCGCGCGCGCGCGGCCTGCGCGACGAGGGGCGCCGCGGCGCTGAGGCGTTGGTGCGTCTGACCGACGCACCAGAAAAGTTCCTCAACCCGTTGCTGCTGCTCGTGCTGATCTGTCAGCTGGTGTCCGCGACGCTCGTCGGTGTGTTGGCTGGGCATCTCTTCGGCGCGGCTGGCGTTCTCATTGCGACGGTGCTCGAGGTCGTGATCATCTTCGTGATCTTCGAGGCGATCCCCAAGAACTTCGCCGTCGCCCACCCCGACACCGCCGCGCTGATCAGCGCACCGGTCGTGGGCACCCTGTTGCGCTTCGCGCCGATCCGCTGGACCGCCACGGCGCTGCTCGCCATCGCCCAGTGGGTGATCGGATTCTTCGGCACGACGGGCTCGCCCCATCGCATGACCGAGTCCGAGGTCCTCGCGATGGCCGACGTCGCCCACGAAGACCAGGCCATCGCCTCCGAGGAGCGCAACTTCATCCATTCGGTGATCGAGTTTGGCGACACCGTGGTGCGCGAGGTGATGGTGCCGCGCATCGACATGGTCGACGTGGCCAGTGACGCCACCGTGCGCGAGGCGCTGCGCGTGGCGATCGAGTCGGGGCGCTCACGCCTGCCTGTCCTGGGTGACGGGGT
This sequence comes from Actinomycetes bacterium, assembly GCA_021790675.1. Lineage (GTDB taxonomy): Bacteria > Actinomycetota > Acidimicrobiia > Acidimicrobiales > RAAP-2 > RAAP-2. The sequence goes on from JAJYGN010000002.1 coordinate 17,679, forward strand.
TGACGACGTCGTGGGGATCGTGAACCTGCGCCTGCTCGCGGCCCTGGTCGACGAGGGCCGCGGCGAGGAGTCGGTGGCCACGCACGCCGTCGCGGTGAACTTCGTGCCCGAGACCAAGCGGGTGGCGTCGCTGCTCGCCGAGATCCGCCACGCCCAGAGTCACCTGGTCATCGTGGTCGACGAGTACGGGGGCACCGCCGGACTCGTGACCCTAGAGGACATCCTCGAAGAGCTGGTGGGCGAGATCACCGACGAGTCGGACCAGAGCGTTCCGGTCGCCGCCGCCTCGATGGGTGCGATCACCCTGAGCGGGCGGCTCAACATCGACGACGCCAACCTCGACTACGACCTCTCCCTGCCCAAGGACGGCTGGGACACCATCGGGGGTCTCGTGCTCGATCTCGCCGGCGGCGTGCCCGAGATTGGCGAAGAGCTCTACACGCGCGACTACCGCCTGACGGTGACGCGCCTGGACGGACGTCGCGTCGAAGAGGTTCGCGTCGAGCAGGTCGAGTCGTGACCCGCGCCGGCTTCGTCGCCATCCTCGGACGACCCAACGTGGGTAAGTCCACGCTGCTCAATCGCGTCATCGGCACCAAAGTCTCCATTACCGCCAAGACGCCGCACACGACGCGTCAGGCGATTCGCGGCATCCTCACCGAGGACGGCGTTCAGGTGATCTTCGTAGACACCCCGGGCATGCATCGGCCGCGCACGAGCCTGGGCGGACGTCTCAACGAGGCCGCGCGCGCCGCCGCCGACGACGTCGACGTCGCTCTCGCGGTGCTCGACGCCGGCGCAGAGATCGGCCAGGGCGACGAGAACACCATTCGCATCACGTTGGGCGCGGCGCGCCACGGCGCGACGCCCTGCGTCGTCCTGAACAAGACCGACCGTGCAGGCAAGGACGCCGTACTCGCCCAGCTGCTCGCCGCTCAGCGCGTGGTCGAGGAGGTCGCCGAGGACCCGGCGCTGGCCGCGCGCGTCGAGTACTTCGCGGTCTCGGCGCGCACGGGAACCGGCATCGACGATCTGGTCCGCTTCGTGCAGGCAAAGATGCCCGAATCGCCGCTGCTCTTTCCCGACGACGAAGTCTCTGACGTTGAGGAGGGAACCTGGGTGGCCGAGCTCGTGCGCGAGCAGCTGGTTCGAAAGACCTCTCAGGAGCTGCCCCATTCGATCCACTGCCGGGTCACCGAGTTCGAATGGCCTCACGTCACGGTCGAGATCCTCGTCGAACGCGAGAGTCAGAAGGGCATGGTGATTGGCAAGGGCGGACAACTCCTCAAGGAGGTGGGCATCGCCGCGCGCGAGCAACTTCCGGAAGGTACCTATCTCGAGTTGCGCGTGCGCGTCGAGCCGTCCTGGCAGAAGCATGACGACATCCTCGATCGCCTGGGTTACTGACTCGCCGCCTCGAAGTTGCGCGCGCGGCGACGACTCGCCGTGGTGAGCGCGTAGACGAAGAGTGCGGCGAGCCCGGCCAGCCCCACGAGGACGATCGAGAGTCCGAGGTACTTGAGGCCCGACAGCCCGACGAGCCCGATCATCAGGTGGCGTATCAGCGGGCTGTTCGCTCGCGTCGCGATGAGAGATCCCACGAAGATCGCCGGCACGCCGCCGATCACCACCGCGAGGGTGAGGTTCCAGTCGACGTGGGCGAAGAGCAGGGTGCCCACGCTGGCGCTGAGAGCCAGGGGGATCGACTGGGCGAGGTCGGTGCCGATCAGCTCGCTCGTGCCCAGGGTGGGATAGAGCACGACGAGCAGCACCATGACGAGCGACCCCGCGCCCACCGAGGTCAGTCCGACCATGAAGCCCCCGACGGCGCCGACGGTGACCGTGAGCGCGGTGCGATTCGCCCTCTCGCGCCACACCGGCACCACGTGCAGCTGTCGCGCGGTCATCGCGGCCGCGCCCAAGACGAGCGCCGCGCCGAGGACGCGCGTGAGATCCACCTCGGCGGTGCCCGAGGTCCCCATCAGGTGCATGACGAACGTGCCGAGGAACGCGGCGGGCAGGGCGCCGAGAGAGAGCGGGCCGACGATGTCGCGGCGGATCGTGCCGCGCCGCCAGTGCACGGCCGCGCCGACCGGGCGCATCACGAGAGTCGCGAGCAGGTCGGCCGAGATGGCAGCCGACGGCGCGACGCCAAAGAGCAGCACCAGCATCGGTGTCATCAGTGCGCCCGCGCCCACGCCGGTGATGCCGAGCAGCAGGCCGACCAGCGCGCTCGCCGCGACGAGGATCAGGTCTACGTGCATCGAACTCCTAGAAGACTACAAAAACTAGTGAAATACTAGTCTACTACCGGATCACCCGGATGGTCCTGCGCCAACTCGCCCAGGAAGCCCTCCACGAAGGACCGGTCGCGCGTGCGGCGCATGGGTGGCAGTTTCTGAAAGAGCGCGCCGCGGTAGTTCGCCTCGGCCAGGCGCGTGTCGAGCACGGCGACGACCCCGCGGTCGGTGGCGCTACGGATCAGCCGGCCGACCCCCTGAGCGAGCAGCATCGCCGCGCGCGGCAGGTCGACGTCGTAGAAGGGGTTCGCGGCCCGCTCACGGCGCGCCTCGGCCAGGGGATCGCCGGGAACGCGAAAGGGCAGGCGGTCGATGGTCACCAGGCTCAAGGAGTGTCCGGGCACGTCAACACCCTGCCAGAAGCTCGTCACCGCAAAGAGGCTCGCCGACACCGACTCGCGGAACTCGCCGATGAGGTGCTGACGTGACAGCGTTCCCTGGACGAGCACCGGCGTCGTCAGGCGCTGTGCCACGGCGTCGGCGACGCGATTCATCACGGCGCGATTGGTGAAGAGCGCGAGGGTTCGCCCGCCGGCCGCACCGATCAGGGCTACGAGCTCGTCGATGATGGCCGCCTCGCAGGCCGGGTCGTTTCGCGCGGGCAGGTGCGGCACGTAGAGCACGGCGTGCTGGCGGTAGTCGAAGGGGCTCTCGACGTGTTCGATGGGCGCGTCGAGTCCGAGGGTCGCGCCGAGTGAGTCGGGGATCGTGGCACTGGTCAGCACGGCGGTGACGCCGGGCCAGAGATCCTCGGCGAGGCGCGGACCCACGTCGATGAGTGACAGCTCGATCTCGACCTCGCGCTCGCGCCGGGTGAGATAGATCAGTTCGCCCTCACCCACGCCGCGCAGGCGCACGAGGTCGTTGCCCAAGTGAACGGCCGGACCCAGGGTGCGCAGCCGGCGCGCTTCGGCGGCGTCAGTGGCACTCAGCGCGCGCAGGCCCTCGATCACCCTGGTGACGAGGTCACTCGCCCGCGCCAGCTCGCGCTCGACGTCTTCGTCGAGGCCCGTGAGGCGCTGCGCGTCGTACTGGATCGCCAGCGAGGTCGTGAGCCGGTCCGCGACGCCGGCGAGCTCGCTGAGGCCCTCGTCGAACTCGGGGCCGAGCAGGGGCCGTGCGGCGAGGGCGAGTGCGCGCAGGCGCGCAGAGGTCAATGAGGTTCCCAGCAGCGAGGCGAAGATGTCCGGTGCTTCGTGGGCTTCGTCGAAGACCACCACGTCGTGGGCGGGCAGGAGCATCGCGCCCGAGGCGAGGTGCGCGGCGTAGAGGTGGGTGTTGACGATCACGATGTCGGCCTCGCCCGCGCGGTCCTTGGCCAGTTCGGCGAAGCAGGACTGGCCCTGGGGGCATTGGAGGCGGCCGAGGCACTCCTGGGGACTCACCGAGAGCGAGCGCCAGGCGCGCTCGTCGACGTCAAAGGTCAGCTCGTCTCGCTCGCCCGTCGTGGTGTCGTTGGCCCAGGCCAGGATGCGCCGCATCTGGCTCGCCACGCCGCGCGGTACGCGCTCGCCGTCGTCGAAGGAGAGCTGGCCCGGCCCGGCCTGGGCCGCGCGGTTGCGACAGAGGTAGTTGCTCTTGCCCTTCAACACCGCCAGTCGCGTGCCTGGGGCGTGCGCCGTGACCAGCGGAGCATCCTTGGTGGCGAGCTGGTCCTGGAGGTTCTTGGTCGCGGTGGCGATGACGACGCGCTGACCCGAGAGCGCCGCGGGCACGAGGTAGGCGAGTGACTTGCCGACGCCGGTGCCGGCCTGGATGATGATGGGTTGCTTGGTCGAGAGAGCGCGCGCGACCAGTCGGGTCATGGTGCGTTGGCCCTCGCGGGCCTCGCCGCCACCGGGCAGGTCGGCGGTGACGGCGTCGAGTACGGCGAGCGCGTGGTCCTCGTCGACTTCGCTGGCGATCACGCGCGCGGGGCCGTCGTCGGTGGGCTCAACGTAGGGGTCGTCCACGTCGGGATCGTAGGAACGCACCCCTTGACACTACGGGCGTCGACCGGGGCGTCGCGGTCGAAGGCACTAGGTTTTACCCGTGGATCCGCGCCCGACCCCCGTTCCCGCGAGCATCGAACGGACCGGTGTGCCCCACCACGTGGCCATCGTCATGGACGGAAACGGCCGCTGGGCCCAGCGTCGCGGACTGCCGCGCACCGAGGGTCACGGAGCGGGCGAGGAGGCGCTCCTCGACGCCACCTACGGGGCGCTCGCGGTCGGGGTGAGGGCCCTCACGGTCTACGCCTTCTCGACCGAGAACTGGCGCCGTCCGGTGGACGAGGTGCGCTATCTCATGAATTTCAACCGCGGGATCCTCGAGCGTCACCGCGACGGTCTCAACGACGACGGGGTGCGCATCACCTTCTCGGGCCGGCGCGACTGGCGCGTGCCCAAGCGCGTCCTCAAAAGCATGGACGACGCCGCCGAGCTGACGCGGCGCAACCGGGCGATGACGCTCAACATCGCCTTCAACTACGGCGGACGGGCCGAGATCGTCGACGCCGTCGCGCGTCTGGTGGCCGATGGCGTCTCGGCCAACAAGGTCGACGAGAAGGCGATCCGTTCGCGCCTCTACCACCCCGAGCTGCCCGACCCCGACCTCGTCGTGCGCACGTCGGGCGAGTACCGGATTTCGAACTTCCTGCTCTGGGAGATGGCCTACTCCGAGCTCGTCTTCACCGACGTGCTCTGGCCCGACTTTCGCCGCGAGGATCTCTATCGCGCGATCGAAGAGTTCCAGAGCCGCGAGCGGCGCTTTGGTGGAGTGGACCAGTGAGAGCGACCCGTGTGGCCTGGGTCATTGGAATCGTTCTCTACCTCGTGCTCTGGGGAATCGCCCTCGACGGGGCCTCGAGCCTGGTCGCTCCCCTGGTCGTGCCGGTGGTGCTCGCGGTGCTCGTCTACGCCGGTGTGCTGCTCAACCGCTTCCTCGGCATCACGCCGCGCCGTCAGCACTTCGCCGAGCGCGAGGACGACCCCCCGCGGTGAGAGAAATCGACGACGACGCGATCGTCCTGCGCACCTACAGCTCGGGTGAGGCGGATCGCGTCGTGGTGCTGTGGACGAGGGCCCACGGCAAGGTCCGCGTCATTGCCAAAGGAGTGCGCAAGACCACTAGCCGCCTGGGCGGCACCCTCGAGGTCCTGGGCTACGTGCGCGTCAGTCTCGTGCGATCTCGCGGCGACTTCTACATCGCGCGCCACGTGAGCCACCTCGAACGCTTCGCGACGCTGCGCTCGAGCTACGAGCGCATCACCGCCGGTTTCGCCGTCGTGGAGATGGTCGACGCGATCCCCGTCGACGACGTGGTCGATGACGCGTTCTTCGAGGTACTGGTGCGAGTTCTCGCCACGCTGGACAACCCCGACTACGACCCGACGCTGGTGCCCGCCTCCTTCGGGTTGCGACTCCTCGATTACGACGGCTCGGCGCCGGTGCTCGACGCGTGCGCGAACTGCGGGCGCGAGGGCCCCCTCGTGGCCTTCGACGCCGCGATCGGCGGGGCGCTGTGCGCACTGTGTCGCAGCGGCAGCCCGCTCTCACCCGAGGCGCTGACCCTGATGCGACGCATCGTCGGCGGCGACCTGGCCGCGGTCTTGCGCTCCGCGCCGGCCGCGTCGGGCGAGGTCTCCTCCCTCGTCCACGAGGCCCTCGAAGTCCACCTCGGTCGGCGCCTTCGCGCGGCTCGCTCCACGGCGCCGCTGGGTCCCAAGTCCCCGTGAGCGCGGTCTCGCTGTACTGGTTTCGCCGCGATCTGCGCCTCGCGGACCAACCGGCCCTCGAGGCCGCGGCCGCGGCCGGCGAGGTGGTTGGCGTCTTCGTAGCCGACGAGGCGCTGCTCGCCCCGGCCGGTGCTACGCGGCGTGCGTATCTCGCCGCGACGTTGGGCGCTCTCGATCGAGCGATGGGCGGCGCGTTGTGCGTGCGAGTGGGCGACCCCGCCGACGTCCTCGTGGGTCTCGCGCTGGAAGTCGGCGCGCGCGTGGTGTTTGGTACCGCGGACTTCGGTCCGTACGGCCGAGAGCGCGACCGTCAGGTCGTCGCGGCACTGTCCGCGCGCGGCGTCACGGCACATTTACTCGATTCGCCCTACGCCGTCGAGCCGGGAGTCGTGCGCACGGCGAACGGGGATCTCTACCGCGTCTTCACGCCGTTTCGCCGGGCGTGGTCGCGCCAGGCCGTGCCCCCACCTCGGCGCGGGGTTGCCGTAGGCTGGCGCCTGGCGTCGGGCGAGTCGTCCGCTTCGGTGGCACGACTTGGGGGGACCCGGCGTCCTTGGTACTTCGGCGACCTCGACGACGGGTCGGCGGCGCCTGGTGGCGCCGGCGAATCGGCCGCGCACGCGCGTCTGGGGGACTTCGCGCAGGGCGCCAAGGACTACGCAGCCGCGCGCAACCGTCCCGACCTCGACGCGACGAGCCGACTGAGTGCCTACCTGCACTTCGGTGTCCTGCATCCCCGACAGGTTCTCGATCTCGTGGGCGAGGAAGCCTTCGTTTCCGAGATTGTCTGGCGCGAGTTTTATGGTGACGTTCTCTTCCACCGTCCCGACTCGGCGCGAGACGGCCACCACGCGGCGCGAGGCCGGCTAAAGGTGGATCGCGACGAGGCCGCGGCGTTGCGCTTTCAAAGTTGGGCGCGCGGCGAGACCGGCTTTCCGCTCGTCGACGCCGGGATGCGCCAGCTCCTCACCGAGGGATGGATGCACAACAGGGTGCGCATGGTCGTCGCGTCGTTCTTGGTCAAGCACTTGCACCTCGACTGGCGCTGGGGCGCGCGCTGGTTCATGTGGCGACTGGTCGATGGGGATCTCGCCTCGAATCAGCACGGGTGGCAGTGGTGCGCGGGCGTGGGCGTCGACGCCGCCCCGTTTCATCGCATCTTCAACCCGACGCTCCAGGCCGAGCGCTTCGACCCCGAGGGCGCGTACGTGCGCCGATACGTCGATGAGCTCGCCGGTGTCGACGCGCCCTTCATCCACCAGCCCGGCGCGGGCGGCGTTGCCGACCGGTACCCTGCTCCCATGATCGATCTGGCTGCCGAACGCCACGAGGCGCTCGCGCGCTGGGCCGCCGCCACGCGCTCGTGAGCGACTTCGGCGTCTACGTCCACGTGCCCTTCTGCGCGCACCGCTGCGACTACTGTGCCTTCGCTACCTACGCCGACCGCGACCAGCTGATGGACGACTACGTCGCGGCGGTGCGCGCCGAGATCGCCGCGCGTCGCGCCGACATGCCCGCGGTGACGTCGGTCTTCTTCGGCGGGGGCACACCATCGCGCCTGCCCGCGAGGGACCTAATCGCGATCCTGTCCGAGATCCCCCTCGCGCCCGGCGCCGAGGTGACCGTCGAGTGCAACCCCGAGGACGCGTCCTTCGAGCGACTCGCGGCCTATCGCGCCGGGGGAGTGACGCGCATGAGCTTCGGCATCCAGTCCACGCGCCCCGCGGTGCTCGCCGACCTCGGGCGTCGCCACGGCACGGGCGCCCACGTCGAGGTGTCCGAGGCCGTCACGGCGGCCGGTTTCGCCACGTGGAACATGGACCTCATCATCGGCTCGCGGGCGGAGAGCCTCGCCGACGTGGCCGCGACGCTCGGCGACCTCCTGGGACTCGAGCACCCGCCACCGCACATCAGCTGCTACGCGCTCACCCCGGAGCCGGCGACCCCGCTCGGGCGCGATCCCTCGCGTCACCCTGACGAGGACGCCACCGCCGACGCCTATGACCTGGTGGGCGCGACCCTCGACGCGGCCGGATATCAGTGGGAAGAGATCTCCAACTGGGCGCGGCCGGGCCACGAGTGCCGCCACAACCACCTCTACTGGGATCAGGGCGACTACGAGGGCTTCGGCTCTGCGGCGCACTCACATCGCCAGGGTCACCGGTACTGGAACGTGCGCACGCCCGAGCGTTACATCGCCGCGATCGTCGAAGGGCGCTCGCCGCGAGCCGGCGAGGAGTTTCTCGACGAGACGACGCGTCGCTTCGAGCACGACTCGCTCGCCCTGCGCACAACCACCGGCGTGCCGGTTGATGCCTTCGACTCGCTGGACGAGATCGCCCACCTGGTCGAGGTGGAGTCGGGTCGCGTCCACCTCGCGCCGCAGGGACGCCTCCTCGCCAACCAGGTCATCGTCCGCCTGAGGAGCGCAGACTCGTCCGGTAGCCTTGGCTGATGGCTGAGCACGATTCCGGCGACGATCTCCTCGAAAAGATCACGAACCTGGCCAAGCGGCGGGGCTTCTTCTTCCCGTCGGCAGAGATCTACGGCGGATTCCGCTCCGCGTACGACTACGGCCCCCTCGGGGTCAACATGCTGCGTAACGTCAAGAACGCCTGGTGGCGCTCGATGGTCCAGTTGCGCGACGACATCGTCGGCATCGACGCGGCGATCCTCGGCCCGCCGGCGATTTGGGCCGCGTCGGGGCATCTCGAGACCTTCACCGACCCCCTGGTGGACTGCAAGAAGTGCAAGGAGCGCTGGCGCGAGGACAAGATCGACGGGGTCTGTCCCAACTGCGGCTCGACGGAGTTCACCGAGGCGCGCGCCTTCAACCTGATGTTCAAGACCCAGGCCGGCCCGGTCGAGGGCGAGGGCGCGACGGCGTACCTGCGCCCCGAGACCGCCCAGGGGATGTTCACCAACTTCGCCAACGTGCTCGCGACCACCCGGCGCAAGCCGCCCTTCGGCATCGCCCAGATCGGCAAGTCTTTCCGCAACGAGATCACGCCGCAGAACTCCATCTTTCGCACCCGCGAGTTCGAGCAGATGGAGATGGAGTTTTTCGTCCCGCCCGCCGAGGCCGACACGTGGTACCGCTACTGGATCGAGACGCGCCACCGCTGGTACCTCGAGCTGGGGATCGCTCCCGAGAAGTTGCGTCTCCACGAGCACGCCGCGGCCGATCTGTCGCACTACTCGCGCGGCACCACCGACATCGAGTTCGACTTCCCGTGGGGATTCGACGAACTCGAGGGCATCGCGAACCGCGGCGACTACGACCTCACCCAGCACGCCAACGCCTCGGGCGTGCGCCTCGAGTACTTCGACCAGGCCAATAACGAGCGCTACGTGCCCTACGTCATCGAGCCAGCCGCCGGCGCGACGCGGGCCATGATGGCATTCCTGCTCGCGGCCTACGAGGAGGACGTGGTCGAGGGCGAGACGCGCAGCGTCCTGCGCCTGCACCCGCGCCTCGCTCCCTACCAGGTCGCGGTGCTGCCGCTATCGAAGAAGCCCGACCTCGAGGGGCTCTCGCGCGAGGTGCTGGGACTGCTTCAGCCCCACGTGATGTGCGACTTCGACCTGACCCAGTCGATCGGGCGCCGTTACCGGCGCCAGGACGAGATCGGCACGCCGCTGTGCGTGACGATCGACTTCGACAGCCTCGAGGACCGCGCGGTGACCGTGCGAGACCGCGACACGACCACTCAGACTCGCGTCGCCATCGACGATCTCGTGGCCACGGTCCTCACCCGCCTCGTCTAGGCGGGATCAAGTATCACGTGGGCGACCGCGACGGTTGAGTTGCGCGCACTCAGCGCCGGCACCACCATCGCCAGGCCCAGCGCGCCGCCCAGCCAGCAGTCGCCCGCCCAGCCGAAGTGCGCGTAGAGCGTCCCGGCGAAGAACGATCCCAGGGACGCGCCGGCGAAACAGTTGACCATGTAGGCGCTGTTGACCCGACTGCGCGCCTGCGGGCTCAACCCGTAGATGATCGACTGGTTGGTGATCTGCATGCCTTGCATCCCGGCGTCGAGCACGATCACGCCCAGGGCGAGCAGCCAGACGCTGTCGCGACCCAGCCAGAGGATCGCGAAAGAGCCGGTGATCAAGAAGGCCGCGACGATCGTCGCGGTGCGGCTGCGGGCGCGGTCGGCGAGGTGACCGGCGGCGTTGGCCGCGGTGATGCCGGCGACGCCGAAGAGACCGAACAGTCCGATCGTGGCGTTGGAGTAGTGAAAGGGGGCGCCGCTGAGGTGGAACGAGAGAGTCGTCCACAGCGTCGAGAGTGAGGCGAAGGCCAGCGCGCCGAACCAGGCGCGAAAGCGCAAGAGGGGCTGGGTGCGAAAGAGTTGCAGCGAACCGGCGACCGCCTGGGTGTAGGTGAGAGGAGGCCGCACCTGCTCTTCGGGCAGCACCCGAAACAAGACGAGGGCCATCACTGCGAGGACTGCCGCGGCGACCCAGTAGATCGAGCGCCAGCCCGCCACCTGGGCGAGGAGGCCGGACGCGGTGCGCGAGAGCAAGATGCCCGCGAGCAGGCCCGACATCACCCGCGCGATCGTGCGACCGCGCGAGGCCTCTGCGGCGAGGTCGGCCGCGAAAGGGACGATCATCTGGGTCCCTACCGACGTGAGGCCGATGAGTAGCGAGATCGCCGCGAAGGCAGCGAAAGATGTCGTCAGAGCCGCCAGAGCCATCGTTGCCGCCGCCAGGAGGAACATGAGAGCGATCAAGCGGCGCCGGCGCATCAGGTCGCCGAGGGGTACCACTAGAGCCAGTCCCACCGCGTAACCCGCCTGGGTGAACGTGACGAGTAGCGAGGCCGTGGCCGTGCCGACGTGGAAGTCGTGGCGAATCTGGTGCAGGACCGGCTGGAGGTAGTACAGGTTGGCGACCATGACGCCGACGCCGACCGCCATGAGAAACGTCAGCGCGCCGGACAAGGGACGTGGTGAGGTCATAGGTCGTCGGTGCCGAGCGCTAGTGGTCGCTCGACGCGTCGGGGCGAGACGAGGGGAGTGAATAGGTCACCTGCGCTTTGGCGACAAGGTGGTGATGCCCCCTCGAGAACAGCTCGACGTCGACCACGGCGAGTTTGCGGCCGAGCTTGAGGAGTCGACCGCGCGACATGAGATCTGTCTCGAGGTCGGGCTTGCGCAGGAAGTCGATGTGCAGGCTGGTCGTGACCGCGAGGAGCACGGCGCCCACCTCGGCGAGCACCGCCATCCAGGCCGTCGTGTCGGCCAGCATCATCATGACCGGGCCCGACAGTGTGCCCCCGGGACGCCCGTGCCGGCTCGAGACCTCGAGGCTGCACAGTACCTCGGCTTCGCCGACGGATTCGACGCGGGGAACCTCGTTGTCGGGAAAGGCGGCGGTGAGGATGTTTTCGAGTTCGGACGCGGTCAGACGAGGCATCAGTCCACGCGTCGATAGGCCCGAGTGGCGAGCGGCGCGAGCACCACCACGAGGCCGATCGCCCAGAGAATCGAGAGCCAGGCGGCGCCCCCGATTGGCGTGCCGTTCATCAGTCCGCGCACGGCCAACGCGGCCTGGGTGACGGGCTGGTTGCGCGCGAAGGGCTGCAGCCACGAAGGCATTTTTTGGATCTGCACGAAGATGGCCGAGGCGAAGGTGATGGGAAAGATGATGGGAAACGTCATAGCCTGGGCGGTTTCGGAGTTGGGGGCGACGAGGCCGACGAAGGCGAAGCCCCACGAGATGCAGTAGGCGAAGAAGAGCATCAGCAGGCACGCGGCCACGTAGTGCAGGGGCGACCCGTGGGGGCGAAATCCGACGGAGAAGCCCACGAGCGAGATGACGATCAGGACGACGACGTTGCGTACGAGGTCCGACACCGTGCGCCCGGCGAGTACCGCCATGCGGGCCATGGGCAGGGCCTTGAAGCGCTCGATCAGTCCGCGCTGGAGGTCCTCGGCCAGACCGATCGCGGTGCCGATGGCGCCAAAGATTGTCGTCTGGACCAAGATGCCCGGGATCAGGTAGTTGACGTAGGGGCCCTTAACGCTGATCGACCCGCCGAAGACGTAGCGAAAGAGCAGCACGAACATGATCGGCTGGACGAGCAGGAAGACGAAGGTGACCGGCGTGCGAACGATGGCGAGCAGGTCACGTTGGGCCATGACGAGCGTGTCACTCACGGCCCAGCGCGGAGAGGTGGGGCGACTCATGCGGGCTCCTTCTGGCTGCGACTTCGACGGGCCGGCTCGGCGGCCGAGCCGGCCTCGGCCCGGTGCCCGGTCAGGGAGAGGAAGACGTCATCGAGGCTCGGCTCGCGCAGCGCTAGACCCGCGACTTCGAGGCTGGCCCCGTCGAGACGGCGTAGCGCCTCGGCCGCGACGGCCGGACCATCGTTCACCGTCAATTCGAGCACGGTGCCCTCGATGTTGGAGAAGGTCGCACTGAGACTGGCGAGCAGTTCACGTGCAGCGGCGGCGTCCTGGGTGGAGGTAAGGCGTAGTTCGAGCACGGTCGTGCCCAGGCGGGCTTTTAACTCCTGGGAGGTCCCTTCGGCGATGATGTGCCCGTGGTCGAGCACGACGAGCTGGCGGGCCAGCCGGTCGGCCTCTTCCAGGTACTGCGTGGTCAGTAGCACCGTCACTCCGCGCTGGGTCAACCCTTCGATGATGGCCCAAAGGTCCTGACGGCTCTGGGGGTCGAGGCCGGTCGTGGGCTCGTCCAGGAAGAGGATCGGCGGGTCGGCGACCAGGGCCGCCGCGAGATCGAGGCGCCGGCGCATGCCGCCCGAGTAGGTCTTCGCCGAGCGATTCGCCGCGTCGGCGAGCCCGAACTCGCCCAGGAGCTCGCGGCTGCGCGACGAGGCGAGGGCTTTTTCCAGGTGGTTGAGCCGGCCCACCATGCGTAGGTTCTCGAATCCGGTCAAGTTCTCGTCGACCGTGGCGAATTGGCCCGCGAGGCCAATGCTTTGGCGCACGCGCTGGGGATCCAGCTCGACGTCGATGCCATTCACCGTGGCGCTGCCCGAGCTGGGCGTGAGGATAGTCGACAAGATGCGAATCATCGTGGTCTTGCCGGAACCGTTGGGACCGAGCAGTCCGAAGACCTCTCCGCGCGGCACCCGCAGGGTTACTCCATCGAGGGCGCGTACGTCGCCGTCTTTGAAGGTGCGCACGATGTCGAGGGTCTCGACGGCGAAATCATTCATGTCGGCAGTCTAGGAAGGAGGATTGGTCGCCTTGTTCAAACGAGGCGGTACCTTACGAGCATGGCGATTTCGGACGACGACATAGCGCAGGTGCGCGCTGCCACCGATATCGTCGCGCTGATCTCCGAGCACGTAGCCCTGAAGAAGTCGGGCCGACGCTGGAGCGGCCTGTGCCCGTTCCATGGCGAGAAGACCCCCTCGTTCTCGGTCAACGCCGAAGAGGGCCGCTACTACTGCTTTGGCTGTCGGGCCTCGGGTGACGCGATCACCTTCGTGCGCGAGATCCAGCACCTGGACTTCATCGACGCGCTGCGTCAGCTGGCCGAACGTGCGGGCATCGAACTGCACGAGGACGCCAACGCCACCAAGGCTCGCAAGGAGCGCCAGGAGCTGCTCGGCACCATGGAGTCGGCCGTCGAGTGGTATCACCAGCGCCTCCTCTCGGGTTCCGACGCGCGAGCCGCGCGGGACTACTTGCGCGGTCGCGGCATTGACGGCGACGTCGCGCGTCGCTTCAAGCTCGGTTGGGCGCCCGACGAGTGGGACGCCCTGACCAAGGCGCTCAATCTCAACGAGCGCCAGCTCATTGGAACGGGCTTGGGATTTGTCAACAAGCGTGACCGTCGCCAGGACGCCTTGCGCGCGCGTATCATCTTTCCCATCTTCGACACCTCGGGCAAAGCCATCGCCGTGGGCGGGCGAATCCTCCCGCCGGCGCCCGGATCGGCCGAGCCCGAGCGCCACGAGGCCAAGTACAAGAACTCGCCGGAGACGACGATCTACTCCAAGCGCCGCACGCTCTACGGGCTCAATTGGGCTAAGGACGAGATCATTCGCTCCGGCGAGATCATCGTGTGCGAGGGCTACACCGATGTCATCGCGTTCTTCGGCGCCGGGCTCGAGCGGGCGGTAGCGACCTGCGGCACCGCCCTCGGCGAGGATCACTTTCGCACGATGAAGAACTTCGCGTCGCGTATCGTTCTCGCCTACGACGCCGACGCGGCGGGTCAGAGCGCGGCGGCCTCGGTGTACCAGTGGGAGAAGCAGCATCAGGTCGACGTCTTCGTGGCACGTCTGCCGCGCGGCAGCGATCCGGCGGACCTCGCGCGAAAGGATCCCGCAGCGTTGCGTGCGGCGGTGGCGGACGCGCTGCCGTTCCTGCAGTTCCGACTCGAACGAGTGCTCGACGCCGCGTCCTTGGCCACCGCCGAGGGTCGCGCTCGCGCCGCCGACGCGGCGATGGTCGTGATCGCCGAGCACCCCAACGACCTGGTGCGTGACCAGTACGTGATGACGGTGGCGGATCGCCTGCGCGTCGAAGCCAACGTGCTGCGTACCGGGGTCGAGGCGGTGCGCCGTGGTGAGACGCCGGCTCCGGCGCCGCGTCGGGTCGCGCGTGAGGGCGGATCGATGCCGCGCCCGGCGCTCGAGGCGCTTCGACTCCTCGTGCACCAGCGCGACCTTGTCGAGGGACGACTGATTCCCGCGATGTTCGACAACGAGGTTCAACGCGACGTCTTCGAGGTGCTGGCGACGGAGAGTCAGGTCTCGACCGTCGTCGACCAGCTGACCGCGCGCGGCGACGTCGACGCCGCCGATTTACTGGCACGCCTCGTGGTCGATGATCTGGGCCGCGTCTACAGCGCGGACGACGCGGCGGCCGTGATCGCCCAACTGCTGCGCGGAGCCGCCCAGAGGGAGCTGCGCGAGATCGAGCGCGACCTTCGTAGCGGTGCGATGTCTCCCCAGGACGTGCACGTGACGGTGCGCGACGTCAAGGAGCGCCTGCTTGCGCTCGACGGCGATCAAGGAGCGGCCGCCGAAGTGGATCTGCGTGAGTGGCTCACGTCACGCCGCGGCGCGGCTCGCCCGTGACGTCACGCGTCGGGGGTCTCGAGATCCTTCCGCCACTCAGCGTGGACGAGGAGCGCCAGCTCTATCCCGTGATCACACGCGGTCGTGAGGCTGCGCGTCAGCTTTCCGACGGTTCGCTTGACGTTGCTCAGCGTCGACGCCTCGCGCGCCAGCGTCAGGCCGGCCAGGAGGCTGAGCTGCGCCTGCTCCAGGCGACGTGCGGACTGGTGCGCACCCGCGTGCACGAGCGCGGCTATCGATTCGGCAACGAGGAACTCGAGGCGGCCGGGGTCGAGGGACTTGCCAACGCCCTGCGCCGCTTCGACCCCGAACGGGGAGTGCGCTTCGCGACGTACGCCAACTACTGGATCGTGAAGCTGGTGAATCAGGCGATTCAACACCAGGTCGGCCTCAGCGACTCAGAAATGCGCCGGGTGCTGGCCCTGGAGAAGCTGCAGCGGACGCATCCGGAGACGACGTACACGCCACGCGAGGTCGCCCGAGAGTTGAAGATCCCGCTCGAGCGCGCGCGCGACGTGATCGCGAGCGCGCGCGACATCAACGCGCGCCGATATGAACCCATGGCCTTCTTCGACGACACGGAATTGCACGAACCTCCGGCCCTCGACGATGCGCCGGCGTGGGTGATCGGGGCGCTGAAGCGCCTCTGCGGGGAGGATTTCAACGCCTTTTGGCAGCACTCGTTTCGCACCACGTCACTCGAGGAGTTGGCGCGGGCCAGGGGGATCACCCGCCAGGGCATGGCCAAACGACTTGAGCGCTGCCGCGCGGCAGTTCGCGCGAGTGATGAGGCCCAGCGCCTCCAGGACTGGTTCGACCGCCAGTAGGTCGGAACCGTGGTGCTAGAGTTGCCATGCTTTCATTCATTCCCAGATAGCTCAATTGGCAGAGCAAGCGACTGTTAATCGCTAGGTTGCAGGTTCGAGTCCTGCTCTGGGAGCCAGTCGACCGGGCGAGTACTGGCGGTTTCTAAGGGCCGTAGCTCAGTGGTTAGAGCAGGGGACTCATAATCCCTCGGTCGTGGGTTCGATCCCCACCGGCCCTACTGCGTCACGGATACTTCCGGGCACCTTTTGGTGAACTGGCTGGTGCGTTCGTGTGTCGGGACGCTCGCGGCCCGATGTTCCGACATCGCAGGAGCTATCGGGAGGATCCCGTAACACTCTCCAGTTCGTGAAGAGCGGCGGTCGCGTGCCGAAACAGCTCATCGATTGACATCGAGCTGGCACCACGCGTAGAGGGCGTCATAGACGAACGCCGCCCGCTCTAGCAGGCGATAGTCATCAGATTCGACCGCGAGCCCGCCCACGCCGATGGCCAACAGCCCGACACCGGCGGGGTCTGCTGTGAGGTCCGCGCTGACATCGGCCGCGTGGACGATTCGCGCCAGTCGCACGAGTGCCGCGTCATCACCCAACTTGAAATGATCCATGAGCGTCTCAAACGTGCACCACTCACCGCCGTCGTGGTGAGAGTGGGTGAAGTGTGCTCCCGGCGCGTCGAAGGAGTGTCCTCCCTCGCGTTCGGCCACGGCCAACACCTGATCCGCTGCGACGAAGAGGAACTCGGCTTCGGTATCGATGAAGCGGCGGATGAGCCAGGGGCAGGCAATACGGTCGGTTTTAGGTCGTTCGCGGGTAACCCACTTCATCAGTTCGCCTCTCAGTTCGTCGGCGCCGATCCTTTGTCGTTCGACGCTCGCCCGCGCAAGCCCGGCACACGCCGAGCCCAGCGCCACAGGGTCACGTCATATCCGCTCTTGACGATACCCGCCACGAGTAGCGGGACACCGAGGCCGAGCAGTTGGAGCGCTCCGCCGACCAGGGGAGCGATGGGACGCACCGAGTAACGAGCGGCGTTGGTGACCGCCGCCGCGCGCGTGCGCTCGGGGGGTGTGGTCACCGTCATGACCAGCGCTTGACGCGTGGGCACGTCCATCTGCGACAGCGTCGCCCGACAGAGCAGAAGGACGGCGGCGACGCGAAATGACGGCGCGAACGCCATGGCGGCCAGCAGGAGGTTGCTGGGCAGATGCGTACCAACCATCGTGGCCACGAGCCCGACTCGTTGGGCGAGCAAGGGAGCCAGGAGTACCGATACGGCCTGCAATACCGAGACCGCGAAGAAGAGCCATCCGAGGGAGGGGAGGGAGACTCCGTAGCGTTCCACCATGTAGTACGAGAGGAATCCCGCGGTCACGAGCCCGCCCCCGGCCGCGTCGACGGAAAACAGCGCGGTGAGGTTGCGAACGACGTGACGCGAGGGTCCTGGCTGGGAACGGCGACGTCGCTGAGCCTCTCGATGCGACTCCTCTGGTGGCGCTTCGACCGCGGGCGAGAGCCGCGAGGCGATGACCGCCCCCACTAGTCCCACTGGAACCAAGACGACGAAGGGCCAGGCGTGTGAGCGAGCGCTTGACGGCGCCACTCGCACGGTCGTGGCTCCTAAAGCACCGATCGCCCCAAAGGCGGCGCCGGCGGCGTTGTACCACCCGTACACTCGTGCGGTGCCGGCGTCCTCGCGCGCCAGCATCACCTGCTCGAGCGTGGTGGCGGCGCCGTTGTCGACGACATCGGTGGAGAGCGTTCCCGTGAACGCGACCGTGAACAAGAGCCACAGCGGTGGGTTGATCGCTACGATCGCCCCGGCCGCGGCGATCCCCACGAAGAACACCCCGTACGAGCGACGTCGACCGAAGCGATCCCCGTAGGCTCCCACGAGGAGCGAGGCGAGTGCGCTTCCCGCGATCACCGCGGCCAGGAACACGCCGGCCTGCACGGGTCGCACTCCGCGGGCCGCGAGGAGGTCGCCGAGGACGATCGCGGTGAATCCATAGCCGAATCCACGGATCGCTTGACCCGCCACGAGCAGGCGCGTGTCTCGGCTGAGGTATTGTCGCACGCCGCCAGTCTCGTCTTCGCTCGACACCGCTACGGTGATCGGTGTGGATGATGTTGTGCCCCCCGCGGATCCCAACGACTGGACCGACGAGCAGTGGCTCGAGTGGCTGAAGGCGACTGACGATTCCGCCGCTGTACCCGAGGAGGGCTTGGCCAGGGTTCTCAAGCGCGTGGTTGAGTCAACGCCGGGCCAGGCACTGGGCCAGGCGATGCTCGGCCTGTCGCAGGCGATCTACGGCCGACACGACGACACGGTCACGATCGTCGTCGAGGGCAGCGGAGAGAAGACGGACGACGAACCCTTCGCAGTGCGACTTGATCCCGAACATCCCGAACGATCATCAGTCGTCTTCAAGTCACCGCGCGAGCCGGGACGCGGGTAGCGTCATCATTCGCGCCGCCACCGTGACGGCACCGTTCGGACGTTCCAGGGTTTCGCCCGACGACAACGGGTCGCTTCCGACTCCTCAGGGTTGCCACCAGGTGTCACAGCTCACCGCGAGACTACGAAGTAATGAATTTAAGTGAGTGGGCCAACGTGCAAGGGGTACATCCTCAGAGCGCCTACCGGTGGTTTCGAGAAGGAATGCTGCCCGTGCCCGCACGTCAGATTGGTCGATTGATTCTGGTGGGCG
>JAJYGN010000051.1 GCA_021790675.1 Actinomycetes bacterium
GGTCACCGTCGCTTGGGCTCCGACGAACCAGATCTTTCACGCCAAGTACGTCGTCGTCGACCGCACGCACGCCTACATCGGCACCGGGAACCTGACGAGTCGGTGGTACGCCTCGACGCGGGACTTCTGGGTCGAGGTCACCGCGCCGTCGACGGTGGCCGCGATCGAGGCGGTGTTCGCGCGCGACGTCGAGGGTCGTCCCGTCCAGCCCGCGAGCACCGGTGGGCTGGTGTGGAGTCCCGGATCGACGGCGTCGCTCGTACGTCTGATCGACAGCGCGCGACACAGCCTGCTCATCGAGAACGAGGAGATGCGGTCCTACACGATCGAAGACGCCCTCACCGCCGCGGCGCGCCACGGCGTCACGGTGACCGTGGTGATGACCGCCTCGCCGGCGTGGGCCAGTGCGCTCGGCGAACTCGCCCACGCCGGCGTGCGGGTGCACACGATCTCGCCGCAGGGTCTCTACATCCACGCCAAGGTGATCTGCGTCGACTGTGTGGGCGCGCGCGGGACGGCCTTCGTGGGCAGCGAGAACTTCTCGTACGCCTCGCTCGACTACAACCGCGAACTGGGGGTCGTCACCACCAGTCCCGCGGTCATCGCGGCCGTGGCGGGCGCGATCAGCGCCGACGCGCACCGCTGAGCAGTCGGGACCGGCGCCCGTCACCGTCGGGGGCGACGCCAATTCGATGGCTGGTGTCGGTATGATCGCGCGTCAGGACCACGCCGAGGAGGTGTGCGATGGGGGGGCACGGACGGGGCCGCTGGCGCGCGAGCGCCATCACCGTGGTGATGGTGGCGACCGTGGCGGCGGCGAACGGGGCCAGTGCGACGGCGCGCGCCGACGCGAGTGGGCCACCGGCGATTCTGTCGGCCAGTGTGGGCGTTACCGAGCCGACCCAGGCCGTCGTCTCGCTCAGCGTCGATCCCAACGGTCTGCCGACCAACGTCGTCGTCCAGTACGGCACCTCGAGCGCGCTCGGCGAGACGACGCCGCCGAGCAGCCCCGGAACGCTGGCCCCGACGCCCACGCCCTTCAGTGTGACGATCAACGGCCTGGAGCCCGCGACGACCTACCGGGCGCGGGTCGTCGCGACCAACAGCGCCGGATCGGCGACATCGGGTCTCTTGAGCTTCGCGACGCCGGCGAGTTCGACCAGTCCCACGAGTCCCGGCCCAGGCGCCTCCACGGGCACGATTCGGGTGGTCCCCGTCGCCTCACCGGGTGCGTGGGGCGGCCTGAGCGGCGTCGCGTGCATCGCGGGCACCTGCCTCGCCGTCGGTTACCAAGGCCGCGGATCGGGCCCCTCGCGACCCCTGGTCGAGCGCTGGACGGGCTCGTCGTGGGTCGACTTTCCCGCACCGGCGACGGTGGGCGCCTCGCTGTACGCGCTCGCGTGTCCCGCCAGCGACGACTGCCTGGCCGTGGGGCGCGACGGCTCGAACGTCTACGCCGCCCAACTGGTGGGCCGCTCCTGGCGAGTCCTACCGGCGCCGAGCCCTCCGACGCCCAACGGTGACATCTTGCGATCTGTCTCGTGCGTAAGCACGCGAAACTGCTGGGCCGCGGGCTACACCGACGGGGCGACTCGGGCGATGCGCGGCCTGCTTGAACACTGGAACGGCCAGACGTGGAGTGTGGTCGTCGGCGCCACTGCCCCCGACTCCATGCTCAACGGGGTCTCCTGCGTGACGGCGGGCTGCTGGACCGTGGGCGGGGTCAACGCCTTCCCCCAGCTCGGCCAACTCTTCGTTGAGCACCTGGTGGGTTCGACGTGGGTGCGAACGGGTCCCACTGGATCGGGCGTGGCCAACAGCGTCTCCTGCAGCGCCGACGCGGGCTGCTGGCTCACCGCGGGCGAGTCGCGTTCCACGGCGCTCTTGCAGCTGCGTGGCGCAGCGTGGCGGGTTACTGCCGATCCCGGCGCCCAGAGTGGGGTGGGACCGGTGAGCGTCGCGTGTGTGTCGACCGCCTCGTGCTGGGCCGGTGGCTACGGCGGCGCCCTGCACTGGAACGGGGTGGCGTGGGACGCCACCACACCGGCGTTTCTGCGTAACGTGGTGCTGCTCGACGTTGCGTGTCCAAGTCAGGTTTGCCTCGCCGTCGGCACGCGGGTCAACGGCTCGCCACAGTCGTCAACGCCAACCGCGGCGGTGCTGCGAACGCCTTGATCCTTTCTCGACCGCCGACGTCGGGGGTTGCCCGGAGCTTTGGCCAAGGCCAAATGTAAAGATGGTCACGCATCGCGAAGCGCTCCTTCTGTGATCACCACTCGGCGGGACGTGATCCTGTTGCGATCCGACTTTCGTTACGACCCCATGGCGGGTAGTTGACGAAAAGGTGGAGGGCCGTGTGCTCACTGAGTTCCGGGCGAGGGGCATCGGGTGTGCCCACACGATTCGAGGGAATCTCATCGCACACTCGTCTGGAATGTTGCGGGCCGTCATCTAACGTGCGCCAGTTTTCGGCGTCCAAGGACCCTTCAGGCTGGTAACTGCCCCGTACAGCGCCCCGGTGGCGGGTACCTCACGCCAGATTCTCGCGACCGTCGCGACTCGCCAGGTGGCACTGGGAACTAGTGAACCAGTCGGCGAGCGGCCGCGTGAAATCACAAGGTTCGTCAGGCCGCCGTAGCCACTTCGCCGGTGGCTCGTTCAGCGCTCCCTCACCGGCAATGGCTGCACTGAGTTCCGGTCTCAGTGTGGTCTTCCGAGCAGGTGCGGCGCGTCGTGAATCAGTGCCGGAACCCCCTCCGCGTCCTGAATCACGCATAAGTGCCCCTCGAAATCGAGCGCGTCTACCCGACTCCGCCGAATCAGACGGCCGGAAAGGCTGAAAGGTAGCGGCCAAGAAGCGGGTCAACCAGGCGCCACTCGCGCGCCCGTTCTTGAACCACGATGCCTGCGTTTCTCATTGAGTCCAGAGCGCGAGTCACCTGCTTTGAGTCAATGCCAGAACCGTACGGCGGCTCTCCACGCGCCACCCGTTGCGCCACCCTCAATGCATTGGTTCGAAGCGCGCGGATGCGGGCCACATCGGCTTCGTGAGGCTGCCGCTCTGTGGCCATCGCGTATTCGATGCCTTGGTAGACCTCGGGAAGATCGATGGAAAAGATGCCCTTCTCGACGGCAACGACGTGTGCTTGCTGCGCCAATAACATGGTGGCACGAGGCGCCCCTTCACTCGTCGCGATGATGTGGTCGAGGGCCGTGTCCGTGATGGTGGTCTTGTCGCGCTGATAGGCCTTGCGAAGACCCGCTTTCCACGCCGTCTCGTCGATTGGATCGAGGGAGAAGAAGCCCCCGAATTGGTAGAAGGCCCTCTTCTCCGCCGCAAAGAGGCCCTTCATCATGTGTTCGACGGAGCCCGCGAAGAGGCACGTCACATGAGGCGATCGCTGGAGGATCGAGCGCATGCTCTTGGTGAGGAGGTCAGGGTCACCGAAACGAAGGAGGGGGGTCTCGACTTCTTGGAACTCATCTAGGTAGAGAACGAGCTGGTGGCCGTCAGCAGTCGCGAGCCTCTCGAGGAGTCGCAGCGCGTAGTCCAATTGCTGCATGGGTGTCTTCTGGCTCCGTGATGGCGCGAACGCAAACTCGATCTCGGTGCCGAACTCGCCCTTGAGTGTTGCCGAGACTTGCGCAGCTCGGCCGACCCATCGAGCTGATCGCAGCAGCACGGGTAGAACCTTCTTCACCCCCGGGCGATTGGCAATCGCACCGCGGGCAATCAGCTCGGCAAGGTTCGAGAGCGACCCCACCTCGAAGAGATCCACGGCAACCACGTAGTCTCCGCCCTTCTTCAGGCGTGCGATGACTGCGTCGCAGATGCTCGTCTTGCCAGTTCGTCGCGGACCAGCGAGAATCTGGTGGCTGCCGGCAGCCAGTTGTGACTGGAGGGCCGCAATCGCTTCAGAGCGACCTATGAGTTGGCCGGGCGGCACTGGTCCTTTCGTGGGGAACAGCTCTTGGCTGGGAATTCGGGAATAGGACACCATCTGTCCTAGTATAGGACCGAGAGTGTCCTATTGATGTACGGGGTCACCACATCCTTCGATCAGACCGCAATTGGGCACTCATCAACCAGAAAGGCCCACACCCGCCGAATGTCCACGCGTCAATCTTCTACGCTCGCCCGCCGCGACCGTCTCCGCCGTCCTGTAATGAACGTGGTACTTCGGGTGTAAACGAGGTAGCACTATGGGACAAGGACGTCGACCAGCGGAGCCACCAGAGGACAGGACTCTTCGCCGGTTTGAGGAGTTCTACCGAGACAACGTCTCGGCCCTCTCTCGGTACGTCGCCCGTCGCGTTCCCTCGAGCTCACGTGACGAAGTGGTCGCGGCGGCGTTCGTGGCCGCGTGGAAGAAGTTCGCCTCGGTGGATGCTCCGTCGCTGCCCTGGCTCTATCGGATCGCGAGCTTCGAGGTATCCCACGAACGCCGCCGCCTTGGCCGCGCGCCGGTGTCGGTCGAGCTGCCCGACCTGCGGGTGACGGACGAGTTCGACCTCGAGGACGTCATCGACATCTCCAAGTCGTTCGCGGCACTGAGTACCGGCGATCAAGAGGTCTTGCGCCTCATCTACTGGGAGGGTCTGTCGCGCTCCGCCGCCGCCGAGGTCCTGGGATGTTCGGTCAACGCGTTCAACGTCCGACTTCATCGGGCTCACGCCCGGCTACGCGCCACCGTTCCGAGTCGTATGTCGTCCAGCGAATCGTCCGTCCCCCAAGCACCGCAGTTCAAGGAGGAATCATGACCAGCACATTCCCAGAGGAGCTCTTGCGAGCCATCGATCCCGCCAACGAGGATCAGTTTGACGATGGTGTGATGGATGCGCTGTGGCTGCAGATTCGCGACCGAATCGATGAACCCTCAGTTCGTGCCCACTCGCGTTCGCGCCTCTACTGGGGTGCGAGCCTCAGCGGCGTGGTGGCGGTGGCGATGACTCTGGTGATCGCACTCAGCGGGATGCCGACCAGTGCGCTGGCCGCGACACTGAAGGCGGCGGCGAGCCAGAGCGCTCCCCAGGCGGCCTTCCCGCCTCTCGGCCCAGGTCAGTACTACTTCCAGCAGTCCACCATCTCCCTGACGTGTCAGGTGAGTAGCCCTGCGATGAGTCCGGGAGAAGCGCCGCTCACCTATGTCGTGGATCGAGCAATGCAGAGCTGGACGGCCGGTGATGGATCTGGTCGGGTGGTGATAACGCCGACCCCGGTCGACGCCGGCGGCAGCCACTTCATCTCCCCGTCCGACGAGGCCCGCTGGATCACCCTTGGCCGACCCTTCATCCCGTGCGCGTTGTCAGACTCATCGAATCAGCTCGGCGGCAATCCGGCGAACACCAACAGCGCGAGCAGCTACGGCGGGTACGCCTCGACGGTTAGTGGCTACTCGGGGTTTGGCATGACGCTCGCGTCCTCGCCCCAGAAGACACTCGTGTCGTCGTCGGCCAACGTGAACAACCTGCCCCAGAGTCCGGCCGGAATCCTGGCGCTGTTGGCGGCGGGACGCCTGGGCGTCGACGGCACGGTCAACGCGGCCTCTGGGGCCTGCCCGATCAGCGACGGCACGAATACATCGTCGGTCGGCTGCTCGCCGAGTGAGCAGTTGGCGATCCTAGAGCAGTTGTTGCAGCTCCCAGACGCGTCGGCGAAACTCGGTTCCGCTCTCTACCAGGTCACCGAGAACCTGCCGGGCGTCACGTTGGTCGGACCGGTCGCTCTCTCATCTGGGGCGACGGGAACGGCAGTTCAGGTAAGTCTGAACCCCAATGAGACGTTCCAGGTCGTACTCAATCCGTCGACCGGCGATCTTGTCTCTTGCGCAGAACTCGTCACGACGAAAGGCGTGACGACAAAAGTCGGTTCGATCGATTATGGCCCGGTCGTAATCGCTAAAGGCCAAGGGATCGTTCCGTCTCACAGTGGATGAGCGTAGGGCGGGGAGTTGACGAAAAGGCGGGAAGCCGCGCGACTTCCGAGGAATGAGAGATGGTTCCTGAGCGTGTCCACGCGATTCGAGCGGATCTCACCACATATTTCCCTGTGCCATCGTGCACCATCGCGTCGACGTCTCGAACCTCCACGACGTGCCGCCGTGGCAGAGGGGCTGCCCGGGGGACTCAAGCGATTACGGCTCTGACGTGGTCGCGTGGGGGAGAGGATTTGCTCCATCACTGAGGGCGGCGCGAAGGCGAGCCCGCACCAGCGATAAGCCAGGGAACCCTCCCGGTGGTAGTTGCCGGTGTCTGGGCCGTTCAACAATGCCGTCGCGAGGGTGCCGCCTGCGATACGAATCATCAGTACGTTCACTACAATCGTAGTGTTTGTGGCTCTGGTGGGACGAACAGGACCAAGAATTTGAAATTTCACTACGATCGTGGCGAAATCTATGTTCCGTACGCTAAACTCTAGATCTCCACATCAAATCACTACGATCGTAGAGATGAGATGTAGCAGGGAGTGCCAGAACGGGCGGCACCGGCAGAGTTGTCGAGGAGGACAGCGCATGAGCACCCTCGGTGAACAAGTGAGGCGTCGGCGCCGCGAACTCCATCTCAATCAGGCAGAGGTCGCCGACCTCGCCGGCGTCTCCCCGAGTCTCGTCCGCTTCATCGAGCGCGACAAGCCCACCGTGCGCCTCGACAAGGTCGCCGATGTTCTCAATGTCTTAGGCCTCGAAATGACAGTCAAGGTCAAGTCCACGTGACTGACCTACAGTCAGCCTCAGAAGCGCGGATGGTTCAGGCCGCGGACGTCTTCAAGGCCGGGCGGCGCGCCGCTCAATTGCGAAGAACCGCTCGTGGGACCGAGTTCTCGTACCTGCCGGAGTTCGCGGAGGATGGCATGGCTATCGCTACGACTCTTCCAATTTCGGCCGACTCGCTTATCTATCAGGCCGGAGCGGTGCCCGCCTTCTTCGCGGGAATGTTGCCTGAAGGTAGACGGTTGACGGCGCTGAGGCGACTTGTGAAGACGTCAGCGGATGATGAATTGTCACTTCTCCTCGCGGTGGGCCGTGATGTCGTCGGAGATGTTCAGGTCGTGCCCGAAGGAGAGATTCCCATCGAGGCCGAAGCACTCATCACTGTCGAGTCTTCGTTCAGCGAGGTTCGGTTCGCCGACGTCCTCACCGACGCGGGAGTCGTGGATCGCTCGGGAATACCGGGCGTTCAAGAAAAGGCGTCCGCTCGCATGATTTCCGTGCCGGTCGCCCAGGCAGCCAGTCGTTACATTCTGAAGGTCGATCCACCTGAATACGAGCATGTTGTCGAGAACGAGCACTACTTCCTAACGATCGCTCGATCGGCTGGAATCCCCACAACGGAGGCCGATCTCGTGACTGACGCGGAGGGCCGAAGGGGACTCCTCGTTCGGCGCTTTGATCGGGTCGGCGACGCTGCGGGCACAACCCACTCGAGAGCCTGTGAGGATGCGTGCCAATTGATGAACCTCTGGC
Organism: Actinomycetes bacterium; assembly: GCA_021790675.1. Lineage (GTDB taxonomy): Bacteria > Actinomycetota > Acidimicrobiia > Acidimicrobiales > RAAP-2 > RAAP-2. The sequence goes on from JAJYGN010000051.1 coordinate 7,464, forward strand.
CGGCGGACAAGTACAACGTGAGCTCAGAGCGGCTCGTCGCTTCAGTTGCCCAGGTGTGCGCGGCCAGCCCCGTGGCCGTGCGCGATGTCTATCGGCAGCTCTGCTTTGCATGGCTGACCGGGAACGGTGACGTCCACTCCAAGAACATCTCTGTGCTTGCGACTCCGGAAGGGGAGTGGCGGGTGGCTCCGGCATACGACTTGCCTTCGACGCTTCCCTACGGTGACTTGACGCTTGCATTGCCGATCCAAGGATCACTCGATGGTCTGAGTCGCCGAACGATGCTTGACTTCGCCAACGAGATCGGGCTCACACCTCGAGCAGCCGCGACCACTCTGGATGACATGCTTGACGCAACCGCCACGGTAGCGAGCGATCTCAGCAATGGAGTGATCCCATTCGGCCAACAGGTGGTGTCCACGTGGATCAAGCGACTCGAATACCGACGAAGGCAGTTTAAGGATTAGCACCAAGAGCAAGACGTCCGATGATGGTTCTCGTCGCCAATCTCGAAATTCGGGTGTCGTCAACGTGTCCGTCGTTTGGCTCCACGGAGGGCGACTCGCCCGCGGGGCGGACAGACCTCAGTGCGGCGCCCGCTGGCGGCGGACTATCCGGAAGGGTTGCCCATCATCGCCAATCCGCCGAGCGGTCCCTACGCACCGCGGTCCTGCTCGCAGGCGACGACGGTGGTCGCGGGTGCCGCTGATCAAGCTCGCCCAGCGCGACTACTGGGGCAGCCCCGAGTGGCAGGCCTCGTACGGCCGGCGCTCACGTCGAGAGCATCTTCGGCAACTTGCGCAACCCGAGCACCCAGAACATCCGACGCGGCTTCTGTCGCGTGATGGGCCTCATCAAGACGACCCTGATGCTCGCCTTCGA
>JAJYGN010000088.1 GCA_021790675.1 Actinomycetes bacterium
TCTCTCGATTGGGACGATCGTGAGGCGCGACACTGAACTGGAGTCCTCACTGGTGGCCGCCAGCGAGCGCGAAGTCGTCATGGACGCGACGTTACGCCCGGCGCGTCTGGCCGACTTCGTCGGCCAGCGCGAACTCGTCGGACACCTCGAGATCGTGCTCGGCTCGGCGCGTTCACGCGGCCAGGTCGCCGACCACCTGCTCTTCGCCGGCCCTCCGGGGCTCGGCAAGACGTCCCTCGCCGCCATCGTGGCGGCCGAGATGGGCGCCACGCTGCGCACGACTGCCGGGCCGGTACTCTCGCGCCCCGGCGATGTGGCGGCGCTGCTCACGGACCTTGCGGAGGGCGACGTGCTCTTCATTGACGAGATTCACCGCCTGACCCGGGCGGTCGAAGAGGTGCTTTATTCGGCCATGGAGGACCGCCGCCTTGACGTGATGGTCGGTCGTGGGCCCTCGGCGCGCTCGATTCGACTCGAGCTCGCACCATTCACTCTCGTGGGTGCGACCACGCGCACCGGCCTGGTGGCCGCACCGCTGCGCGACCGCTTCGGCTTTGTGGGCCAGCTCGATCTCTACGACGTCGATGAGTTGGCTTCGATCGTGGATCGCTCCTCGCGCCTGCTCGGGATCGACGTGACCGGCGAGGCGGCCCGCGTCATCGCCTCGCGTTCGCGCGGCACCCCGCGCATCGCGAATCGCCTCTTGCGCCGGGTGCGCGACTACGCCGCGGTTGAGGGGGTGGCCACGGTCGACGCCGGCTTCGCCGCGAGGGCCCTCGACGTCTTCGGGGTCGACGTCGAGGGCCTCGACAAGCTCGACCGACGAATCCTGGGCCTGCTCTGTGAGCAGTTCGCGGGCCAGGCGGTCGGGCTGACCACGCTCGCGCACGCGCTGGGCGAGGAGACCGCGACCATTGAGGACGCCTACGAGCCCTACCTGCTGCGCGCCGGGCTGCTCATTCGCACGCCCCGCGGACGTCTCGCGACAGAGCGCGCCTATCGTCATCTGGCCCTGCAGCCCCCCGGCGGGGGATTGGTCTAAGAAGCCTCGCGCCAGCGAGTAGGGTTTCTGGGGTCTATTGACGGAGGAAAAGTATTTATGTTGGCAGCCTCGAGCGGTGGCTCGTCGTCGATTTTGTTGATCTACGTCGTAGTCTTCGGCGCTCTCTATTTTTTCTACCTTCGTCCGCGAAATCGCAAGCAGAAGGCGCAGCGTCTTCAGGCCCGCCAGGTCGAGGTCGGCCAGCGCGCCCAGACCATCGGCGGCATCCTGGGCACGGTTGTCAAGGTGACCGACGAGGCCGTGACCCTGCGCAGTGATTCGGGCGTGGAGCTGGACTTCGTGCCCTCGGCGATCGCCCGGCGCATCGACCCCGTCGTGCCCGAGTCGACCGACGACGAGCCCAAGAACGAGACGCCCGAAAGCGATCAGTAGTGGCGTCGCCGGCGGCTTCAAAGCGCTCACTACTCGTCAGCCTGATGCTGACGATCGTCGTGTCCTTCGGCGCCCTGATCACGACGCTGTCCTTCGGCTGGGGGCCCAAGTTGGGCCTCGATCTCGCCGGGGGCCTGTCGGTGGTCTACAAGCCGGTGACCAACACGACGACGGCGAAGCTCCAAGAGGCCGTCACGATCCTCAATAACCGCGTGAACGGCCTGGGCGTCTCTGGCGCCACGGTCAACCTCCAGGGGAAGAACATTGTGGTGAGCGTGCCGGGGGTATCTGACGCGCGCAACGTGCTGGCCATCGTGGGTCAGACCGCCCAGCTGCTCTTTCGCCCGGTCCTCTGTGAGGCCCCGCCGGCGACCAAGACCGCCAAGACCGTCGCCACGCTGCCGCCCTGTGGGGCGTCGTATCTGATGTCGCCGCAGAATCTGGCGGTCAACACCAACACGGGCAATCCGACGAACAACATCCCGCCGGACCCGGCCTACGCCGACATCGCCTCGACCACTTCGGCCAAGGACAATCCGAAGAAGGTCGTCATCTTGCCGGGACTGGGCACGTCGTCGATTCGCTACGTGCTGGGGCCCTCGGAGCTCAACGGCACCGCGGTCAAGTCGGCCATCGCCCAGCAGAACACCATCGGCGCCTGGGTCGTCAACTACACCCTCACCTCCGCGGGTAGCCCCGCGTGGGACCGGGTGGCCCAGGCCAACTTCCACGGCCTGCTCGCGATCGAGCTCGACGGCGTGGTGCAGTCCGCGCCGCTGATTCAGCCCAATCAGACCAGCTTCACCTCCTTCGGCGGCCAGGGTGAGATCTCGGGCTCCTTTACCGAGACGTCGGCAAAGGAGCTGGCCCTGGCCATGCAGTTCGGCGCCTTGCCGGTACGCCTCCAGGCTCTCAACACGGTGACGGTTTCGCCAACCCTGGGTCACAGCGCCCTCGTCGCCGGCCTCGGTGCCGGACTCGTGGGCCTCGCGCTGGTGCTGCTCTACACGATCGCCTACTACCGACTGCTCGGACTGGTGATCGTGCTCGGGCTCGCGGTGACCGCGGCGTTACTGTGGGCGATCATCTCGGCCCTCGGCCATACCGCTTTGGCGCCGAGTTTCAGTCTGTCAGGCGTGACGGGGCTGATCGTCTCGATCGGTATCACGGTGGACAGTTACATCGTGTACTTCGAGCGATTAAAGGACGAGGCCCGCTCGGGCCGCTCGATTCGCACGTCGGTCGACCGGGGGTTTCGCTCGGCCTGGCGCACGGTGCTCGCCGCCGACACGGTCAGCCTGCTCGCCGCCGTGCTGCTCTACGTGATCGCCGTGGGTGAGGTGCGCGGTTTCGCGTTCTTCCTCGGTCTCTCGACGCTGATGGACGTGGCCATCACGTGGTACTTCACGCGACCACTGGTGATCCTGCTCGGTCGTCGTAATTCCGATTCCCACTCGGCGCTCTCCATGGCCGCCGGTCTCGCCCAGGGAGGCGCCCATGAGTGACCTCGAGAAGACCCCGGGGCGCTTCGGGCGCATCTACCGCGGACTGACCACGATTGACTTCGTCGGGCGGCGCAAGATTTGGTTTTCGATCTCGGCGGTCATCATCGTGTTGGGACTGGGCTCGCTGGCCGTGCGCGGCTTCAACCTCGGCATCGACTTCAAGGGCGGCAGCTCCTGGGAGGTGCTCGCTCCCAAGTCGTCGATCACGTCCATGACGAGTGCGGTGGAGAACGCGGGCCTGTCGATGCCCACGGTCCAAAAGCTTGGCAGCGACACCTACGAGGTGACCGCGGACCTTAACAACCTCTCGGCGGCGAATCAGCTGGCGATCACCAACAAAGTGGTCAATGCGATGGCCAAGGAGGCGGGCAAGACGCCCAACCAGGTGTCGACCTCGAGCGTCGGGCCCACGTGGGGCAGCCAGATCTCCCAGCGCGCCCTCGAGGCCCTGATCGTCTTCTTCATCGCAGTCGTTGCCTACATCTCGATGCGCTTTGAGCCCAAGATGGCCCTGGCGGCGTTTTTGGCGATGATCCACGACCTGCTGGTGACCGTGGGGGTGTACTCGCTGTTCGGTTTCCAGATCACGCCGGACACGGTGATCGCGATCCTCACCATCCTCGGTTACTCGCTCTACGACACGGTCGTGGTCTTTGACCGCGTGCGCGACAACACGGGCTCGGTCCTCAAGTCGGGCGACCTGAGCTACTCGGACATGGTGAACCTCTCGATGAATCAGACCCTGGCGCGATCGATCAACACCTCGCTGGTGGCGATCCTGCCCGTCTTCTCGGTGCTGGCGGTCGGCGCGTACATCCTGGGCGCGACCAGCCTGCAGAACTACGGTCTGGCCCTGGTGGTCGGACTGCTCTCGGGGGCGTACTCGTCGATCTTCATCGCGAGTCCGCTGCTGTCGATGTTCAAGGAGCGTGAGTCGCGATTCCGCGAGTTGGCTGAGCGCGTGGCCTCGCGCACCGAGCGCGCGACCCTGACCCCGGCGGCCGCGGCCGTCTTGTCCGCGGAGGGCACCGTGCGCAACCGGCCGGCCGGCTCGTCGGGCTCGCCGGTGCAGGCGCGCGCGCGCAAACAAAAGCGGCGGTAGCCGTAGGCTGACACCATGGTTCTCACGCGATCGTCGGACGCGGCGTTGGCAAGTTCGCTCGAGCGCGTCATCGCGCGCTTTCGCGAGCACCACCCCGACTCCTCCGGCGACGTCGAGATCATCCGTCGCGCCGGCCTGGCCGCGATCAGCGCTCACGAGGGCCAGCTGCGCCGCACCGGCGAGCCCTACGTCACGCACCCCATCGCGGTCGCCGGCATCGTCGCCGACCTGGGACTGGACGCCCTGACGATCGCCGCGGCCCTGCTGCACGACGCGGTCGAGGACACCGGGATGACCACCCAGTGGCTAGAAAGCGAGTTCGGCGAGCAGGTCGCGGCCGTCGTGGACGGCGTCACCAAGCTCGATCGCCTCGAGTTCGACTCCAAGGAGGCCCAGCAGGCCGCGACGATCCGCAAGATGTTCATCGCCATGGCCCGCGACTGGCGGGTGCTCTTGATCAAGCTGGCCGACCGGCTGCACAACATGCGCACGATCTCGGTCATGCCCATGCACCGCCAGCGCGCGATCGCCCAGGAGACCCTGGACGTCTATGCGCCCCTTGCGCACCGTCTCGGTGTCCAACAGGTCAAGTGGCAGCTCGAGGACCTCAGCTTCGCCACGTTGCACCCCAAGCGCTACGCCGAGATCGAGCAGATGGTCGCCGTGCGCCAGCCCGAGCGCGAGGCCTATCTCGTCGAGGTGATGGAGTCTCTTTCGGCCAAGCTCGCGAGCTTTGGCATCACCGCCGAAGTGCGGGGGCGACCGAAACATCTCTGGAGCATCTACGAGAAGATGGTCATCGGCGGAAAGGAGTTCGACGAGATCTTCGACCTGGTCGGCCTGCGCGTGATCGTTGAGGAGGACCGCGACTGCTGGGCCGTGCTGGGCGCGATCCACGCGCTCTGGTCGCCGGTGCACGGTCGCTTCAAGGACTACATCAACTCGCCCAAGTTCAACCTTTACCAATCACTGCACACCACGGTGATCGGACCGCGCGGCAAGTCTGTCGAGGTTCAGGTGCGCACTTGGGAGATGCACCGGCGCGCCGAGTTTGGCATCGCCGCCCACTGGGGCTACAAGGAGGGCGCCTCGACCAAGGAGATTGCGTGGATGCAGCGCCTGGCCGACGTCGAGGAGGAGGAGAACGACCCGATCGCCTTCTTGGAGGCGTTAAAGCTCGACCTGGGCCAGGACGAGGTTTACGTCTTCACCCCTAAGGGGCGCGTCATCGCCCTGGTCGAGGGGGCGACTCCCATCGACTTCGCTTACGCGGTGCACACCGAGGTGGGACACCACTGCGTGGGCGCCAAGGTGAACGGACGGCTCGTCTCGCTCGATACCGTGCTGCACTCGGCCGATGTGGTCGAGATCGTCACTAACAAGAACAACGCGGCCGGGCCGTCGCGCGACTGGCTCAACATCGCCAAGTCCTCGCGGGCGCGCTCCAAGATCCGCCAGTGGTTCCAGCGAGAGCGACGCGAGGACGCCATCGAGGGCGGGCGCGAGGAGTTGATCAAGGCCCTGCGCCGCGAGGGGCTGCCGATCGCGACCTCGCTGTCCTCGAGCGCGCTCGACGCCGTGATCAAGTCTTTTAACTTAGAGGACCTCGACGCGCTCTTCATGGCGATCGATTCGAACCAGATCTCCGCCCTCGCCGTTGTCCAGCGCCTGGACCGCGAACTGCGCGGGGGAGAGGCTGAGCAGCTGCCCAGCACGGTGACCAAGATGCCGCGCGGGCGCACCACCCGTCGATCGGCCGGGGTCTACGTCGAGGGCCTCGACGACGTCATGGTTCACCTGGCGCGCTGCTGCTCGCCGGTGCCGGGCGATCCCATCACGGGCTTCATCACCCAGGGCAGGGGTGTCTCGGTGCACCGCGACGACTGCTCCAACGCGGTTGCCCTGGCCCAGCGCCTGGGCGAGCGCATCATCGACGTCGAGTGGGACGCCTCGGCCGTTGGCCAGTACCGCGCGGTACTCGAAGTACTGGCCTTTGACCGCTCGCGCCTGCTGCTCGACGTCTCCAAGGTGGTCGCCGAGTACCACCTCAACATCATCTCGAGTAGTTCAACGACGTCGGGCTCGCGCATCGTGCGTATGGTGTTCGACGTGGAACTGGTCGATCCGACGCACCTCGGCAGCCTGATCGCCGCCCTGAAGGCGGTCGACGGCGTCTTCGACGCGTTCCGCCAGCTGCCCGGTCAGAACAAGTCCTCATGAGCGGCCCCTCGGCCGTGCAGGCCCCCGTCGGTACGCACGACGTGCTGGCGCCGGACTCGGCGCGCTGGCAGTACCTGATCGCGACCTTCGCCGACTGGGCGAGGCGCTACGACTTCTCACTCATCATCAATCCACTCTTCGAGGACGTCGCGGTCTTCAATCGCGGTATCGGAGAGGCCAGCGAGATGGCGACCAAGGAGATGTACGTCTTCGCCGACCGCGGCGGGCGTACCCTCGCGCTGCGCCCCGAGGGCACCGCATCGGTCGTGCGCGCATTCGTTCAGCACCGCCCCGCGACGCCCTACAAGGCGTGGTACGTCACGCCCGCCTTTCGCTACGAGCGCCCCCAGAAGGGTCGCTACCGCCAGCACCACCAGTTGGGCGTCGAGGCGCTCGGCACCGACGATCCCTCCCTCGACGTCGAAGTGGTCTCGCTCGCCTGGCGTTTCTACGCGGCCCTCGGGCTCACTCGGGTGCGCTTGCTGATCAACTCGATGGGTCATCTCGAATGCCGCGGCGCCTACGTGGCGGTCCTCACCGACTACCTCGCCGCCCACGAGGCCGAGATCTGCGACGAGCACCGACCGACCTGGCGCGCCAACCCCTTGCGCGTGCTCGACTGCAAGAAGGACGCCTGCGTGGCCCTGACCACGGTGGGCCCGATGCTAATCGATCACCTCTGTCACGAGTGCGCGACGCACTTTTCCCAGGTGCGTAGTGGCCTCGAGGCGATCGGCATCGCTAGCGAGCTCAACCCGCGCCTGGTGCGGGGTTTCGACTACTACACGCGCACGACCTTCGAGTTCGTCTCCGACGCCCTCGAGAGCGCCCAGAACGCGGTGGGCGGGGGTGGGCGCTACGACACCTTGGTCGAGCAGCTCGGCGGACCGCCCACGAGCGGCATCGGATTCGGCAGCGGTATCGAGCGTCTGTTGCTCGTCCTCGAGGCTGAGGGCGTGACGGTGCCCGTTGCGGCCCTCGACGTGTTCGTCGTCGACACCTGCGAAGAGGACGCCACCAGTTCGCTCGTCGATGAGCTGCGCCGGGTCGGGCTGTCGGTCGGGCGCGCCTACGACGCGCGCTCGATGAAGGCCCAGATGAAGGCGGCCGACCGCTCGGGAGCGCGCTACGCCCTCCTGGTCGGCCCGCGAGAGCAGACCGCCGGCGAGGTTACGATGCGGGACCTGCGCGGTGAACAGTCGGCGGGCCAGGTGACGCTCTCGCGCGAAAGAGTCGTCGCCCACGTCACCGATCTAGTGAAGAAGAGGCTATGAACGACGTCGACTCCACCTCCCTGCGCGACCTACTGGTCGCGCGCGTCGCCGAGCGCGAACTCGGCAGCCGGGTGAGCGTCTGCGGCTGGGTGGCCAAGCGCCGCGAGCACGGTGAGCACCTGGCCTTCCTCGACCTGCGCGACCGTTCGGGCATCGTCCAGGCGGTGGTGCCGGGATCTCTCGACGTGCGCAGCGAGTACGTGGTGCGCGTCACCGGCACCGTCTCGGCCCGCCCCGAGGGCACGGTGAACGAGCGACTGGTAACCGGCCGTGTGGAACTGACCGACTGCGAGGTCGAGGTGCTGTCGGTCGCCGAGGCGCCGCCCTTCCAGCTCGACGAGCGCGTCGAGGTGGACGAAGCCGTGCGCCTGAAGTATCGCTACCTCGACCTGCGTCGCGACTCGATGCAGCAGAACCTTCGCCTGCGCGCGCGGGTGAACGCGGCGTTGCGCGCCGCCATGGACGCCCAGGACTTCTGCGAGGTGGAGACTCCGCTGCTGTGGGCGCCCACCCCCGAGGGCGCGCGCGAGTTCGTGGTGCCTTCGCGGCTGCACGCCGGCGAGTTCTACGTGCTGCCCCAGAGCCCCCAGATCGCCAAGCAGCTTCTCATGGTGGGCGGTTTTGACCGCTACTACCAGATCGCGCGCTGCCTGCGCGACGAGGACCTGCGCGCCGATCGACAGTTCGAGTTCACCCAGCTCGACCTCGAGGCGAGCTTCGTCTCTCAGGACGACATCATGGGCTTCGTCTCGCGCGCGGTGCTTGACGCCGCCGAGGTGGCCACCGGCGTGCGACCCGAGCGCATCGACACCATGACCTGGGCCGAGGCGCTGGACCTCTACGGCACCGATAAGCCCGATCTGCGCTTTGGCATGGTCCTCCAGGACCTCTCGGCGGCCTTCGCCGCGACCGAAGTGAAGGCCTTCGCCGCCCCCGTCGTCAAAGCCATCCGCGTGCCCGAGGGCGCCTCGTTCACCCGCAGCCGCCTCGACGCGTTGACCGACCAGGCGAAGGCCCTCGGCGCGAAGGGCCTCGCGTGGTTCCGCGTGGGTGAGGACGGCCTGGACTCGCCGCTCGCGCGATTCCTCTCTGAGACAGAGGCCGCGGCGATTTCCGGCGTCGACGGCGCGTGCGCGGGCGACCTAGTTCTGGTCGTCGCCGACGAGCACGCCCTGGCCTGCCGGGTGCTCGGCGCGCTGCGCCTCGCCCTCGGCGCGCCGCCGGTCTCCGAACCTCCGTATCGCTACCTGTGGGTCACCGAGTTCCCGATGTTCGAGGGCCTCGACGACGACGGCAACCCGATCGCCGCGCACCACCCCTTCACGATGCCCCACCCGGACGACCTCGAGCTGATGGGGAGTGACCCGCTGCGCGTGCGCTCCCAGGCCTACGACCTGGTCCTCAACGGCTGGGAGTTGGGCAGCGGGTCGGTGCGCATTCACCGCGCCGACATCCAGGCAACGGTGTTCCGCTCGCTCGGTATCTCCGACGAGGAGGCCGAAAGCCGCTTCGGCTTCCTGATGGGGGCCTTTAAGTACGGGGCGCCGCCACACGCCGGCTTCGCGTTCGGCGTCGACCGGCTGGTCGCGATCTTCGCCGGCGCCGAGACCATTCGCGAGGTGATCGCCTTTCCCAAGACCCAGTCCGGCGCGGATCCCATGACCGGGGCGCCCAAGGAGGTCGGCGCGCGACAGCTTCGCGACCTGCACCTGCGTCCCGCGGTGAAGGGTTAGCCACGTCACTCTTTGACGACGCGGCCGCGCGGCGACTGCGCGAGAGTGCGCCACTGGCCGACCTGCTGCGCCCGCGCACTCTCGACGAGGTGCTCGGCCAAGAGCACCTCGTGGGCCCGCAGGGCCCTCTGCGGCGCTTCGTCGAAGACCGTCAGCTGGTCTCGATGATCCTCTGGGGCCCGGCGGGCACGGGCAAGACGACCCTCGCGCGGATCCTCGCGAGCGCGGCGGGCTACGAGGCCGAGAGCCTCTCGGCGGTCTCATCCGGGGTGAAGGACGTACGCGAGGCGATCGAGCGCGCTCGACGTCGACGCGGCGAGTTCTCCCAGCGCACCGTCATCTTCATCGACGAGGTGCATCGCTTCAACAAGTCCCAGCAGGATCTCCTGCTGCCGGCCACCGAGAGTGGCGAAATCGTCCTGATCGGCGCGACGACCGAGAACCCGTTCTTCGAGGTGAACGCGGCCCTGATGAGCCGCACGACGCTCTGGCGGCTCCACCCCTTGGATAGCGCCGCCCTGGCCACCCTGGTCGCGCGCGGCCTCGAACTCAAATCCGCGAGCGCCGACGAGGACGCTGTTGAGGCCCTCGTCGCCTCGGGTGAGGGCGACGCGCGCAGCGTGCTGACGACCCTCGAGACGGCCATCGTCCTCGCGGGGGCGAGTCGTCACGTTGCTTTAGAGCACGTGGCGCGCGCTCGCGATGGGCGCCTGTATCACCAGTCGCGCGACACCCACTACGACCAGGTCTCGGCGCTGATCAAGTCGGTGCGCGGCTCGGATCCCGACGCCGCGCTCTACTGGCTGGTGACCCTGCTCGAGAGCGGCGAGTCGGCGCGCTTTCTCGCGCGCCGACTGGTGATCCTGGCGAGCGAGGATGTCGGTCTGGCCGACTCGAACGCCCTCGTGGTGGCCGAGGCCGCGGCGCGCGCGGTCGAGTTCGTGGGTCTGCCCGAGGCCCGTCTGACGCTCGCGCACGCGACGCTCTACCTGGCTCTCGCGCCCAAGAGCAACTCGGCCACGCGCGCGCTCGGCGCCGTGACCGCGGCGATCCGCACCGGGGGAGTCGCCCCGGTGCCGGAGCACCTGCGCGACGGCCACTACGCCGCCGCGGCCACCCTGGGCTTTGGCATCGACTATCGCTACCCGCACGACTTCGACAACGCGTGGGTCGCACAGGAGTACCTGCCCGAGGCGGTGGCGGGCCAGCGGTTCTACGAGGCGACGGGTCACGGCGCCGAGGCGGCCCTCGCCGCGCGATGGCGCGAGCGCACCTTCCCGGACCAGGGCTCGAACGAGGCCCCGGTAGAGTAAATCCGTGGAAGCCCAGGAACTTCGCTCGACCTTTCTCAACTACTTCGCCGCCAACGGGCACACGATCGTGCCCTCGGCGAGCCTGATACCCCACGACCCGTCGCTCTTGTTCACCATCGCGGGCATGGTGCCCTTCAAGACCTATCTCACCGGGGAAGAGGCCGCGCCCTTCGCGCGCGCCGTTACGGTGCAAAAGTGCTTTCGCGCCCCTGACATCGATCAGATCGGCACCACCAGTCGACACCTGACGTTCTTTGAGATGATGGGCAACTTCTCCTTCGGCGACTACTTCAAAGAGGGCGCGATTCGCTACGCCTGGGGCCTGATCACCGAGGGGTTCGGACTCGACCCCGATCGACTGTGGGTCACGGTGCACGACTCCGACGATCAGGCCGCCGAGATCTGGCGCGACCTCATCGGCGTGCCGGCCAGTCGCATCCAGCGCCTCGATGAGGACAACTTCTGGGCGATGGGAGAGACCGGGCCGTGCGGGCCGTGTTCGGAGATCTTCTTCGACAAGGGTCCCGCCTACGGCGCCGACGGGGGACCGGCCTTCGGTGGCGACGAGCGGTTCCTCGAGTTTTGGAACCTCGTTTTCATGCAGTACGAGCGCGAGCCCGGCCAGCCCCTGGTCGAGCTGCCGCGTAAGAACATCGACACCGGCGCGGGATTCGAGCGCGTCCTGTCGATCCTCAACGGGGTCGACAGCGTGTTCGCGACCGACCTCTTCACGCCCCTCATGGAGGCGGCCGCGACGATGGTCAAGACCCCCTACGGCACCAGCGAGGCAACCGACGTGGCGATTCGCCGCATCGCCGAGCACGGTCGGGCCATGACGATGCTGGTGGCTGACGGCGTGCTTCCCTCCAACGAGGGCCGCGGTTACGTGCTGCGCCGCATCATCCGCCGCGCGGTGCTCGCCGCGCGCCGCGGCGGCCACGAGGCGCCCCTGGCCGCGACGTTAGTCGACGCCACCATCGCCAAGATGGGCTCGGCCTACCCGGTCCTCGAGAAGGACCGCGAGCTCATCATCGAAGTCCTCGAGCGTGAGGAGGCGGGCTTTAACCGCACACTGCGAACCGGCATGAGTCTCCTCGAGGAGGCGCGCGACGAGGTGCTTTCGTCGTCACGCACCGTGTTCCCCGGCGAGGTCGCTTTCAAGCTGCACGACACGCACGGATTCCCCATCGAGCTGACCAGCGAGATCGTCGCCGAGTCGGGCCTCAGCGTCGAGCGCGCGGCCTTCGACGCCGCGATGTCCGCTCAGCGCGAGCGCGCTCGCGCCGCGGCGAAGACCCTGCACCTGGCTGACGAGTCGCACTACCGCGACCTGGTCGAGGCCCACGGTCCCACTGAGTTCGTGGGCCGCGACGTCACGCGCTACAGCGTCGAGTCCACCGTGATCGGCGTGCTCGAGGGCGAAGGGGTCAGCGAGCTTTTCCTCGAGTCGACGCCCTTCTACGCCGAGTCCGGCGGCCAGGTTGGTGACACCGGCACCATCGTCACCGAGTCGGGACGCTTTCACGTGGCCGACACTCAGAGCGTGGCCGGCGGGCTCGTCGCCCACCGCGGAATCCTCGAGGGCACCATCGTGCCCGGTCAGGTCGCCGTGGCCACGATCGACCCCGCGCGACGCGAGGCCACCCGTCGCAACCACACCGCGACGCACCTCTTGCACGCGGGGCTGCGCAGTGTGCTCGGTGACCACGTGCGCCAGCAGGGGTCCTTCGTCGGTCCCGACCGGCTGCGTTTCGACTTCTCCCACGGACAGGGCCTGGCCAAGGAGGAGGTCGGCGCAATCCTGACGATGGTCAACTCCGACGTGGTGGCCAACGAGGGTGTCGAGACGATCCAGACCTCCAAGGCCGACGCCGAGAAGATGGGCGCCGTCGCGTTCTTCGGCGACAAGTACGGGGATCGCGTGCGCGTGGTGCGCGCGGGCAGCCACAGCCTCGAGTTCTGCGGCGGCACCCACGTCGACCGATTGGGCGACATCGGCCAGATCCAGATCGTCTCGGAGGGCTCGATCGGCGCCAACACCCGGCGCATTGAGGCCGTCTCGGCCCTCGCCGCCCATCGACGCAGCGTGGAGATGGAGGCGGCGCTGGCCAGCGTCGCTGGGATTTTGAAGACCTCGACCGAGAACATCACCCCGGCCCTCGAGCGCCTGATCAGTCGCCAGCGCGAGATGGAGACCCAGCTCGCGAGCCTGCGCCAGGCCCAGCTCTCCGTCGTGACCGATCAGCTCGCCGGCGCCGAGGGCGACACGGTGCTCGGGCGCCTCGACGGCTATGGCGGGGACTCGTTGCGCAGTGTCGCCCAGGAGCTCCAGCGCCGTGGTCGGCGTCTGGTGGTGTTGGTGGGGGCGAGCGACGACGACAAGGTGGCCCTGGTGGTCGCGACCGATGGAACCCTCGACGCCGTCGCGCTGGTCAAGGACCTCGCCGCCCTCGTCGGCGGCGGCGGCGGCGGCTCCTCGCGCCTGGCGGTCGCCGGAGGTCGCGACGCGAGCGGCATCGACCGGGTCTTGCACGCGGCCGCCGCGATCTAGCCGTGGCGCGCGTCTTGGGTCTCGACCCGGGGACCAGGCGATGCGGGGTCGCGATCAGCGACTCGGCTCGCACGATGGCCTTTCCCCGCGAGGCTCTCGCCGTCGACGGCACGTTGGTCGAGACGATCCGGCGCGCCGTGGACGAGGAGTCGGTCGACCTGGTGGTCGTCGGGCGCCCCCTCTCACTCGCCGGCGTGGCGACCGCGTCGACGGACCTCGCCGATGAGCTCTTCGCCAAACTGGCCCAGGCGCTGGCCCCGCGAGAGGTCATCCAGTTCGACGAACGGCTCACCACGGTCGAGGCCGGACGATCGCTCTCGGGCGCGGGTCATCGGCAGCGCGCCCAGCGTGCGCGCATCGATTCGGCCGCGGCCGTCGTGATGCTCCAGAGCTTCCTGGAGGGAAGCCGTGCGTAGTGGGTGGGTCAAGGCGGGTCTCCTCGGCGGCATTGTCGGTGGCATCCTGGTCGTCGGCCTGCTGTGGTTTGTTCTCCAAGCGGTCGCCCTCGGGGGTCCGGGCAAACAGGTCATCGTCACGGTCAACGCCGGCGACTCGCTCTCGACCGTCGCTGCCGAGCTGCACAGCGCTGGGGTGATCCACTCGCCGCTCGCTTTTCGCGCCGACCTCGTGATCTTCGGCGCGCCTACGGTGCTACCCGGATCCTACGAGATCGCCCAGAACTCGTCCTTTTCCCACGTGAAGTCGATCCTCTCGAACGGTCCCAACGTCCAGGAGGTGACCGTGCGACCCGGCCTCACGCTGCACGAGGTTGCCCTTCAGGTGGCGAGCGCGGTGGGCAACACCTACGCCGAGGCCTTCTTAAAGGACGCCGCGGCGGCGGCCGCGGCGAGCCCGTATCACCCCAACGGGTCCCTGGAGGGACTCATCGGCTCGGGCCAGTACGTGATCACACCGACGATGACCCCCTCTCAGCTGCTCGCGCGCATGGAGAGCTCATTCAACTCTTTGGCCAGCGCCGTGGGTCTTTCACCGACGACGACGGTGGAGGGACTCAGCGCGTACCAGATCGTGATCGCCGCCTCCATCGTGGAGAAGGAGGGCTACTACCCGCGCAACATGCCCAAGGTGGCTCGGGTCATCTTCAACCGCCTGGCTCGCGGTGGGCCCCTCCAGATGGACGCGACGGTGCTCTACGCGCTGGGTCGCGACGGCGGCGCGGTCACCCACGCGATGCTCCAAACCCCTTCGCCTTACAACACGTACCTCAACAGCGGCTTGACCCCGACGCCGATCTGCACGGTGTCGTCGGACTCGCTGGACGCGGTGCTGCACGCCCCGCCGGGCCCGTGGCTCTACTTCACGGTGATCGACAAGAGCGGCACCGAGGCCTTCGCCACGACCTTCGCCCAGCAGTTGGCCAATGAGACGATCGCCGCGTCACGGGGCATCGGATGAACTGGCGCCTCGGCGTCGTGGGCTATCCCATCGAGCACTCGCTCTCCCCGCGTCTGCACGAGGCGGGACTGGCCCTGGCGGGACTCAAGGGAACGTCGGAGCGCGTCGCGATCGCACTTGAGGAGTTCGCCGCGCTCGAGGGACTCCTCGGCGCGCGCTTCGATGCCCTCTCGGTAACGATGCCGTTAAAGGAGCTCGCCGCTTCATTGTGCACACACTTAGACGGACCCGCGACGCGCACGTCGATGGTGAACTCTCTGTGGTTTCGCGACGGGCTGATCCATGGCACCAACACCGACGGAGAGGGTTTCGTCGACGCACTCGCCGCCACGCTCGGCGTGGAGGTTGAGGGACGCCGAGTCGCGGTGATCGGCTCTGGGGGAGCGGCACGCGGAATCGTCGATGCGTTAGCGAGCCACGGTGCCGCGCGCGTTGACGTGCGTGGGCGAAACCCGGAGCGTGTGGCCTGGCTGGCCGAGCGCTACGACGTCGTGGGCCCGAGCGAGGTCTATGACGTGGTCGTCAACGCGACGCCGGTGCTCGGTCGCGACGACCAGGTACTTCCGGGCGTGACGGACACGACCGTTGCGGTGGACATAACCTATGAACCGCGCCGCTCGCCGTGGCTGAGGGCCTACGAGGAGCGGGGCTGTCGCAGCGCCAACGGGCTGGGGATGCTGGCCTTCCAGGCCGCTCGCCAGATGTCGTGGTGGTGGGGCGTGCCGATGGACGGCGAGGCGTTATTGGAGGTGATCGCGTGACCGACACGTTGGCGGCGATCACCGACCGGTTGCGCAGCCGAGACCGGCTCGACCTGGGACTCCTGTGGGGCCTTGTCGCCCTGGGCTTCATCGGCGCGTTCATGATCTACAGCGCGACGCGCGCCCCGCTGGCCAACGCCGGCTACAACCCTCACTACTACCTTGAGCGCCAAGGCGTCTTCGTAGTCGCCGGCATCGTCATCATGTACGTGATCTCCCTCTTCGACTACCGTCGCTTCGAGGTGCTGGCCACCCCGCTGTACGTCATGGCCCTACTGGGACTCGCCGGAGTGTTCGTGGTGGGCCAGAGCTCGCTCGGGGCCCAGCGCTGGTACAACCTCGGACTGATCCAGGTTCAGCCGAGCGAGTTCACGGTGCTGATCTTGATACTCGCCGTCGCCACCTACGCCCACCGACGACCCGACGGGCTCACCATGTACGACGTGGTGCGCCTGCTCCTTATGGCGGCGGTGCCGCTTGGCATGATCGTCCTCCAGCCCGACCTCGGCACGGCCATCATTATTGTGCTCGTGGTCTCGGCGATGATGGTGATAGCCGGCGTTCCGCCGCGATTCATGAGCTTCCTCGCCGTGGTGGGAACAATCGGGGTCGCCGGCGCGGTCTACTTCCAGCTGCTCCACCGCTATCAGGTTGACCGTTTCGTCTCGTTCCTCAACCAGAATTCGACGAACCCGGCCCTGGCGCCGCTGATCTACGAGGTGAGCAACGCCAAGAGTGCCATCGGCTCGGGCGGCCTCTACGGTGCGGGCCTCTTCAAGGGACTTCAGACGGTTCTCGGCTACGTGCCCGAGCAACGCACCGACTTCATCTTCACCGCGATCGGCGAGCAGCTCGGATTCATCGGTTCGGTGACCATCGTCCTGCTGCTCGCTTTCGTGGCGTGGCGCATGTTCGTGATCGGGCGCAACTCGCGCGACACCATGGGCCGCGTGCTGAGTTTGGGAGTCTTCATCTTCTTCGCTTTCAGCTGCTTTGAGAACATCGGCATGACGATGGGCATCATGCCGGTGACCGGCATTCCGCTGCCGTTTCTCAGCTACGGCGGTTCCGCCGCGTTGGTCTTTTACACCGCGGGCGGTTTGGTGCTGTCTGTCTCGCGCCGTTCGACCAATTAGCCTCGTCTCGTGACTGACCTGCCCGAACCCGCCAGAGTGGATGGATCGCTCGAGGACGCCGCCGGGGCCCCGGCCACCGAGACGAGCCCGCCGGCACCTGAGGAGATCGTCTACAAGGTGATGAGCATCGAGTCGGTGCTTTTCGACCTGGGCGACGCCTCTCCCCAGGTTCACCTGATGGAGGCGGACTTGCCGTATCGGTACCTGTCGATTCCCATCGCCCTCGCCGAAGCCCAGGCGCTGCACAACGCGATGAACGGTGTGGCGGGGCGCCGACCCGGCACGCACGAGCTCGTCGCCGAGATGCTCAACCGACTGCGTGCCGACGTCGTCTCCGCGCGGATCGTGCGCTTTGACGCGGGCGTCTTTTACGCCGAGCTCGACGTCATGACGTCACGCGGGCGTGAGGTGTTCGACTGTCGCACCAGCGACGCCCTGATCATCGCGCAACGCCAGAAAGTGCCGTCACCGATTCTGTGCAACGAGGAGATACTTTCTGGCGAGTGACGTGTCGACGGCACGGACACGCCCGGCTCTTTCCCTCCAACGTTGGTCAAGGGCTTCACGGTTGCTTTCTCAGCACTACATTGTGTTCGATTCGTCGATGACCGGTGGGGGGAATGGCGAGCGTAGATTCGACGTCGACGACGTGGCGCCTGCGCAGTTGGCGCGCGGCGGGATCGGGCGTGGTCGTCCTGCTCGGTGGCGCGGTGCTCTGGCTCGTGCTCGTGGGCGCGGTCGGAGCTATTGACGGCACCTCGTCGGCCAAGCATCTCTCGCCGTTTCAAGACGTCGTCATGGTAGTGATGGTCACACTTTTCTTGTTGGTGCCGCCGGCGTGGCTGATCGCGTTTGCGGGACTCTGTCGTCGAAGCGTCGTCATCGCGTCGAGTGACGTCGTCGCGGTGCCGGGACGTCGGACACTGCGCGTTCCGTGGGCGATGATTTCGGGTGTGACCCTGGTTGCCCCACGCTGGCGCGCGCGACGCCGGCGTACACCGGCGCTCGTCCTTACCAGCGGTGCACTCTTGAAGATTCCACGAGCGACGAGTCGACTGCCCGCGAGGGTGATCGCTGAGTTACACGCCCATCACGATCTCGCCCCGGGTGACGGCGATCGCCAGGTCGCGTTGCGCGTCGTGCGAGAGATCCGTCAACGGATTCCCGTCACCTCGTCGGTGCGGCCCTCGGACACGTCCTTCTCGAGTAGGGATGTGGCGCACGCGTCATCAGTACGATCGAACCTTCGGGCGGCGGCCCTGCCGGGTTCTATCGCCTTCCAGCGTCGGGTGCGCGACGTGGTCCCTCCCAACGTTCGACTCGCGGGATACGGAGCGATCGTCTTCGCCATGGGACGGCTTTCCCTCGCTGTGGCTCACGGCCAGCAGCGCTCGGGCCAGCCCTTTGACTGGGGTCACTTCATGCTGATACTCTTCGCCGCTCTCGCCGGTGCTGAACTTCTCATCGTCGTACTGTCGTACTTCACGATGGCGGAGCTAGCGATCGGCGACGACTGGATCGCGCAACGTCGTCACTTTCATCGACGGTGGAGAGTCCTCGACCGAGGCGAGATCGTCGAGGTATCGCGGTGGTCGCCGCGTTATCTTCGCCGGCAGGTGAGATCGACGCTGGGTGCGCTCGTAATCTCCTCGACGAGCTCGTCACGGGCGTTCCTCGTCTCGGGAGCGATGCTGAGAGCCGGTGCCGCCACAGCGGTTGCCACGTTGCTGAGGGACAGCCCAGCGATTCTTCCGTCGGCGAGGGATCTCCTCAGTCAGCAGTTGACTGACGCGCCGCTCGTGACACCCGATCCCGTGGCGAGGGCGAAACGAGCGTTCCTCGGGGCTCTGAGTGGGAGTATTTCGTATCTCGTGATCGCGGGAATCGCGGTCAGTGTCGCCATGACCGACGGCGCGAGTTGGGTGATCGTGCCCGCGGGCGTGGCCCTTCTCGCGACGACGTGGGCGACGATCTATCGTTTTCGAGAGCTACGTCGGATACGTGGTGGCGGCGTGGACGGCAGTGTGTCTCCTCGTAGCGCGAAGATTGTCGCGGGGATCCTTCAACTCGGGCGTGTGGCGTCGGCCGTGACGGTGGTTCTTGCATCGTGGGCCATTCACCGAGCTCTCAACGCGCCCCCGCCGGGATACGCAACGGCGACCCTTTCGCACGTCGTCACACCGTTGCCTGCCTGGCTGTCCTCGGTGAACATGCCAGTGGGATCGAATGAGTTTCGCTACGCCGATCGAGTCCTTCGGACGCTGTGGAGCGTGCGAGAGCGCGCGTTAGTCCAGCTCGATCCCAACGAATTGGCCCAGGTCGACGGCCAGTCGAGCGAAGCGCTCGCGACCGATGTCGCTCTCGTGAAGTTGGCCTCCGTGGGCCAGGCGACGGGCAACCACGTTCCGTTCGAACCCGAGATCACGAGCGTGGTCATCACTGGTTCGACGACGTCGTATCCCCACACCATGTTGGGCGAGGTGAACTCGACGGGTCCGACCGCGTCGCACCAGTCGATCACGCTGCTCGTGCTGTCAAAGGCGGGACCCGTCGCACCGTGGCAGATCCTCCTGACTACCAACTACACGGTGTCACGTGGTTACAACCCGTTCGTGTTCACGTCGCCGGCGTCGTCGGCTACGCCCTCGGTCGATCCCCGACGGTTTCCCCAGGAGTTGGCCGGGTATTGGCACACGTGGCTCGTGACGCATCATGATCCGTCGTCGCCCTTCGAAGCGGGACCGTGGACGACGACACTTGGCGCAAGCCTGGCCCAGACAACTCAGGGTCAGACGGTTAATCACGGCTTGAACACCGTGCACATCGATTACCGGCCCGCATATGGTCCGTGGGTGTTCCCGGGTCCCAAGGGGATGCCCATTGTCTGTACGGGGATCCTCGCGACGCTGACCTCGACCGCGGTGGGTTCTCAGTTGATGCGCCAAGACCCCTACCGATGGAACTGGGGAGGATTGCTACCCCCGGGTTACTACCGAGTCATCACCGACGTTGGCGTGCATCCGTCGTGCATCGTTGAACAGCCCGACACCAGCCTGCTCGTGTTGGGCGGCGATGTTCAGGAGATAGCCGAGACCGGCGTGCGCTGACAGCGGCGTCGCCAGTTAGTGCTCAGCTGGGCTGGTGCGGCCCTGTGCCTCGCGCCGCAGTTACACCTGTTGGTAACTCGCAGCGATGCGAGCCAAGATCGGACGCCGTGGAGTCCTTGTCCAACGCGGGAGTACTCTAGGGGTGAACCCGGGCCTGGAGGGGACAAAGGGAGACACGATGTCCAACGGCCCGGTAGGCGAGTCGAGGAGTCCCGACCGTCGCTGGCCGTTGCGAGTAGGTCTCGCGGTGGTTCTCCTGGCACTCGTGGGCTCGGGACTGACGCTGTCGCGACTCGGTGCTCGAGCGCCGGCAATGACGGCTCCGCCCTCGACAACGACGGTGAGCACTACGAGGCCGGCCCCGACAACGACAACGACGGTTCTCGCTCCCGGGCTGGAACCAGGGTCGACCTCGGGTCCGCTGGTGTCCTTTCCTGCCCTACGTCACTGTGGTTTTCACGAGATGAACTCGCCCAGCACGCCGACGTCGAGCGTGACAACCCCCTCGAGCGCGACGACGATCACCGTCGTGCCCCGGCCCGTTCGCACTCTGCCACTCGGGCACTGTCGAATCCTGGAGATCGGTGACTCGATCGGCAGCGAGTTGGGGTGGGGACTGGGACGAGAGATCTTCAAGGTGCCCGGCATCACATTGATCGAGCGTGACAAGTCCTCGACTGGTCTCGCGGCGTCCTGGTACTACAACTGGCCCGCCCGCCTGCGAAGGCTCCTGCACAGGTATCGGCCCAACTTGGTCATCGTCTGCCTGGGCGCCAACGACCAGCAGGCCATCTCTCGACGCGGTACCGCAATGGACTTTGCGACGCCCGCCTGGCGCACCGCCTATCGCGCCAACATCGATCAGATCCTCGGACTGGCCCGCCACCACGGGGCGTACCTCCTCTGGGTGGGCCTGCCCGTCATGCGCCCGATCCAGTACAACCGTGGTGTCACGCTGCTCAACTCGCTCTACGCTGAGCAGGTTTCTCGATCGCCCGGGGCGATCTTCGTCTCAACGTCGCAACTTTTAGCAACGTCATCAGGTGAATTTCGCCGCACTGCCCACGTGGGAACGCGGGTGGAGATCCTGCGCGCCAATGACGGCATCCACTTCACGGTCATCGGCGAGGACGTCTTCTCCACCTACGTGGTCAAGGCGATCGCCGCCACGTTGCACGTCAATCTTCCCCTGAGTTCCCCCATGGGCATCAACGGCTGAATCTCCTCACTGGGCGAGGTGGCCCACGAGCAACGTCGCATTCCACGACAAGGCGACGCACACGGCCAAGAGCAAGAACGCCGCGAATCGGTCGCGACTGAGCAGTCGAGAGTGCCGGATCGGATTCTCGAGCAGGTGATAGGAGAGGATCGCACAGATCACGGCACCGCCTACTTCGAGGGTTCGCGCGAGCGGCGAGGTCGGTGGCGACGCCCACAGCAGCGGCAGCATCAGCCAGGCGTAGTGGTAGAGGTAGAGCGAGTAGGAGATGTCGCCCACGTAGCGACACGGTCTCCAGGCAAGCCACGTGGCCGGCCCGCCGCGGACTTGGTCAAGACCCGTGACGAGCAAGATGGCGGCCGCTGCACACGGAATCCAGGCGAGCACCCCGGGATAGGCGCTCGTGGAGTTGAGATGTATGACGCCATAGCTCAGCAGTACGAGGGCGGCCAGGGCGAGGAATGAGTTGCGCCGCGGTGCGCGTCGTAGCCAGGTCGTGGGGACCAGGGTGGCGAGCCCGCCGAGGCCGAGCTCCCAGAAGCGGGTGAAGGGCGAGTAGTACGCGTCGACGGGGGCGAGGGGAGTCTGGTGATACGACCACCAGGCCGAGACGGCGATGCTGATGATGAGCACGAGGGCGAGGCGCGCGCGGCGACGATGCTCGACGCTCGAACGGGTGATCGCGAAGACGACGAGCGGATAGACGAGGTAGAACTGCTCTTCGACCGCGAGGGACCAGTAGTGGGTGATCAGTGAGGGCGAGACGCCCGGGATGAAGTAGTTGCTGCCCGTGGCGATCAGTCGGAAGTTGGCCGCGAAGAGCGACGCCCAGCGTACGTCACCGAGCAGTTGGAGGTTGAAGTTCGAGCCGAGCGTGATGTACGCGATGAAGACGGTTGCCACCAGTACCACGGTCGCCGCGGGCACGATACGCCGGATGCGCCGCGCGTAGAACGTCGCGAGGTTTGAAGAAATCTGTCGTGGCGGTTGGCGCAAGAGCAGTGACGTGATGACGTAGCCGCTGATGACGAAGAAAACGTCGACGCCCACGTATCCGCCCTCGAATCCCGGCACGCCTGCGTGGTCGAGCACCACGAGGATGACCGCGATCGCCCGCAGGCCTTGGATATCGCCGCGAAAGTGCGACGGCTCTGGCGCGGGTAGCGCGCGGACACTCTCGGGATCGATGATCACGCGGCTCATTGGAGCAGCGTAATTCTCGCACGCGCCATCGACGAGTCTGACGACGTTCAGAGGTCGGCGAAGGAGAGGGCGCGGATCTCCCCGCCCTGGAGCTCTACGTTGTTCTCGTGGCTGATGCGCAGCAGCAGGGCCACGATCACGTAGTTGGCGAGCAGCGAGCTGCCTCCGTAGGCCATGAAGGGCAACGTCACCCCGGTCAGGGGCAGGAGACGCAGCACGCCACCCATGATGACGAAGGTCTGAATCCCCACGGTGGCCGTGAGAGCCGTCGCGACCAGTCGCACGTAGTCCGAGTGGGCGCGCTGGGCGATGCGAAAGCCCTCGCCGACGAAGAGCGCGAAGAGCGAGAGCACCAGGATGATGCCGACGAATCCCAGCTCCTCGCCCACCGCGGCGAAGATCATGTCCGAAGTGATCTCGGGCACGGTGCCGCTCTGGCCGAGCCCGAGGCCGGTGCCTGTGATGCCGCCGGCGGCCAGTGAGTACCACCCGTAGGCGAGCTGATGTGAATAGGTGAAGTTGGCCGTCGACCACGGATCGAGCCACTGGCTGACGCGCACCTGGACCTGGGAGAAGTAATTGGCGGCGATCACGGCGCCGCCGGCGAGCAGACCCAGGCTGAGTACGACGTACGTCTTGAGTCCGGTGGCGACCCAGAGCATCGAGATGAACAGACCGAAGATGAGGACTGCGAAGCCGATGTCGTTCTCCACGCCCAAGATGGCGACGGCGAATCCCCAGGCGACGAGAATCGGTATCAGGACCTTAGGCGGGACGATCAGACGTCCCATCACACGCTGAGTGGGAGTGGAGAGCAGCTCGCGATTGGCGGCGAAGTACGAGGCAAAGAAGAAGGCCAGGAGGATCTTGGCGATCTCCACGGGCTGAAACGTGATCGGCCCCACCGCCACCCACAGGCGAGCACCGTAGACGGTTTGTCCGATGCCCGGTATCAGTGGTGAGAGCAGCAGGAACATTGCCGCGACGAGGGTGAGATATCGGTAACGGTCGAGATCGCGCACGCGGCGAACGAGCGCCAGGGTAACGACGACGGCAACGGCTGAAAACATGAACCACAGGGCCTGATATCCCGCGCGCACTGGGTTCCAGCGGGCGATCTCCACGTAGCCGATGCCGTTGAGGAACGTCGCAATGGGCAAGAGCACCTGGCTCGATCGTGGAGCCAGCATTCGGATCGCCACGTGCAGCAAGAGCGACACCCCGACGATGACGGTCAGAAAGAGGCCGAGGCGCTTGGGCATCTGGCCCTGGGATCCCAGGGACGCCAGTACGTAGAACGCCGTGACGACGATCCAAGCCAGCGCCATGAGGACCAATTCCGTTGAGCGCGGAGGCCTCGGCTCGCGAGCCTCGCCCGCGGCCTGACTGCGGTGTCTCGCCACCTCCTTAGAGTAGTCGTACGCTTGATGCAAATTGCGGCGTGACAAGGAGTTCAGCGACAGTGCCCCTGGAACTCAACGCGTTCGGACCGGAGCGCTTCTCGAGCCGCGAGTTGTCGCGGCTCGAATTCGGCGCGCGCCTGCTCGACCTCGCCGAGGATCACCGCCTGCCGGTGCTCGAGCGCTGCAAGTTCGTCGCGATCTTCGCCGACATGATCGACGAGTTCTTCCAGGTGCGCGTGGTCAGCCTGGAGGACAAGGTGGCCGCTGGAGTCCAGACCCCCTCGGTGGACGGGGTTCGACCCCGCCAGCAACTCGCCGCCATCCGTGAACGGGTTCTCTCGCTGGTCGAGCGACAAGACCGCGTGGTTCTCGACCAGCTCGTGCCTGAGCTCGCACGTAGCGGCATCGCCCTGGTGCACCACGCCGATCTCACCGAGGCCGAAGTGGAACGTCTCTCGACTTACTTCGACGAGAACGTCTATCCGGTCCTAACGCCCCTCGCGGTTGACCCCGGACATCCCTTTCCGATGATCTCGAACCTTTCGCTCAACATCGCGGTGACCGTGCGCGATGACGCGACGGGTGAGGAGCGCAGCGCGCGCATCAAGGTTCCCAATTCACTGCCGCGATTCCTGTCCACGGGATCCGGACGGTGGTGCCTGCTTGAGGAATTGATTATGGCAAACCTCGGCCGGCTCTTTCCCGGTATGACCCTGGGGCGTGCGGACCTCTTTCGTGTGACGCGCAACGCGGACCTGACCCTTGAAGAGGACGAGGCCGACGACCTCCTGGTCGCCCTCGAGGTCGAGTTGCGTCGCCGGCGTTTTGGCGAGGCCCTGCGCGTCGAGATCCAAAGTGGCATGTCCAAGGACTATCTTGACCTGCTCGTCGACCAGCTGGACCTGGATCCGTCCAACGTCTACGTGACCGACGCGCCGCTGGGCCTTCACGACCTGTGGAGCCTCTACGCCTTCGACCGGCCGGATCTCAAGGGCGAGGGCTGGTCGCCGCTCACTCCAGCCCGACTGCTCGCGGGCGACCACGTGGGCGATATCTTCGCCGCCATTCGAGAGGGCGACATCCTTCTTCACCATCCCTACGAGTCCTTCGCCGACTCGGTCGAGATGTTCATCGCCCAGGCGGCCGACGACCCCAAGGTGGTCGGCATCAAGCAGACGCTCTATCGCACGTCGGGTGACTCGCCGGTGGTGGGCGCGCTGATCCGTGCGGCCGAGCGGGGCAAGCAGGTCGTGGCCCTCGTCGAGCTGAAGGCGCGCTTTGACGAGGCGGCCAATATCGAGTGGGCCAAGGCGCTCGAAGACGCCGGGGTGCACGTGGTCTACGGCGTGGTGGGACTCAAGACCCACTCCAAGACGGCCCTGGTCGTGCGCAGCGAGGGCGAGACGACTGCGCGCTACGTCCACGTGGCCACGGGCAACTACAACTCCAAGACTGCGCGCACCTACGAGGACTTCGGGCTGCTCACCTGTGACGCGGACATCACCCACGACATCGGCGAGCTGTTCAACTTCCTGACCGGATTCGCCCGTAACGCCAATTACCGCAAGATCATCGTCAGTCCGACGATCTCTCGCTCGCGCATCATCGAGCTCATCAATGTCCAGCGCGATCTCGGCGAGCGCGGGCGCATCGCCATCAAGGTGAACGGTCTCACGGATCCGAGCATCATCGACGCGCTCTATGAGGCGAGTTACGCCGGCGCCGCGATCCGCCTCGAGGTGCGCACATTGTGCTGCCTGCGTCCCGGTATAGAGGGCTTGTCGGAGAACATCACCGTACACTCGCTGGTCGGGGAGTTCCTCGAGCACTCGCGACTCTTCGTCTTCGGCGAGGCGGGTCGAGATGACTTCTCCGTCTTCATCGGTTCGGCTGACCTCATGGAGCGCAACCTCGACCGGCGCGTCGAGGTGATGGTGCCCATCGAGGACCCGGTGCTCGCCGCCGAGATCGTTGAGGCCTTCGAGGTGACGTGGCGCGACGACCGCTTTACCTGGCAACTGGGAACCGACCGACGTTGGCGGCGCCTCACGTCGGTCGAAGAGTTCTCCGCGCAGGAGGAGTTCAAACGGCGCTCGCTGGCCCGTTCCCGTTCGCTGGCGGCGCGCTGACCTCTCGACGCCACTGCAGGCTCGCGTAGGCCGCGCCGCCGATGGGGATCGGGATCCAGAAGTTCACCAGTCGGTAGGCGAGCACGGCCATGATTGCCTGGCTGTGGGGAACGCCGAAGGGGACGATCGTTCCGATCAAGACGCCCTCGACGACGCCGAGCCCGGCGGGAGTGAGGGGGATCGCGGCGAGAACGTTGGCCAGGCCGTAGGCGACAAGCAGGTCGATGGGCGACATCACGTGGCCGAAGGCCCAGATGAAGACCCACAGGCAGGTCGCGTCGAAGAGCCAGTTCAACCCCGCCCACGTGAACGCCCACCACAGGGTCCGCCGGTTCGCGATCAGGACCTTGATGCGCTCGGCGACCTTTTCGAGAAGCGCCGATACCTTGTCGGGGTCCAGGGCCGGGATCCGCGCGGCGATCGCGCGCAGCCAGGCGTCGGCGTGACGCTGGCCGCGCGTCAACAGAACCAGGGTGCCGAAGAACGCGGCGAGCAGGAAGACCCCGGCGAGCGCGGCGAAGCCGTAGGAGGGGTTGAATCCGCGCAGGGGGATCGAGATCACCAACGCCACCCAGAAGATGAGGTTGAGCACGACCGCCGAGCCCGTGCCCTGGGTGGCCAGGCCGAAGGCGTTGGTCTCCTTTGGCACCCCCAGTTCGTTGAAGATCCGATACGACAGGGCGCCGGCCGGCGCGGTGCCGCCGGGCACCACGTGGCTGATGGCGAGTCCCGCGAGGTTCACCCGCAGGGTGTTGAAGCGTCCGGGGGAGTAGGGATAGAGCACGGTGCGCGTGAGCTCGACGTAGCTGTAGATCGCCGCCATCTCGAAGACCACGGCCAGGGCGACAACGAAGGGATTGAGCGAGGAAAGCAGGTTCAGCCTCTGGCGCGCCGAGGCGAACTGGGGCAGGACGAAGTACTCGAAGACGAAGACCAGGAGACCCACACTCAGGATGATGCGGATCTCGCGGGGCATCGTGAAGCGCTTGCGAGGACTGGGTTCGGGCATGGACCTTCTTCGTGTTGCGGCTCCGGGCGCTCTGAAAGAGCAGTCTAGAGGGCCAAACTAGAATCGCCCGGTGCGCGTTTTGGTGGTTCTGCCCACGTATAACGAGATTTTGAACATCGACGCGATGGTGCGCGCCCTACGCGACGTCGTGCCCGCGGCGGACATCCTCGTGGTCGACGACGCCAGTCCCGACGGCACCGCGGACGCGGTGCGCTCGCTGTCGAGCGAGTTGGGACGCATCGAGCTGCTCTCTCGCGCGGCTAAGTCCGGGTTGGGCAGCGCCTACCGCGCGGGTTTCGCGTGGGGCCTCGAGCGCGGTTACGACCACTTCGTGGAGATCGACTGTGACTTCTCCCATGACCCCGCGGCGCTGGTTCGCCTGCTCGAGCTCGGCGAGACCCACGACGTGGTGATCGGCTCGCGCTACATTCCCGGTGGTTCGATTCCCAAGTGGTCGCTGCCGCGCCGACTGCTCTCGCGACTGGGCAACCAGTACGCGTCGATCATGCTGGGACTGGGCGTGGCCGACTCGACCGCGGGGTATCGCGTCTACTCGAGCCGGGCCCTGGAGGTCATCGACTTCGCGACGGTGGGCGCCGATGGCTACGGATTCCAGATCGAGATGACCTATCGGGCGCGCCGCGGCGGAGCGAGCATCATCGAGTCGCCGATCGCCTTTCGCGATCGCACCCGGGGTGAGTCCAAGATGTCCGGCGCGATCGTCCTCGAAGCCCTCGTCCTGGTCACCCGCTGGGGCGTCGAACGCCTGGTGCGCTCTCGGACGAACTAGATGCGCTCGGCGAGCAGCGCCCCGAGTACGCTCGAGAGCTTGTCGCGAGTCTCCTCGCGCTCAGCGGTCGGGTCGGACTCGCTGACAATACCCGCGCCGGCCCAGGCCTCGAAGGTGGCGCCGCGCACCAGCACGCCGCGGATTCCCACCCACCACTCGCCGTCGCCACGCTCGTCGACCCAGCCGAGCGGGCCCGCGTAGTGGCCTCGCGGCGTCTCTTCGAGCTCGCCGATGAGATCGTGGGCCGCCTGACGCGGGATGCCGCCGACCGCGGCGGTGGGGTGCAAGAGGGCCAGCACGCTGAGTGCGTTTGGCGCGCCGTCGCGCGCGCTCGCGCGAATCCACGTGCCGAGATGCGCAACACTGCGCAGCGCCACGATTGAAGGAGTGGCATCAGCCTCGATGTCCTCGAAGTGACGAGCCAGCAGTTGGACCAGGTCATCCACGAGCACGGCGTGCTCGTGGAGGTTCTTGGTGCTGCCGAGCAGCCAGGTCTGGTAGTCGTCGGGGGCCACGTGGGCCGGCAGGGCGATCGTGCCGGCGAGGGGGTGGCAGGTGACCGTGGACCCCTCGCGGCGCGCGAGAAGTTCCGGACTCGCTCCGACGTAGCGCCGCGCGCCCGAGACGGGCAGCGAGTAGACGGTGCACAACGGCTCGCGTCGGCGCAGTCGATCGGCGAGGGCGGCCGGATCGATCGCCTCGGGCACCGTGCCGAGCACGGCGCGTGCCAGGACGACCTTGTCGAGCTCCTTGCGCCGCAGCAACTCGACCGCGCGCGCGACGGTGTGCGCGTACTCCTCGGCTGTCGGCTGATAGGTCAAGGAGCGAGGGAATAGCGGCCCCTGGCTCGCGGCCTCTACGTGTGCGAGTAGGTCACGCCAGCCGTCGTCACCGTCGAGGGCACTGACCCAGGTCGAGCCGTCACGCAATCGCGTGAACGTGTAACGCGGGACCTCGAGGTGCGAAGCATCGCCGCGTTCGAAAGGCAGCGACGCGAAGGCGACGACGCCGCTGCCGCTGGGGCCGTCGTCGCCGGAGAGCTCGTGGGCCGCCAACTGTTCGCGCGCATCGCGAGGCGACTCGAGGCCGCCGGGCAGCTCAATCGTGGTTGCCACGTCACCCAGGCCCGCCCGCAGGACCTCGGGGGTCTCTACAAGCCAGCCATCTCGCGCGCTCAGTGTGCGCACTGCCGCGAGGTCCTGACTCTCCACACGCGAGCGGACGAATCTCACGAGGACCTCGTGGCGAGGAATTGCTGACTGAGCCCTCCCATCACGCGACGATGGTTGATGGCCCGAAAGCCAGCCTGGCGCAGCATGTCGGCGATCCGCTCAGCCTCGGGCAGATAGGCCGTTGAGGCCGGCAGGTAGTGATAGGCAGTGCGATCCGAGACCAATGACCCGATGACGGGCACGACCCTGCGAAACCAGAGCCGAAAGCCGGCGCGTAGCAGTCCGGCGCGCGGCTCGGCCACCTCGAGTAGCGAAATGCGCCCACCGGGGCGCGTCACTCGGGCCATCTCGTCAAAGGCCGCCTGCAGGTTGGTGAAGTTGCGCAAGGCGTAGCCGCAGGTGATCCCGTCGAAGGAGCTGTCGCGAAAGGGGAGCGTGGTCGCGTCGGCCTGCACGCGCTCGGGCATGTCACGTCCCGCGGCCAGCATGCCGAAGCTGAGATCGACCGCGACGGCACGCTGGCCCTGTCGGGCGAGCTCGCGTGTGAAGTCACCGGTGCCCGCCGCGAGGTCGAGCACCGTGCTCGCCGCGGGCAGACGCAGGTCGGCGACGGCCCGACGGCGCCAGCGCGCGTCGAGACCGAAGGTCATGAGACGGTTCACCAGCTCGTAGCGCGGGGCGATCGCGTCAAACATGGCGCGCACCTGGCGCGTCTTCTCCTCGCCCTGGGGCAGGTGGGTCGCGTCCATCGACTAGAGGTAGTACCGGTAGACGACCTGGGCGACGCAGGAGGGCTTGGCGGCGTCGCGCACCTCGACGGTCACGTCCATGGTGACCTGGGCGCCGCCCTCGATGGTCTCCACCGAGGCCAGTGTCGCGCCGGCGCGAATCTCGCTGCCCACAGGCACGGGACTCGGGAAGCGCACCTTGTTGGTGCCGTAGTTGATGCCCATGGCCACGCCGTCGACGCGCACGACGCCGCTCAGCAGGACCGGGATCATCGAGAGAGTGAAATAGCCGTGGGCGATGGTGCGCCCGAAGGGCCCGGTCTTGGCGCGCTCGGGATCGACGTGGATCCACTGGTGGTCGCCCGTCGCGTCGGCGAAGAGGTTGACCACCTCTTGGGTGACGAGGTGGTAATCGGAGTATCCCAAATGGGTGCCGACGAGGGTTCGCAACTCCTCGATGCCGCTCACGTGCGTGGTCATATCAACCTCCCCGGCAATGCTACCGGGGTCGCCCGTTGGGTCGAGTCCTACACTTGTGCCATGAGCGAGACCGCCCACGACGAACACCACCGACAGATCGCGGGAGGTTGGGTGCGCGCGGCGATCTTTGGCATCAGCGACGGCTTAGTGACCAACATCTCGTTGATCCTCGGCTTCGCTGGTGCCAATCCGGGCCACAGCGTCGTGCGTCTGGCTGGTCTGGCCGGCCTCGTCGCGGGCGGCTTTTCCATGGCGACTGGCGAGTACCTCTCCATGCGCGCCCAAAAGGAGCTCCTCGAGTACGAGATCGACGTCGAGCGTGCCTCGATAGCCGCCAGTCCCGAGTTGGAGCAGATCGAGCTGCGCGACCTGTTCATGTCGCGCGGCATCGACGCCGAACTCGCCGAACGGCTGTCTGTGGATTTGATGCGCGACCCGGACCTGGCGTTGCGCACCCACGCGCGCGAGGAGCTCGGCGTGGACCCCTCGGCGACCGGCTCGCCCTTCGCCGCCGCCATCTCCTCGTTCCTCGCTTTCGCGGTGGGCGCGCTCGTTCCGCTTCTGCCCTGGCTCTGGAGCCAGAGTGGCAACGACGTGCCCTGGTCGATCGCCTTCTCCGGCGTGACCAGCCTCGCCATTGGCGGCGGCATCGGCTGGTTCACCCGACGAGGCGTGGTGCGCTGGGCGTTGCGCCAGACGTGGATCGCCGCGGCCGCGGCCGCGGTCACGTTCTTCGTCGGCCACGCGGTGGGTAGCTAGCGGCGAAACCTCGTCAGATGGTCTTCTCGCACCAGAGCGAAGCCCAGTGACTGATAGAGGGCCCGCGCGCTGAGATTGGACTCGTCGACGAAGAGGCCCACCGTGGAGACACCGCGCTGGCGCAGGACGGCGAGACCCTGGGTGACCATCACGCGTCCCAGTCGGCGGCCTTGAAAGCGTGGGTGGACCGAGATGACGTAGATCTCGCCGAAACGCTCCTGGTAGAGCTCGTGGACCTTCGTCCAGCACGAGGCGACGAGCTCGCCGTCCATCTCGAGTACGAGGAATCCCGAGGGGTCGAACCACGGCTCGCGCGCCCGCTCGTCGAGGTCGCTCAGGTGCCAGGCCCCCTGCTCGGGATGGTCGGCGAAGGCTGCGTTGTTCTGTGCGAGCCAGGCGTCCTCGTCGCGCGCCGTGTCGAACGTGCGCAGCGTCGCGCCCGCGGGCACCGGCTCGATGGGAACGGGCAGGCTCACGCAGAGGAATTGAAGCGTGCGCAGGTCGTGTCCGCCATCGCGGGTCTGGGGACCGCGGGTCCACCAGTCGACCTGGGCATGGCGCTCGAGCACGCGCGTCAGCAGTTCGGGGTCAAAGCCCCCACCGGCCATTTCCAGGGAGGGTTCGGAGCGCCCAGTCACCATCGCGTAGCCGGCGAGATAGCCCTTCTCGTAGCGCAGCCAGTGCTCGGCCGGAGTCTCGTGGATGACCGCACGTCGACGACCCTCGTCGATCGCCTCGCGGCCCAGGTGCACTTCGAGGTAGTTGAGCCAGGTCAGCACGTCGAGTCGCTGACGGCTCGTCAGCGCCGTCGTCGATTCCCACGTCTCTGGCATCTAGCGAGGCTATCCGGGCCTACAGCGGACGATTCGCCAGTCGGTTGAGTCGGCGCAGCAGGGCTCCGATCGTGCGCTCAGCGCCCACCAGCTCGCTATAGACCTCGGTGGGCAGGGCTTGGCCCTCGCTCTCGACCAGCGCGGTAAGGCGCGTCGCGAGATCGCTCATCGTCGAGGTGATCGTCGCGAGTTCCATCTGGGCCTTACTCATCTGTCCTCGCTCCACCGCCTCGTGCGACGCATACTCTACTGGTGCGATGATTTCCGAGCCCCTCGACGCGACGACTCCGATCGCCTGGTCGCGCCTGCGCGTCGACGGCGATGGTGCCGTCTCCTATTTGCAGGGACAGTTGACCCAAGACGTTGAGCGGGCCGCGGGCGCGTGGTCACTTGTTCTCGAGCCCGACGGTGCGGTGATCTCGAGCCTGTGGGTGACGCGTCGCGACGACGGGGTGGACTTGGTCGTGCCGGGCGCGCTGGCCCAAACGGTGCTCGCCCGCCTCAATCGCTTTCGCCTGCGCGCACGCTGTTCGATCAGCTTTGAGGGCGGCTGTGTCGGCCCCCTCGCCACGCGGGGCGAGCAGTTCGACGCCTTCGTACCCGGCGAGGACGAGTTCGCGGCACATCTGCCCGCCCAGAGCTACGGAGCGGCGCTGATCCGCGACGCCGTCTCCTTCACCAAGGGCTGCTACACGGGACAGGAGCTCGTGGCGCGCCTGGACGCGCGCTCCGGCAACGTCCCGTGGCGCCTCGTGCGCGCGAGCGCGCCGAGTCTCGAGGTCATCGAGTCGGCACTCACCTCGCGCGGCCCGGCCGGGCCGAGCGGAGCGACCAGCGCCATACGCCGCGACGGTGTCGTCGTGGCGCTGGGCTTCGCGCATCGCAGCCTGTTCGAGGCGTCGGTGCGCGAGGAGCTGCCCATCGAACTCGACGTCGCCTAGGACACGTCCTCTAGCCTGAGGCGGGGAGGATGAATGCGCTTCATCGTCGAGGGACTGTTCATCAAGGTCTCGGGAGTCACCACCGAAGAGGACGCCCTCTTTTCGATCGGCCTCGGGGCCAACGCGGTGGGATTCGAGTTCGGGCCGACCCCACGGCGGGTCAGCCCTGATGACGTGCATGACATCTTGCGTCGCCTGCCCCAAGGGGCGATCTCGATCGGTGTCTTTCGTGGCGAGCTACCGTCGCGCATCGTCCAGATCGCCAATCGGCTGGGCCTCTCGGCGGTGCAGATCGACGGGCCGGCCGCGGCCGAGGAGATCTCCTACGTCGCCGAGCGGGTGAACACGGTGCTGCGCAGTCTGCCGAGCACGGCGATCGCGGCCGCGCCGAGCGGCGTCGATTACCTGGTGCTGCCCGAGGCCGACGACCAGAACTCGCTGATCGATTCCTTGGGGGTCTTCGCCGACGAGTCTCTCAGCGTGCCGGTGATCGCCTCGGGTGGGCTCAATGAATCCAACGTCGTCGACGTCGTGCAGAACTACCCGGTCTTTGGCGTCGACGTGCGCGCCGGCGTCGAGGTGGCCCCGGGAGTGAAGGACCCAGCGCGCCTGGGCGCCTTCATCGCCAATGCGCGTTGGGCCTACGAGAATACCTTCGTCGCGCGGCGCTTCGAGGAGTGGTTCTAGCCCTGGTAGCGGCGAAAGACGACGGAGCCGTTGTGGCCACCGAATCCGAAGGAGTTCGACAGCACTACGTCGAGTTGTGCCGCGCGCGGTTCGCCGATGACGACGTCGAGGTCGATCGCCGGGTCCACCTGGGTCGTGCCGGCGGTGGGCGGAATCAGCTGGTTCACAAGAGTGAGCACCGAGGCGACACCCTCGAGGGCGCCGGCCGCGGCCAGGGAGTGGCCCAGGTGGCCCTTAATGGAGGTGACCGGCGGCGGGTTCTCGCCGAAGACGTGGTGCACGGCGATGGACTCGGCGAGGTCGTTGAGGGGTGTCGACGTGCCGTGGGCGTTGATGTGCGAGACGTCGGCTGGTGTGATGCCGGCGTCGGCCAGGGCGAGCTCCATGCAGCGCGTGGCGCCCACGCCGGTGGGGTGTGGGGCGGTGATGTGGTGGGCGTCGGCCGTCGAGGCCGCGCCGATCACTTCGGCCAGGATCGTCGCGCCGCGCTCGTGGGCGAAGTCCCAGTCTTCGAGGATCAAGATTCCCGCACCCTCGCCCATGACGAAGCCGTCACGGTTCAGGTCGAAGGGCCGCGAGAACTCCTCATTGGATAGCGCGGTCATGTTGCGAAAGCCCGCCTCGGCGATCTCGACCATGACGGCCTCGGCGCCACCGGC
Source organism: Actinomycetes bacterium (assembly GCA_021790675.1). Taxonomy (GTDB): domain Bacteria; phylum Actinomycetota; class Acidimicrobiia; order Acidimicrobiales; family RAAP-2; genus RAAP-2. The sequence continues at coordinate 33,566 of JAJYGN010000088.1, forward strand.
GACGGCCACGCGCGAACGTCCCGACGCGATGAGGCGTGCGGCGTTACCGATCGCGTGGGTCCCGGCCGCGCAGGCAGTCGTAACCGTCTCGGCCGGGCCACCCAGGCCAAAGCGCATCGAGACGGCGGCCGTGGCGGCGTTGGGCATCATCATCGGCACCATGAAGGGCGAGACCCGGTTGGCGCCCTTCTCGCGCAGGACGTTGACCTGCTCGAGCACCGTCTGGAGTCCGCCGATGCCGGTCGTGACGATCGAGGCGCCGTCGTCGTAGGGTCCGGCGAGTCCGCTGGCGTGCCAGGCCTCGTCGGCCGCCATCAGCGCGTAGAGCGTGAAGGGATCTAGGCGGCGCAGCTCCTTGGCGTTGCCCAGGCCCGAGGAGTCGAAGTCGCTGATGCGCTTGCTCGCCGGAGCGACAGATTGGATGAGGGCGTCCCACAGGGCGGTCACGCCCACGCCGGCGCAGCTGATCGCGCCCAACGCGGTGACCGCCACTCGACGACCCTGGACGGGTCCCTCAGCGCTTACGGCGACGCGCACTAGAGCTTGGCGTAGACGAGTTCGAACGCCTGGCCGACCGTGGTGATGTCCTTGAGTTCGTCCTCGGCCACTTCAATGTCGAAGGTCTCCTCGAGGGCCATGACGAGCTCGACCAGGTCGAGGCTGTCGGCACCCAGGTCGTCGGCGAAGGACGCCTCCGGCGTCACCTGAGCGGCGTCGACGGCCAGAACCTCGACGGCGTTTTCGGTGAATTTGGCGAATGCTTCGTTGCGGTCCATGTCAGCCCCTTAATTTGTGTCGGTTCATTCTATTCAACGCGCGCGACCAGATTAGAGACCCATGGCCAATCCGCCGTCGACCGGGATGACCGCGCCGGTGATGTAGCGCGCGTCGGCGCCGGCAAGGAATCCCACGACCCCGGCGATGTCGGCCGGCACCCCAATGCGCTGGGCCGGCACCAGTGCCAGCATTTCGTCCTTACCGGCCAGTTCGCTCGTCATGTCCGTGTCGACGAAGCCCGGCGCGACCACGTTGACGGTCACTCCGCGTGAGGCGACCTCGCGCGCCAGGCTGCGGGCCAGTCCGACCAGGCCGGCCTTGGCCGCGGCGTAGTTCGCCTGGCCCGGCACTCCGTAGAAGGGGCTGATCGAGCCGATGAAGATGATCGAGCCCGCGCGTGCGCGCACCATCGACGCCAGCACCGCGCGCGCCGTGTAGAACGCCCCGTCCAGATTCACTGAGAGCACGTCGCGCCACTGCTCGTCGGACATGCGTAGGGCCAGTCCGTCGCGGGTGATCCCCGCGTTGGCGACGGCCACGGCGACCGGGCCGAAGTCGGCGACCGCGGACTTGACCGCGTCGCTGACCGCGGTTGAGTCGGCGACATCGACGGCGAGCGCGCGCGCGACGCCCGAGGGCGCCTCGCCCGAGCGCGACAGGGCGACCACGGTGTCGCCGGCGGCGCAAAAGCGCTCGGCGATCGCGGCGCCGATGCCACGGCTGGCGCCGGTCACGAGGACGAGACGGCTCATAGGACCTCCTGAAGTTGTCCGGGCACACCGGGGCTGATCTGGTGTTCGAAAGTGCGGATGCGCTTGGTGAGACCGGTAAGAACGCCCGCCGGTGCCATCTCGACGGTCGTCGTGACGCTCTCGGGCAGCGCCAGGGTAGCGGCGAGGAACTCGACGGGCGAGGTGAGCTGGCGAGACAGGAGCCGGCGCCACTCGTCAGCCGTCGTATGCACCGCGCCGTCGACGTTGGCGATCAGGGTCTGCTCGGTGCTGCCCCAGGCGACGGACTCGAGGGCTCGGTCGAGCTCGTTCTGGGCCGGGGCCATCAGGGGTGAGTGGAAGGCGCCGCCGACGGGCAGGGGGGTGGCGCGGCGCCACCCGAGGTCGCGGTGCACGCTCATCAGGTGATCCAGCGCGCCGATCGTGCCGCTGACGACGATCTGTCCGGTGCCGTTGATGTTGGCGACCCAGATGTCCTCGAGCGAGTCGAGGGCCGCGCGGGCGTCGTCGTCACCGCCCATGAGAGCGACCATGGAACCGGCTGCGGCTTCCGCGGCGGCGGCCATCGCCGATCCGCGTACCGCGATGAGGCGGGCCCCGTCGTCAAGTCCGAGGAGGCCCGAGGCTACGAGCGCGGAGAACTCTCCGAGGCTGTGACCCAGCAAGTAACGCGGTCGCACCCCGAGATCGAGCAGGTCGTGATAGCTCACGAGCGACAGGGCGAAGGTCGCGATCTGGGCGCGGTCGGTGCGCACGACCTCCTCGTCGCTCGCTTCGAGCAGCAGGTACTCAACGTCGAGGCCGGCCGACTCGGAGACTCGCCCGACGAGCTCCCAGTTGGCGGAGGATGCCCAGGCGCGCCCGGCGCCACCGGAGAGGGAGCCCTGGCCGGGAAAGAGCGCGACGACGTCGTCGCGCAAGGCGAGATTCTCATCGATCATGGTGCAACGGTAACAAAGGCGCGCCGCGCGCTCGGCGCCGGCGCGACGCGCGTCGTGACGGCGCGCGTGGTGCCCGGAGTGGGACTTGAACCCACACACCCTTTCGAGTAAAGGCTTTTGAGGCCTCCGCGT
>JAJYGN010000003.1 GCA_021790675.1 Actinomycetes bacterium
GAGCACATCGAGCGCGGCTACGACGACTTCGTGGGGCGACTCACCAGCCTCGGCGCACGGATCGAACGACTCCGGTGATCTCGCGCGACCCCGACGAGCTGATCGCCGCGGCGGCCACCGGGTCGCGCCCGGCCCTCGCCCGGCTCATCACCTTCGTGGAGTCCGGCGGCGCGAAGCAGCGCGCGACGGTCTCGCGCGCCTACGCGACGCCCGCGCCTTACGTCGTCGGGCTCACGGGCCCGCCGGGTGCGGGCAAGTCCACGCTCACCGACCAGCTGATCAAGACTGCGCTCGCGGCTGGGTCCTTTGACGGGACCCAGCCGTTCGACCAGGTCGGGGTGCTCTGCGTGGACCCGAGCTCGCCCTTCACCGGGGGCGCCATCCTGGGGGACCGCATCCGCATGCAGGACCACGCGACCAACGAGCACGTCTTCATCCGCTCGATGGCCACGCGTGGACACCTGGGTGGGCTCTCGCTCGCGGTGCCCGACGCGATTCGGGTCCTCGGCGCCGCCGGGTTCTCGGTGGTCTTCGTCGAGACCGTCGGCGTCGGCCAGATGGAGGTCGACATCGCCTCGGCGGCCGACACCACCATCGTGGTGACCAACCCCGGCTGGGGCGACTCGATGCAGGCGAACAAGGCCGGGCTCCTCGAGGTCGCCGACATCTTCGTCATCAACAAGGCCGACCGCGCGGGGCTGCGCGAGACGCGTCGGGACCTCGAGCAGATGCTCGAGCTCGGCACGACCAAAGAGCCCCGGCCGCCCATCCTCGAGACGGTGGCGAGCAGCGGCGCGGGCGCCGAGGAACTCTGGCGCGCGATCATCGAGCACCGCCGACTCGTCACGGGCACCCAGCAGGACCGCCACCGCGAGACTCAGGCCCGCGCCGAGCTGGACCGGGTGCTCTCGGTGATGCTGCGCGCGCGAATCGGCGAGCTGGCCGAGGGCGCGGCCTACGCCGAGCAGATCGCGGACTTGATCGCCGGGCAGACCGATCCCTACCGCGCGGCCGAGGCGTTACTGTCAGAGACGTGATCGCCGCGTCAGTCGCCTTTGACCTGTTGTTCCTGGTCCACATCGTCGCGGCCCTGGCGACCATCACGGTGGTGGTGGTGATGCGAGCTGGGGCGTCGGCCGTCGCCGGGGGTGCCGACTCGGTGGTCCAGCGGCGCCGGTTCCCCGCCCACAGCAACTGGGCCGCGCGCGTCGTGCACCTCGTGGTTCTAAGTGGCCTTGCGCTGACGGCGACGGGCGGCAGTGCCGACTCGCTGCGCCGACCCTTCGTGCTCGTGGGCCTGCTCTGCTACCTGGCCATCGCCGGGCACCTCGAAGCGCGCACGCTGCCCCTGGAACGCAAGGTGGCCGACGAGATCGCCCGCAGCGGCGTGGCCGAGGCCGCGATGGGCCGCCAGCTCACGCGCTCGATCGACGTCATCGGGACCCTGCTCGCGGTGGCCCTGGTGGCGATGATCGTCCAGTTCTAGCGGCGCCCTAGAGGAAGGTCGCGCGCCCCACCATGCCCGCGGCGACCGTGGCGTTGGTGACCTCGTCGATCAGCACGAAGCTTCCCGTCACGCGGTTGTCGCGGTAGTCGTCGACGACCAGCGGGTCGGCCGTCTGGAGCTGGACCAGTCCGATGTCGTTCGTGCGCAACTCGTCGCCCTCGTCGACCGAGAGCGTCGCGACGTCCACGACGCCGTCGAGGCCCACGATGCGCGCCGGGGTGACCCGGGTCGTGTGCTTGAGGCGCAGCCTCGAGCCCGTGGTGAGCGGTCGCTCGCCGAACCAGCAGACGGTCGCGGCGATCTCGCGCGTGACCCGCGGCAGCGGCGCGCCCGCGAGCAGGTCGCCGCGCCCGGCGTCGGTCTCGTCGCCGAGGGCCACGTCGATCGAGAGCCCGACCGGCGCATCGGCCCCGGGGCCGTTGTGCAGCGTGTTGAGCGCCGAGATCGTGGTCTCGATGCCCGCGGGCAGCAGCGTCACGAGGTCGCCCTCGTGCAGGGCGTCGCCATTGACCATGCCGGCGTAGGTGCGACCGCCGCCGGGCTGGCGCAGGACCCACTGGATCGGCAGGCGGGCGCCGTTTGACGCGTTGGACCAGGCGCCGGCGTCACTCGTTTCGAGCGCCTCGAGCACGGTCGGCCCGGCGTACCAGGGGGTGTGGTCCGAGGCGTCCACGACGTTGTCGCCGAGTAGCGCCGAGGTGGGCACGCAGGTGATCGCGTCAAAGCCCAGCTCGCCGGCCACGGTCTCGACCTCGTCGACGACGCTCTGGAAGGCGGCTGGCGACCAGTGCACCGCGTCCATCTTGTTGACCGCGACCACCAGCCCGCGCACGCCCAGCAGCGCCGCGATGCACAGGTGGCGCCGGGTCTGCTCCTTGAGCCCGTGCGCGACGTCCACCACGACGAGCGCGAGGTCGGCCGTCGAGGCGCCCGTGGCCATGTTGCGGGTGTACTGCACGTGGCCGGGGCAGTCGGCGATGATGAACTTGCGCCGGGGGGTGGACGCGTAGCGGTAGGCGACGTCGATGGTGATGCCCTGCTCGCGTTCGGCGCGCAGGCCGTCGGTCACGAAGCTCAGGTCGAGGTCGCCGACGCCGCGGCGCTCGGAGGCGTTGACCACGGCGTCGAGCTGGTCGTCGAAGAGCTGGCGGGTGTCCACCAGGAGTCGGCCGATGAGCGTCGACTTGCCGTCGTCGACGGACCCGACGGTCGCGAGGCGCAAGATGTCAGTCGTGAGGTCCACTTAGAAGTAACCCTCGCGCTTGCGGTCTTCCATGGCGGTCTCGGAGAAACGGTCGTCGGCGCGGGTCGCACCGCGCTCGGAGACGTTCGCGGTCGCCACCTCGCGCACGATCGCCTCGACGGTCACCGCGTCGGACTCCACCGCGCCGGTGCAGGTCGCGTCGCCGACGGTGCGGTAGCGCACGAGGCGCCGCTCGACGCGCTCGCCGGGTCGGGGCTCGATGAACTCGTTGACGGCGAGCCACATGGCGTCGCGGCGCACCACGTCGCGCTCGTGGGCGAAGTAGATCGGCGGCAGGGCGACGTTCTCGCGTTCGATGTACTGCCAGATGTCCAGCTCGGTCCAGTCCGACAGGGGAAAGGCCCGCAGGTGCTCGCCGGCGTTCACCCGGCCCTGGTAGAGCTGCCACAGCTCGGGACGCTGCTGACGCGGGTCCCACTGGCCGAACGCGTCGCGAAACGAGAGGATCCGCTCTTTGGCGCGGGCCTTGTCCTCGTCGCGGCGCGCGCCGCCGAAGGCGGCGTCGAAGCCGTGCTCGACGATGGCGTCGAGCAGTGCGACGGTCTGGAGTCGGTTGCGCGCGCCGTGGGGGCCGGGATCGGCCACCCGGCCGCGGTCGATCGCCTCCTGGACGCTCGCGATCACCAGACGGGCGTTCAGCCTGGCGACGGTCTGGTCGCGAAACGCGAGGACCTCGGGGAAGTTCTGGCCCGTGTCGACGTGCATGACCGGAAAGGGCAGTCGGCCCGGCGCGAAGGCCTTGACCGCCAGGTGCAACAGCACCGCCGAGTCCTTCCCGCCTGAGAAGAGCAGTACGGGGCGCTCGCACTCGGCGGCCACCTCGCGCAGAATGTAGACGGCGTGGGACTCGAGGAGCGAGAGATGATCAGCAGTCGTCTGGGGGCGCGTTGATGTCAAGGTCATGGTTCCGTTCCTCGAATAGTCTACAATATCACTAGGAAATATTAAACTTTTCGAGGTCTTTTCATGATGATACCCAGTCAGCCCGCGATTTCGGACCTGGCGGCGCTCAACGCGCGCTTCGAGACGGCCGATCCGAGCGAGGTCCTGGGGTGGGCCTTCGACGAGCTGGGCGACGTGGTGGTGGCGTGCTCGTTCGAGGACCTGGTGCTCGTACACCTCGTGCACGAGCGCTGGCCCCAGGCCGAGTTCGTCTTCTTGGACACCGGCGGCCACTTCCCCGAGACCCTCGAGTTCGTCGAGCGGATCGAGCGTGAGTGGGCCCTGCGGATCACCCGCCCCGAGCTGGGCGCCGACGCGGCGGCGTGGCCCTGTGGCACCGCGCAGTGCTGCGCGCTACGAAAGGTTGAGCCCCTGGCGCGAACGCTCGCCGGGCGCGCCGGCTGGGTGACCGCGTTGAAGCGCGTCGACGCGCCGACGCGCGCCACGACGCCCGTGGTCTCGATGGACGAGAAGTTCGGCCTCGTCAAGGTGAACCCCCTCGCGACGTGGACCGACGACGACATCGCGTACTACATCGGCCAGCACGGACTCGCCTCGCACCCGCTCTGGGCGCAGGGCTACGCCTCGATCGGCTGTGCCGCGGTGACGACCAAGCCCCTCGACCCGGGCGACCGTCGCAGCGGACGCTGGGCCGGCGGCGACAAAGTCGAATGCGGACTGCACGAGGGATAACATCCACCAATTTCACGTGATGGCCTTGTACATTTAACGGCAATGTCGAGTGAGATCCAGCACATGCGAGCCGGATGCTACTGATCATCCTGCTGCTGCTCTGGGGAGCGTTCCTCGTTCCCATGATGGTGCGGCGGATCCGCGACTACCGAAACGATCGGTCGATCGAGCACTTCCACGAGGAGCACGACGTCATCGGACGCCGAGCGGTCGTCGAGCCGGTGCACCGCCTCGACGAGTACGACGGCATGGGCACCTACGAGCCCGAGTACCACGAGCCCGAGTACCACGAGCCGCCACGGCGTCCGCATCTCACGGTCGTTCACGAGGGCGACACGTACCAGTCACTCGAGTCACGCAGTTCGTGGGATGAGTGGAGCAACGACTACGAGTTCGATGAGCCGCACGCGCCTCGTCGCTCGACCTACGAGGCGCCGGCTGCGCGTCCGGCGACCAACCACTACGCGGCGGCCTACGCGGCGACCCCGCGCGAACAAACGCGTGTGGCCGCGCCCGTGAGTCGCGCGCGCTCGATGCGCGCGCGTCGGCGGGTCATGTTCATGCGCCTGGTCCTGACGGCGCTGACGCTCAGCGTCATCGGCTTCTTCACTGGCTTCGCGCTGGCCTGGGACCTCGCGATCGTCGCGTGGATCGGCGTGGTGGGATTCATCGCCCTGGCGTTCTACGCCGTGGGCCAGGGCTACCTGCACGAGTCGTCGCTCGGACTGAGCTCGCTGAGCCGCCGACCCGCGGCGCCGGTCGAACCACTCGCCGCGCGCCGGGCGCGCTCCCCGCGCCGCACCGAGCCCGTCTATGACGAGTACGAGGAGTACGACGAGTTTGCCCAGTTCACCCAGTTCGACCCGCGCACGGGTGCGCGGGTGAGCGGCCAGTGGCGCGACGAGCAATCCGACCGTTACGCGTTGGGCTAAACTGAAGTTTCCCTCGGGGGTGTAGCTCAATTGGTAGAGCGCTACGTTCGCAATGTAGAGGCAGTGGGTTCGAATCCCATCACCTCCACTCCGTGGACTGAATAAATACCGGGGGTCTGATGACACAGGCCGCTGGTACCATCTGAATTATGAAGTTCACTGTCGCAGTCACCCACGAAGCGCCTAGGTATGTTGCCAGGTGCCTTGAGGTCGATGTCGTCAGTCAAGGTGAGTCTGTAGATGAGGCTCTTGCGAATCTCGAAGAAGCGCTGGGCTTGTACTTCGAAGGAGAGGACCTACCCGACTCGATAGAACCACCGATCATCACGACGCTGCTGATTCCTGCGTGAGTCCCGCGCTACCTGTTGTTTCCGGTCAAGAGACCGTCACCGCGCTTGAGAAGAATGGCTTTGCGCAAGTCGGCCAGCGAGGTAGTCACGTGAAACTCCGAGATCAAGTGGGCAGAACCGTGATTGTCCCGATTCACCGGGAACTCGCCCGAGGGACGCTTTCGGGGATTCTCCGGCAGGCTGGCGTCACTGTGGGCGAATTCATCGACTTGCTGTAGACAACATCTACTTCTCAAGGTTGTTCGTCGTTCGTGCGAGTGCAGCGATAGGGTGGTTCTGGAATGAAATGCCCCAAGTCGCAGCCGCCTTTGGACGTGCGAGTACGTGATGGTGAAAGTTCTGACCGATGAGCTGTTGCGGAAGAACTACGCGGCCGTAGGCGCGATGTTGACTTCGAAGCCGAGAGCCTCGATCTTGCGCTGAAGTCGCTTCGCTTCAACGTGAGGATCGTGGCGTGATTCGAAGTAACCCGCTCCGGGGTCGCTGTAGAGGGTGCCGTTCATCAAAAGGTGCCACGCGGCGTCCAAGATGGAGTGGGCGACGGCCACCGTGGCCTTGTTGGCTCCGCGTCGTTTGGCGAGCCGTGAGTACTGGGCCGAGTAGTACGTGCCCTTGGTCCGTGATGCGGCCTTGGCCGCTTCGACGAGCGCGATCTGTAGCGAGGTCGAACCCTGGCGCGTGCCCGCCGGGCGACGCTTTCCGGCTGACTCGTGACTCGCCGGTGCCACTCCGGCCCAGGCGCACAACTGGCCCGGTGTAGGAAAGCGCGTCATGTCCACGCCCATCTCGGCGATCATCACCTCCGCCGTGCGCCCCGACACGCCAGGGATCGAACACAAGATGGTGAAGGCCGCTTCAAAAGGGCAGAGCCGCTCGGTGATCTCCGCACTAAGCGTCGCTATGGAGTGGTCGAGGAAGTCAATATGCTCGATTGAGATTCCCCAGGGATAGTGGACACCCGTTAAGCCAGTCCGTTGGACCGGCTGAAAGGATGTCACCATGGCACCTACCAGGAGGATGTTCACCCTAGAGTTCAGGATCGAAGCGGCGCATCGCGTGATCGATTCGGGTCGCAGCGTTCACGACGTCGCCCGAGAGATCTCGGTGCACGAGAACTCGCTGTTTCGATGGGTCCGCGACGAGCGTCGTCGCCTCGAGGCGCTCGAGGGGACGAGTGACCAGCCCCTCAGCGCGAGCGAGCGCGCCGAACTGGTGCGGCTGCGTCGTCAGGTCGCCGAACAGGAGAAGGACAACGAGTTCCTAAAAAAAGCAGCCGCGTACTTCGCCGCCAGTCCACCAAAGCGCAAAGGTTCGCTCTGATGGAGGCGGAGTGCGCGAACTTCGAGATTGAGCGCATGGCCCGGCTGCTCGAGGTCTCTCGCTCGGGCTTCTACAGGTGGCGCACCGCCCAGCACCGCACCTCGCCCCAGCGTCAACGCCGCGAAAGGATCGACGAGCAGATCATTGGGTCACCGCGCCTCGAAGGGCATCTACGGCTCCCCGCGCGTCACCAGGGACCTCTGCGATGCGGGCGAGCACGTGAACGAGAAGACGGTGGCCGCGCGCATGAGGGCCTTGGGGCTTCAGGGGATCTGCCCGCGCCTGTTCAAGACGACGACCGTGGCTGACCCCAACGCCACCTATCCGCCCGACCTCGTGCAGCGCCGCTTCGACCAGGGGGCGCTCGATCTCGTGTGGACGAGTGACATCACGTACATGACCATCGGCACCGGTGAGGCCTACCTGTGCTCGATCCGCGACGAGCACTCGGGACGGGTCCTCGGGTGGTCGCTCGCGAACCACATGCGCGCCGAGCTCGTCCTCGAGGCGCTGGCCGACGCGGCGCGCACTCGCGACTTCGCCTGTGTCGGCACGATCTTTCACACCGACCGCGGTGGTCAGTTCGTCGACGCCGAGGTCGTCGCGCTCTGTGAGCAGCTGGGCATCACTCACTCAATGGGATCCACCGGCTCGTACTACTACCACGCCAGCGCCGAGAGCTTCTGGTCGATCTTCAAGCACGAGTACTTCTACCGTCACGTCTTCGCCACGATGGCTGAGCTGCGCGCCGGCGTCGCGGGCTACATGGCGTTTTACAACGAGGTCCGTCGCTACTCCAAGGTCGGCAACGTCAGTCCCGTCAACTACGAACTATCGTTGTCGACTGCAGTCACGACTGCGGCATAGCAACCGTGTCCACTTTTCCTGGGGAACCTCACTCCAAACACTTGGCTAGTGGCCAAGCGTTTGGTTAGTACATGGGTGATAACCGCGAAGATTTGCCCTCGTTCGACTGTGACACTCGTCATGTAGGTTCATGAAGTGTCCCGGCACTCCCCTCGCAATCGTGATGGACAACTTCCGCTGTTTGAGATTGAAGGTGGAAATCGGGCGGCGGTAGCCCTGAACGGGGCGACGTGGCCGGAATCCACTCGCTTTCCTGTCAATTACAGCCGGTCGCATGTTCGCGACGTCGTGTGGGATGACCTAGTTGGATCGTCGTCCCCACTCCTCATCGCCGGCTATTCCTCACTTGGTGAACTCGTTCATCTCG
>JAJYGN010000115.1 GCA_021790675.1 Actinomycetes bacterium
AGACGACGCCGAGCACGAAGAGACCGTACTTGCGGGCCGACGCGCGCCGCGAGATGATCCTCGAGGCCGCCGAGCGCGTGATCGCGCGCGACGGGCTGGCCCGGCTCTCCATGATCGGCGTCGCCCACGAGGCGCGCGTCAGCCGACAGCTCATCTACCGTCACTTCGCGAGCCGCAGCGAACTGCTCGTCGGACTGGTCGAGCACCACTTCTCCCAGCTCGAGGGCGGCTTGGGCGACGTGCGCGGCGACTATCGCGACCCCCGCGACCTGCTGCGCGAGCGCTTCGCGCGGGCCCTGGCGCTGCCGCTGCGCGATCAGCTTCTGGTGAGGAGCGTCTTCAGCGGCGTCGACCAGCTCGAGCCCGACCTCGCGCCGGGCGTCGCGCAACTGCGTGATCAGCTCATCGGTCGCTGGACACAGCTGGGGCTCGCCCCCTATGGTGACGACGAGATCGGCCGCGCCCGGGTCTGGGCGATCTTCCACGCGGTGTTCGGGCTCTGGGATCTTCTCGGCCAGGGCACCCTCGAGGGCGACGCGGCCTTCGCGATCCTGATGGACTTGGTCGACGCGGTGCGCGACGCGCACCTCGCTAACTGACCTACATCGCGCTGAGAATCTCGAACAGGACGTGCGCCGCCGCGATGCCGGTGATCTCGGCGTGGTCGTAGGCGGGCGCCACTTCAACGACATCGGCGCCCACGACATTGCGTCCGCGCAGAGAGCGAAGTACCGCCAGCAGTTCCCGACTGGTCAGACCACCTGCTTCGGGCGTGCCCGTGCCTGGCGCGTGCGCTGGATCGAGGACGTCGATGTCGACCGAGACGTAGACGGGTCTGTCCGCGACGCGCGCGGCGACCTTCTCGATCGCGCCGTGTACACCCAGGTCGTCGAACTCGATAGCTGAGAAGATCTCGAAGCCGAGGTCGGCGTCGGCGTGGAGATCTTTAGCCGAGTACAGCGGGCCGCGGATACCCACGTGCATCGAACCCTCGCGGTCGATGAGACCTTCTTCGGAAGCTCGGCGAAAGGGCGTGCCGTGCGTGAAGTCGGCGCCGAAGTACGTGTCCCAGGTGTCGAGGTGGGCGTCGAAGTGCACGACGCTGATCGGACCGTGCCGTCGAGCGAGGTCGCGTAGCAGGGGCAGAGCGATCGTATGGTCACCGCCTATGGTGACGAGACGCGCGGCGCGATCGTGCAGGACCTGGCTGGCGCGCTCGATGTCACCGATCGCCTCCACGAGGTCGAAGGGGTTGACCGCGACGTCACCCCCGTCGACAACCTGGCGTGCGGCGAAGGGCGAAACATCGAGCGCGGGATTGTACGGTCGCAGCAGCCGAGACGACTGGCGAACGTGCGACGGGCCAAAGCGGGCCCCCGGGCGGTAACTGACGCCCGCGTCGAATGGCACACCGATGACCGCGACGTCGACGTCGCTGACTTCGTCGAACTCGGGAAGTTGAGCGAATGTCGTCAGACCCGCGTAGCGAGGAACCTTCGTGTTGTCGACCTGGCCGACCTTGGCGTCGGTCACGATGCGTGGGGTACTGGGAGTTCCCATGAATCAGATTCTCCATCGGTAGTAGATGTCCACTCGCACGGTACCGCGAGGCCCTCTAGTAGCGGGGGTAGACGCTCAAGTGCTCGTGCACAGCGAGCCACGCGTCGCCGACGCGTTGAAAGATGATGGTCTCGCGCTCATGACTTTCGAGCCGCTCGCCAGCCGTGTCGACAGACGTGGCCACGTCGTGGAAGAACACGCCCACGTCTTCACCAAGCATTCTCACCTCGGCGTTGGTCGAGACGCATTCGAGCACGTGGAAGCCCTCGGACTCCCACGTCGACCAGAGAGAGCGGTAGGCATCGCGACTCTCGAGCACCTCCGGCGTGGAGTGAAAGATGAACGTCGCCTCGGGGGCGAAGGCGGCGAAGTAGGCCTCGGTGTCATGGCGCGAGAACGCCTCGACGAGGTTCGCCGCGGCCGCGCGGACTTCGACCTTGCTCATCGCAGGGAGGGGTTGGACGCGATGAACGCCTCGCTCGCCGCCACGGCCGCAATCTCGTCGCGGCGGTCAATGCCCCGCGTGAGGACGAAGTAGAGACCGCCGGCCACGAAGAGTCCGAGGATCCACGAGATGTCCACCAGCTGCAGCCAGGTCGCCCCAGGGCTCTGGTAGACGCCGGGGATGAACATGAAGGGGATCTCCACCAGGATGCCAACCGCGTAGCTGATCAGCCCGCGCGATCCCCATCGGCCGTAGATCCCCGAGGGATTGAAGAAGTCGGTGATCGCGAACTTCCCGTGGCGCACGGCGTAGAAGTCGATGAGGTTCACGCTCGTCCACGGGGCGAGGAGATAGAGCATGATGATCAGCGAGTTGTTCAACGCCGACGTCGCATTGCTCAGCACGATGCCCAAAATGAACCAGATCACGGTAAGCGCGGCGATCGTCGCGATGCGTACGCTCGATCCCGACTTGACCGGGCGGATCGAGTCAATGATGGTCACCACCGAGAGCATGCCGCTGTAGGCGTTGATGCCCATGGTGGCAACCAGGGCGAGCACCGCGACTAGGGCCAGAATCGTCCCGGTGTGCGAGATGGTCGAGTTGCCCGCGGCGTACATGCCGCTCAGCGCGTCGCTCACCCCGAGTCGCGTGGCCATCCACGCACCGACCGGGATCAACCAGATCGGTGATCCGGCCGCACCGAGAAACACGGCCGTGATGATCCCGCCGCGCGAAGTGCTCTTGGGCAGGTAGCGCGAGTAGTCCGAGACGTAAGGGGCGTAGGTGATGTTGTAGGACGCGGCCACTGCGAAGGTGGCGAAGAAGCCCGCCACGTTGAACCCGCCGACGAGGGGACCGTGCCCGCCGGCGTGGCCGCTGAAGATTCCCAGGGTCATGATGATCCAAAACGGCAAGGAGACCCAGAACAGAGCGATGAAGACTTTGTGAATCCAGTCGTGACCGTAGATCGCAAGCACCGCGGCCACGAGTGAGATCAACACGGCGATCGACGTCGCGTTCCAGCCGAAGATGTTGTTCAATCCCTGCTTGATGATCACAACGTCCACCACGTTAAAAGCGACGAAGGTGAATGTCGTTGCCAGAACCGGGATGATCACTCCGCGATAGCCGAACTGCGCGCGCGACTGGATCATCTGGGGCAGGCCGAGCTGGGGGCCCTGGGCTGCGTGGGCAGCCATGAAGAGAGTGCCGAAGAGGATTCCGCCGATTCCCGCGATCGACGTCCAGAGACCATTGAGTCCGACCACCGGGCCAAGGAACGCGATGGAGACGGTGAAGGGCTGGAAGTTGCCGAGGAACCAGAAGGGCCCCTGTCGCCAGACCTTGCCGTGGCGTTCGTGCTCGGGGACGTAGTCGAGGTGGTAACTCTCGATCGCCCGGCTTGTTGGTGACGTGCTTGACATGGACTCCCCCTTGTCGCTCCACACTCGCCGGCCCACACGAACTCGGTCAGCGCGAAGCTTGCGCGAAAACTACAAGGTCGCGCCTGCGCCAGCAACTACCGTTTCGTCGTCTCAGGTGCAAGGGGACCGATGAAATGAACCGATATCATCACGTGAGTGAACGAATCGATTGAAATATCGGCGCTGAGTGTGGTTTCTCGATTCCGAAGTTCTCGTCGCACTGACGATTCCGTGTATTTCGTGGCACCGTGAGCCTGGATCACCTGGACACCCTGATCTACGAGGAGCTCAACCGCAACGGTCGCGCCTCGATGGAGGAGCTTGCCGCGGTGGCGGGCCTGTCGCGAGCGGCCGTGCGCAGTCGTGTGGCGCGTCTCATCGACTCGGGCAGCCTCAGGGTTATCGGAATCGTGCACCCGAGCGCCCAGGGGGTCACCGCCTACGCTCACCTGTCGATCAACGTGCGCGGCTCGGCGCGCGACGTGGCCCGCCAGATCGCCGCCATCGATGAATTCCCACTGGTGTCGATCGTGGCCGGGCGCGCGGCGCTGATCGCCGAGGTGCACGCCGCATCGAGTGAGGATCTTCGCGCCCTCGTCCAATCGGTGCGGGCCCTCGAGGGTGTGGCCCACGTGGAGACGGCGGTCTACACCGAGCGCATCAAGGACCTCTACGCGCCGCCCGGCGTAAAGCCGCCGGCTCGCATCGACGACGTCGACCGCCAAATCCTGGCAATACTCACCGACGACGGACGCGCCAGCTTCGCAGACATCGCCCGGCGCACGCAGTACTCGGCGTCGGCGATTCGTGCGCGGGTACACCAACTCATCGAACGCGGGGTTGTGCGCATTAGTACCGTCGTCGCACCCGGAATGGTCGGCCTTCAGCACATGTGCGGGTTCGGCGTGCGCGTGAGCGCACCGGATGTCGTCGACCAAATTGGTGCGATTCCCTCGGTGAGCTATCTCAGTCGGACCATGAGCCGTTGGGACGCGATCGGCACGGTGCTCGCCGGCTCCCAGGCCGAGGTCGTCGCCCAACTCGATCGCGTTCGCTCGGTGCCAGGGGTCGAGGCCCTCCAGAGCTGGACCCACCTCGAGGTTCTCAAGGAGAACCAACACCTCACCGCTTTCACGGTGCCGACTCGCTGAGCGGAGGGAGTGGGATTCGAACCCACGGTGGGCAAGCCCACGCCGGTTTTCAAGACCGGTACATTCGTCCGCTCTGTCATCCCTCCGGGTAGAACTGTAGCGGCGGGGCCTAGCCCTTCTTTCTGAGGCGCGCGCGCGAGGGCTGGTCCAAGACCACCTTGCGCAGACGGACCGACTTGGGCGTGACCTCGGCGGCCTCGTCGTCGGCGATGAACTCGAGGGCCTGCTCGAGGGAGAAGATGGTCGGCGGGGCGATCTTCTCGAAGTTGTCACTGCCCGAGGCGCGCATGTTGGTGAGCTTCTTTTCCTTCGTGGGGTTCACGTTCATCTCGTCGCTGCGCGCGTTCTCACCGACGATCATCCCCTCGTAGACCTCGACGCCGGGACCGACGAAGAGCACGCCGCGCGCTTCCAAGTCGATCAGCGCGTTGCCGGTCGTGTAGCCGCGCCGGTCGGCGACGAGCACGCCGTTGCGCCGGCTGCGAATCTCGCCGAACCAGGGCGCGTAGCCGTCGAAGTTCGAGTGCATCATGCCCGCGCCGCGGGTCTCGGTCATGAAGTCGGTGCGGATTCCCACCAGGCCCCGCGCCGGGATGCGCCACTCGAGGCGCACCCAGCCGGTGCCGTGGTTCACCATGTCGACCAGGGTCCCCTTGCGCGTGGCGAGCAGGGTGGTGACCGAGCCGACGAACTCCTCGGGAGCGTCGATTGTGACGTGCTCGACCGGCTCGTGGACGTGTCCGTCGATAATCTTGGTGACGACCTGGGGCTTGCCGATGGTCAGCTCGAAGCCCTCGCGGCGCATTGTCTCGATCAGCACTGCGAGTTGCAGCTCGCCGCGGCCCTGGACTTCCCAGGCGTCGGGACGCTCGGTGGGCAGCACGCGCAGCGAGACGTTGCCGACGAGCTCCTTGTCCAGGCGGTCCTTGACCATGCGCGCGGTCAGCAGCTTGCCCTCGCTGCCGGCGAGCGGCGAGGTGTTGATGCCGATGGTCATCGACAGGCTCGGTTCGTCAACGTGCAGGGGCTCGAGAGCGATGGGGTTGTCGGGATCGGCCAGGGTCTCGCCGATCGTGATGTCGTCGAATCCGGCCACCGCGACGATGTCGCCGGGCCCGGCGCTCTGGGCCGGCACGCGCTCGAGGGCCTCAGTGATGAACAGCTCGGTGATCTTGGCGTGCTGGATGGTGCCGTCGATGCGACACCACGCGACGCGCTGGCCGCGCTCGAGGGTGCCGTTGATGACCCGACACAGCGCGAGACGTCCCAGGTAGGGCGAGGCGTCGAGGTTGCAGACCAGGGCCTGGAGGCCGTGGCCCTCCTCGTATTCGGGTGCCGGCACGTAGTCGGCGATCGTCGTAAAGAGGGGGGTCAGGTCGCCGCTCGTGTCGGTGGGGTCCTTGGAGGCCCAGCCCTGGCGCGCGCTGGCGTAGAGGATGGGGAACTCGATCTGGTGCTCGTCGGCGTCGAGGTCGAGGAAGAGGCTCTCGACCTCGTGGACGACCTCGGCGACGCGCGCGTCCGGTCGGTCGACCTTGTTGATCAGGAGAACGACGGGCAGGCGCTTCTCGAGGGTCTTACGGAGCACGAAGCGGGTCTGGGGCAGGGGCCCCTCGGCCGCGTCAACGAGCAAGACGACGGCGTCGACCATGGCCAGGCCGCGCTCGACTTCGCCGCCGAAGTCGGCGTGCCCCGGGGTGTCGATGATGTTGATCGTGAGGTCGCGCCACTTCACCGCGGTGTTCTTGGCGAGGATGGTGATGCCCTTCTCGCGCTCGAGGTCGCCGGAGTCCATGACGCGCTCGGTGAGCTCCTCGTGGTCGGTGAAGGACCCGGTTTGGCGCAGCATGGCGTCAACCAGCGTCGTCTTTCCGTGGTCGACGTGGGCGATGATGGCGATATTGCGCAGGGAGGAACGTAGAGTCATGACTGAACCACGCTAATGGCTGGCGGGCTGGGCGCCCCCTAGGCGGCTGACGACAGGACTTCGGGCACCGTTCGACGGGCCGCGCGCAGGAGATTGCGGGCCCCGGCGCGCACGTCCTCGAAAGTGCCCTCGACCGCCAGGGCGAGCCCCGCCTCGGGCCAGACCCCCACATAACGTCCCGGCGCGTCGCCGTGGGGGTGGGCCAGGGTCTCGACGGCCAGCTCGGCGCGCAGCCCCGCGCCGGCGCTGCGACCGGGAGAACCGCCGCGCACACGCACGACGATGCGCGTCGGACCGTCGATGAGGAACTCGCGCTGGGCCCGCAGGGTCACCCGCGCGCCGGCCACCGCGTAGTAGGCGTCGCTCGCGGCGGGCCGCCAGGCGACGTCGAGGTCGTGGGTCAGCTCGACGAGCGTCGTGGCCCAGTTCACGGCCTCGGCGACAACGATCGCGCGCGCCGCGTCGTCGAGACGCGCGAGCCACTGACCGAGCGAGCCTGGTCGCGCGAAGCCCGCAGCCGCCGCGAGCAATCGGTCGCTAACGACGTCGGAGACAGCCTCGAGGACGCTCGGCGCGTGCGCGCTCGCCACGCGGCGCAGCGCGGCGTTGCCGAGTGTGCGCCGCGCGTTCATCGCGCTCCAGTGAAAGTCGCGCGGCGCATCGCAACGCTCCACGCTCCACGCGTCGAGGCGGCGGTGCTCGGTGCCCGCCAGGGCGCGAAAGTGATCGGCGAAGGAGCGACGCTGCTCGTCATCGAGCGAGGGCGCGACGCCGGGCGCGTCGGCGAGCAGCGCGCGCCAGCTCGTGCTGTGCAACGTGACGCTGGTGAGCGTGCTCACGCGGCCTCGATGCAGCCGCGCACGTAGGCGATGGCCCGCTCGAGCAGGTTGTCGTCCACAAAGCGAGAGAGCACGTCGCCGGTCGCCGTCGAAACGAGGGCGCTCGCCAGGGGCACGCGCGAGGTGCGCAGCGTTTGCACGAGGGCGTGGTAGGCGATGCGGTCCTCGGCGTCGGCGCCGAGCGGTGAGGACGTCACGTCGACCAGCGCGACCGACGCGTGCGCCCCGACGATGCCGGCCATCAGGTCCACCACGTCGACGAGGAGCAGGCGCCCGTTGGCGAGCGCCACGCGACTTCTCAGCGCGCTGCGCGGCATCCAGCTGGGGGGAAGGCTGCCCAGGGTGCGCCGCAACACGACGGCGTGGGCCTCGACGTCGGCGCGCAGCGCGGCCCGCTCGTCGGGCTCGAATCGTTTCAAGTCCTCGACGAAGCCGCGAGGTCCGTTGGCGCGCCACGCGGCCAGCGCGTCGACGGCCGGGTTGCGCCAGTCGTAGCCGGCCGCGGCCAGGCGCACCAGCTCGTGCACCAGGATCCCGCGCACGCGACCCGAGCTCGCAGCGAGGCCGCCCTCGCCGCGCGGCGCCCGCACGATCACCTCCTCACGCGCACCGACCGCGGACTCGAGGCGCGCTCGCAGCGCGAGGGGAGCTCTCTCGTCGGTGGCGGGACGCGCCGACGGGTCACCTCGCAGGACATCGAAAATCGTCATCGCGGGTGCGTAGGTCACCTCTCCACTGTTGCGTCGCGCTG
>JAJYGN010000025.1 GCA_021790675.1 Actinomycetes bacterium
AGTCGACGAGTGCCGGCTGAACGCTGATTCCCAGCGTCGGCGTCGCCTGCTCGGCGATCTCGGGCAGTGTGGGCTGGAGCCGTTCACTCGTCGACAGGACCCCGAGCTCCTCGCGCTCGGCCGAAGTCAGGTAGTCCAGGGCCAGGCGACGGAAGATGTAGTCCACGAGCGACGTCGAGATACGCAGGTCCGCGTCGTCGGTCATGCCCGACGGCTCGAACTTCATGTTCACGTACTTGCGCACGTAGGTCGACAGCGGCACACCGTGCTGCAGGCCCAAGCTGATCGAGATCGAGAACGCGTCCATGATGCCCGCGAGCGTCGAACCCTGCTTGGAGACCTTGATGAAGACCTCGCCCGGTCGCCCATCCTCGTACTCCCCGACCGTGACGTAGCCCTCGCAGTCCGCGACGCGGAACGCGAAGGTGGTCGACACGCGACGACGCGGCAGACGCTCGCGCACGGCGCCGACGACGACGTGGGACGTGTCGTTCTTCGCGGCTTCGAGCGCCGCCTCAAGCTTCGTGATCCGGCCGTAGAGGTCGGCCGTCGCCGCGTCTTGGGCCGCGGTCTCGGGGCTGAGGTCCGCGTCCTTCTTCGCCATCGAGAGCGGCTGGCCGACCTTGCAGTTGTCACGGTAGATGGCGACGGCCTTCACGCCGAGTCGCCAGGCGACCATGTGCAGAGCCTCGATGTCCTCCACTGACGCCTCTTCGGGCATGTTGACAGTCTTGGAGATCGCCCCCGAGATGAATGGCTGGACCGCGCCCATCATCTTGACGTGACCCAGGTAGTGGATCGCGTTGTCGCCCATCGAGCAGGCGAACACCGATAGGTGCTCGGGCTTGAGGCCCGGCGCGCCAACGATCGTCTTGTGTTCGTCGATGTAGGCCACGATGGCCGCCGCGGCGTCCTCGTCATAGCCGAGGACCGCGAGCGCGCGCGGCACCGTCTGATTGACGATGGACATGTTGCCGCCGCCGACCAACTTCTTGAACTTCACGAGTCCGAGGTCGGGCTCGATGCCGGTCGTGTCGCAGTCCATCAGGAGCCCAATCGTGCCCGTCGGTGCGAGCACCGAGGCCTGCGCATTGCGCACGCCGTAGTGCTGCCCGAGCTCGACGGCGTCATCCCACGCCTGCTGCGCGGCCCGCAGGAGCTCGTGGGGAGCCAGCGCCGCGTCGATCTGGTGGGACGCGTCGCGGTGCATGCGCAGCACGTTGATCATCGGCTCGGCGTTCTCGGCGTAGCCCTCGTGGGGGCCGAGCCGGCCCGCGATACGGGCACTCGTCGTGTAGGCGTGACCCGTCATCAGGGCCGAGATCGCCGCCGCCCACGCCCGACCGGCGTCGGAGTCATAGGCGAGGCCCGACGCCATCAGCAGTGCGCCCAGGTTGGCGTACCCGATGCCGAGCTGGCGGAACTTTCGCGAGTTCACGCCGATCATCTCGGTCGGATAGTCGGCGGCGCCGACGATGATCTCCTGAGCGCTGAAGAGGACCTCGATGGACGCCTTGAACGCGTCCACGTCGAAGCGGCCATCCTCGCCCAGGTACTTCATCAGGTTGAGGCTCGCCAGATTGCACGCGGAGTTGTCGATGTGCATGTACTCCGAGCAAGGGTTCGAGCCGTTGATTCGCGCCGTGTTGGGCGACGTGTGCCACTTGTTGATGGTCGTGTCGAACTGCAGTCCGGGGTCGGCGCACTCCCACGCGGCCTGGGCGATCTCGCGCCAGATCTTGCGGGCCTTGACGGTGGAGATCACCGAGCCGTCGCCGCGCGCGGTGAGGTGCCAGTCGGCGTCGTCGAGCACGGCCTGCATGAAGTCGTCCGAGATGCGAACCGAGTTGTTGGCGTTCTGGTACTGGATGGACGTGATGTCCTTGCCGTCGAGGTCCATGTCAAACCCGGCGTCGCGCAGGACTCGCGCCTTCTTCTCCTCCTGGGCCTTGCACCAGATGAACTCCTCGACGTCGGGGTGGTCCACGTCAAGGATGACCATCTTCGCGGCCCGCCGGGTCTTGCCACCCGACTTGATGGTGCCCGCCGACGCGTCAGCGCCGCGCATGAACGAGACGGGACCGCTGGCGGTGCCACCGCCGTCGAGCAACTCGGCACTCGCGCGAATCTTGGAGAGGTTGACGCCGGCGCCCGAGCCGCCCTTGAAGATGATGCCTTCCTCGGTGTACCAGTTGAGGATCGAGCGCATCGAGTCCTCAACGGCCAGGATGAAGCAGGCGCTGCCCTGCTGGGGCACGCCCTTGACGCCGATGTTGAACCACACCGGCGAGTTGAACGCCGCGCGCTGGGTGATGAGCAGGAACTTCAGCTCGGCGCGGAAGGCCTCGGCCTCCTCCTCGTCGACGAAGTACTCGCCCTCCACGCCCCAGGCGGTGATGGTGTCGACGATGCGGTCGACCACCTGCTTGAGGCTGGTCTCGCGCTCCGGGGTTCCCAAGGTGCCGCGGAAGTACTTCTGGGCGAGGATGTTCGTGGCGTTGAACGACCACGTCGAGGGCACCTCCACGCCCAACTGCTCGAAGGCGACCGATCCGTCGCGGAAGTTCGAGATGCGCGCGTCACGACGATCCCAGGTCACCTGATCGTAGGGATGACGGTCGTCGGCGGTGAAGAAACGCCGAAGTCCAATACCGAGCCGTTGCGGAGCGATAGCCATGTCACTTACTCTTTTCCTATACGTATCCGACACCACGCGCCTTGACGCCGCTGGGAGCCGGTTCGCCCGAAGACTTCCCTTAAACCACAATATGTTGTGGTTGCTCCACTGTTCGACGCAAGATGCTGTGTAATTACAGCACTGTAACTACATGGCGTCAACCTAATTTTTCACTATTCTTCGCGAACCGTGCGATTACTGGCCTTTCGACCAGCGCCACCCTGGCGACCCCTGGTCGGCTGGCTAGCCTGACCCCAATGGACCTCGTTCTCGCCTTGGACGCCGGTACGACGGGCGTGCGCGCAGCGGCCTTCTCCCCCACCACCGCAGTCGTCGCGACAGCCTACCGGGAGCTCACCCAGCACTTTCCCCGCCCCGGGGAGATCGAGCACGACGCTGCCGAAATCGCCGCGCTGTCGGTCCAGACCCTGCGCGAGGTCGCCCTCGAGGTCCAAGCGCGCGGCGATCGCGTCATGGCGATCGGCATCACCAATCAACGTGAGACGACCGTCGCCTTTGACCGCGAGCGTGCTGCCCCCCTGCACCCCGCCATCGTCTGGCAGGACCGGCGCACGGCGACCCAGTGCGACGAGCTTCGCGCCGCGGGTGCCGAGCCCGCGGTGCGGGCGGCGACCGGTCTCGTCATCGACCCGTACTTCTCGGCGACCAAGATGGCCTGGCTGCTCGAGCGCGGGGTCCTCGACGGCGCGCTCGCACCTACCCTGGGCACCGTTGACACCTGGCTGCTCTGGTGGCTGAGTGGCAACGTCGAAGGGGGCTCGCTCGCCACCGAGCCATCGAACGCGTCGCGCACGATGCTCATGGACTTAGCCACCCTCGACTGGTCGAGCTCCCTGGCGGCGATCTTCGGGGTCCCCGTCGATCTCCTCGCTCCGATACGACCGTCAGCGTCATCCTTCGGCACCGTCGACCCCTCGGTACTGCCCGAGCTGGCGGGCGTCCCGATCACCGCCATGCTCGGTGACCAGCAGGCGGCACTCTTCGGCCAAGCGGGGTTCGCCGCCGGCGTCGTCAAGGCGACCTACGGCACGGGCGCCTTCGTCATGGCCAACGCCGGCGACGCGGTGCCCGCCGTCGTCGAGGGACTGCTGACGACGGTCGCCTGGGACCTCGGCGCCTTTGGTCCAGCGACCTACGCCCTCGAGGGTTCGGCCTTCGTCGCGGGTGCGGCGATCCAGTGGTTGCGCGACGAGCTGGGCCTCATCGCCGCGGCGTCGGACCTCGAGACGCTGGCGCGCAGCGTCGCCGACGCGGCGGGAGTCCAGGTGGTGCCCGCCTTCACCGGCCTCGGCTCGCCGTTCTGGCGTCCGGAGGCGCGCGGCGCCATCATCGGCCTGAGCCAGGCGGCCGGGCGAGCCCACATCGCACGAGCCCTCGTCGAAGCCCTCGCGCACCAGGTGCGCGCGATGATCGACGCGTTCGGGTCATCGGGACTCACGCTTTTCGAACTGCGCGCCGATGGCGGGGCGGCGAGGATGGACCTCCTGCTCGAACTCCAGGCCACCGGCTGTCGCCTACCCGTCGTTCGCAGTGCGACCCTGGAGGCCACCGCTCGCGGTGCCGCCACCCTGGCCGGACTGAGCTGTGGACTCTGGCCCTCGCTCGAGACGCTCGCCGGCTACTGGCGCGCCGAGCGGCGCTTCGAACCAGCAGATCCACGAACCCTGGACGAGACCTATCGTTCCTGGAGACGGGCCGTCGAGCGCGTCTGAGTAGCCAAATCAACTGGAGGGGATCGTGCCGATGTATGCGACCACGCGGATTCACGATGGACTGGCCTTCGGGGAAAGTCCCCGGTGGCGCGAGGGCCGGCTCTGGTTCAGCGACTTCTACCGCCACGGCGTCTTCAGCGTCGCGCCCGACGGGAGTGACGAGCGGTTGGCCTACGAGGTCCCCGGCCAGCCGTCGGGACTCGCCTGGCTGCCCGACGGTGACCAGCTCTACGTGTCGATGACCGACCACCTCGTAGTGCGCGTCGGCCCATCGGGGACAGCGGTACACGCCGACATCAGCCCGTACTGCGGGTTCTGGGCCAACGACCTCACGACCGGGGCGAGCGGTGTCGCCTACGTCGGCAACTTTGGCTTCGACCTCGACGACGTCGTCGAACGCTCCGGCTTCGAGGGCCTCTTCGCGGCGCCGCCGCCCACCACCAACCTCGTCGTGCTCGCACCCGACGGATCAGTTCGCCAGGTCGTGCCCGATTTGTCGTTCCCCAACGGCGCGGTGATCACGCCCGACGGCTCCACGCTCATCATCGCCGAAACCTTGGCTGGCCGGCTCACGGCCTTCACGGTCGCCGAGGACGGCACGCTGCACGACCGGCGGGTCTGGGCCACGCTCGAGTTCGCGGCGCCCGACGGCATCTGCCTCGATGCCGAGGGGCAGGTCTGGTTCGCCAACGCCGCCACGAACGCGTGCCAGCGCGTGCGCGAGGGCGGCGAGGTCACGGCAACCGCGACGACCACCCAGACCGCCTTCGCCTGCGCCCTGGGCGGCGACGATGGATCGTCGCTCTACGTCATGACCGCGCCGACGAGCAGTCGCTTCCACGCGGCCGATACCCGCTTCGCGGCCATCGAGTCCGTGCGCGTGGACGTCCCCGGGGCGGCTCGGCCCTAATCGCCGCGCAGCTCGGGCAGCGCCCGACGCAGCGAGCGGATCGCCTGGTGGGTACGGGCCTCGTTCTCGATGAGCGCGAAGCGCACGTGACCGTCGCCGCCCGCGCCGAAGCCCACCCCGGGACTCGTCGCGACGTCGGCCTCTTCGATGAGCTTGGTTGCGAAGGCGAGCGAGCCCATGTCGCGATAGGGCTCGGGGATCGGGGCCCAGATGAACATCGAGCCCCGCGGGGCCACCACCGGCCAGCCCACGCGGCCGAGCCCCTCGATGAGCGCGTCACGCCGGGACTGGTAGATCGTGCGCAGGGTGTTGGGATAGTCCTTCGCCTCGTTCATCGCAACGATGGCCGCGATCTGGACCGGCTGGAACGTCCCGTAGTCGAGGTAGCTCTTGAGCTTGGTCAGCGCCGCGACCACCGCGGCGTTGCCGACGAGGAACCCGACGCGCCATCCCGCCATCGAGAACGACTTGGTCAACGTGTACAGCTCGACGGCGCACTCCTTGGCTCGGGGCACCTGGAGGATCGAGGGCGGCTGGTAGCCGTCGAATCCCAGGTCGGCGTAGGCGAAGTCGTGACAGATGATCATCTCGTGCTCGAGGGCGAAGTCCACGAGTCGCGTCATGAAGCCGAGGTCGACGCAGGCGCTCGTCGGGTTGTGCGGGAACGAGGCGATCACGACCCGGGGCTTCACCTCGGCGCGCTGCCACGCCTCGGCTAGCGCGTCAAAGAAGTCGTCGCCGGGGTCGCGATCGCTCGTCGCGGGGTCCACGATCGGCACCGGAATCACCGTCGCCCCGGCAAAGCCCGGACCCGCGAGGTGGATCGGGTAGCTCGGCGTGGGCACGAGGGCACTGTCACCGGGCCCGAGCAGCACCCACATGAGGTGCGTCAGGCCCTCCTTGGCCCCGATGGTGGTGATTACTTCGGTCTCGGGATCGAGCTCGACGTCGAACAGCTCGCGATAGCGCGTGGCCATCGCGGCTCGCAGGTTGGGAATGCCTCGGCTGGCGCTGTAGCGGTGATTCTTGGGATTGTGCGCGGCCTCGGCCAGCTTCTCGACGGCGACGTCGGGGCTGGGAAGGTCGGGGTTGCCGAATCCGAAGTCGACGACGTCGCGTCCGGCGGCTCGGGCGGTCGCCTTCAGGCCATTGATCTGTGCGAACACGTACGGTGGCAAACCAGTAATGCGACGAAACTCCATTGGTGAACCATACTTTTTCAGCCCGACGCACGCCATTCGCGAAAGGCATCGAGGTCGAGGTCCGCGCCGAGGACCGCCCAGGTCGCACCGGCGCGGGCGAGGTCGTCGAGCAGTTCGCCCGTTCGCGACGGTGGCGACGGGACCGGACCGGCCCACGAGACCGGACCGATCGCGGCCTCTTGCTCGAGGGCGGCGACCCCGGCGTTCCACAGATTGACGGTCACCCCGAGCTCGCGCGCGAGGGCGTTGGTAGCGGGCGCGCCGGCGCCGATCCACACCGGCATCGTTGCCGCGAGCTCGCGAGCGGCCTCGCCGAGGAGGGTTCGCCGCTCGTCGGCGTCGAGCACGGGCAGGCCGTAGGCCAGGTTCTCATTGGCCGACAGCCGGTCACCGGTGCCCATCGCCGCGATCACCCGTCCCGGCGCGAGGGCGGCGAGCGTGGTGAAGGCCGAGACGAGGTGCGCGGTGCTCACGAGTCCCACGCGCGCCACGAGCGGTCCCACGGTCAGTGAGGAGTGGCGCACCGCGATCGACGCCAGCACGGGGAAGGGGGCGAGCGCCGGTCGCTGCGGCGAGCCCATGGGCCACAGGTGGTCGTAGGCGAAGACACCGTCAAGACCGGCATCGGCGGCCCGTTGAGCCGCCTCGTGCGCCGGTACCGCACTCGTCTGGAACGTGGGCAGCAGGACCCCGACCTTCACGAATCGCGCCCCATCGCCACGAGAGCCGCGCCCATCGCGCCCGAACGGCCGGCGAACATGGAAGACACGACCGTGATGGGCTCGCGGTCGGCGAACCCCTCGACGAGTTCGGCGAGGTAGCGATGCACACTCGGCAAGAAGAGGTCGGCGACCTGCGAGAGGCCGCCACCGATCACGAAGTGGCCAGCGTCGAGGATCGCCACGAGGTTCGCCAAGCCCAGGGCCAGCCACCAGCCCAGTTCGTCGATGACCGCCTCGGCTTCGGCGCTACCCGCCGCCGCCGCCGCGGTCACGTCCTCGCCCCGCACGAGCTCGGCCCCGCCAGACGTCGCGACCAGCGAGGGCAACCGCCCAGCCAGGGCGGCGATGGTCGTCAACCGCGCGAGCCCGCCCCCCGAGGCGTAGCGCTCCCAGCAGCCGTGCCCCCCGCAGCGGCACGGCGCGCCGTGCGCCTCGACCACCATGTGGCCAATTTCGCCGGCGAACCCGTTGTGACCCCGGACCAGCTGGCCATCGGCGATCACTCCACCGCCGATGCCGGTGCCGAGGGTCACCATCACGAAGTCGTTCACGTTGCGACCGGCCCCCCACTCGTGTTCGGCCAGGGCCGCGCAGTTGGCGTCGTTTTCGACCCGCACGTGCGGGTTGCCCAACGACTCGCCCACGAGGGCCCCGAGGTCCGCGCCCGACGCGCTTTGCAGGTTGGGGGCGAAGGCGAGATGGCCGTCTCGACGCATGA
>JAJYGN010000038.1 GCA_021790675.1 Actinomycetes bacterium
GGCAGGTCGTCGCTTGTTGGCCTCTCCGCTCTTCGCGGGTTCTAGGTTGACCACGTGGATTTCACCTCGGCGCACTAGCGCAGTCCATCTGAGGCGGTCGAATCCCAGAGCTGTTGGTCCTCGACTGGCCACTCGGCCCACGCACTCTCGTAAGCAGCCCCGAGGCCCGTCGCTCTGAGCAGTCGAACAGCCTTATGTAGTGCAGCCGAGCGAGAAGGAAGTCCCTTCTCGGTGGCGTACGCGTCGAGGAAGGCAACATCCTCGTCCGGCAAACTCATGCTAATTTTCATACTTCAATACTACCAGAAGTATGTAAGTTGGATGTCAAAGGTGGACCACTCGCGAAGGGCGTGCCCTCGTGGCCCAACGTGAACCCGAGCGCCCAGCAAATCCATCCTCGGCAGACTCGCGACCGAGGTCACACAGTGGACATGCGGATGTCGAGGACCTTTGCGGGTTAGTTGCGCGACGGAGTCCGTTCCGGACAGGACGAAGGCCCAGGATTTCCCTGGGCCTTCGACTTCGTTTATGGACTACTTAGTGGCGGGGGCAGGATTTGAACCTGCGACCTTCGGGTTATGAGCCCGACGAGCTACCAGACTGCTCCACCCCGCGATGGGCGAAGTCAGTGTATCAGGCGGCTCCCTATCAACCGCTCGTGTCTAGTCGGCCACACCAGCCTCTGACACTCGATTACCATCATCCCCTCCTAAGTGGGTGTGTCCCGACCCTTGAACTTCTTGCGCTTCCTCGGTCTCTTCGGCCTCTTTGGCCCCTTCAGCCGAGTCGGAGGGGCGCATGCGAAAATACACCATGAAGCCCACCGAGATCGCCGCGAAGATGCCAAATCCGGTGAGAATGGGCACCAGGCCAACGTGCTGAAGTTCCGACTCGCTGCCGCTACCCGGGCTCAGCAGCACGCCAACGAAGCCGATGAGCCCTAGACCGCTCACCAGCAGCCACAGCGTCTCGTTCCACTTGGCCACGTGGCGACCGGGCAGGAAGGGCAGGGGGAACATGCCGAAGGCGAGACTCGCAAATCCCGCGAGGAACATCGAGTCGAGCGCCGGGGTCAAGATGAGCAGCCACGGCGACGGGTTCGTCTGGGTCGCAGTGTGGAACACGGGCACCGCGAGAAAAAAGGCCGTCGTCGCCGCGACCAGCACCGTGAGAGAGGCAATGAAGTGCAGTCGCCCCTCCTCCTTCATCGAGGTCCCAGGCACGATCAAGAACGACGCGATGAGGCCGTAGCAGTAGCCCGGCGCCAGGCCCACCAGGCGCGAGGTCGCCACGCAGGCCACCGCGATAACCATGCCCCCGGCCAACACCTGAAGATGGACCTGGCGATGGCGGCGCCACCCAGAGATCGCCACCGGCAGCTGCGAGGCCAGGGTCACAAAGCCGATGCCGAGTGACTGGCCCAAGAAGAGCCAGAGCGACGCCCGATCCAAGGTGAAAGCGGGATCGAGGAAAGAGTTGATCAGTCCGCCGGCACCCATGAACGCGAGGAAGATCACGGTGCCGCCCGCGATGCGCCGCCGCATCGAGCGGGGCCGGCTCGGGTCGTAGAAGAGCGCCTGGAACCG
Source organism: Actinomycetes bacterium (assembly GCA_021790675.1). Lineage (GTDB taxonomy): Bacteria > Actinomycetota > Acidimicrobiia > Acidimicrobiales > RAAP-2 > RAAP-2. Next base: position 1,587 of record JAJYGN010000038.1, read on the forward strand.
CCGGCGCAGCCGCGCCCCGATTCGCTGACGGTTGTGCTCGTAGGTGCGATCCAGCCACTCGCTGGGAAAGCCCGCCGCGATGAGACGACCCAGCAGCATGAGTCCGATGGAGATGCCGCCTGCACCCGCCAGGTGGTGGGCGAGCTGGCCGGGGCTGGGCATCGCGACGGAGAACTCCGTCAGATGGTTCGCGGCTCCGCTCACGTGGAAGTTGGCGGTCACGACGGGCACCAGGGTGGTGCTACAGGACAAGGAGATGTGATGACTACCCACCGATGCGTTGCCAGGAATGACAAGGCGCGTAATGCTCACGACGTGGTTGTCGACCGCCGAGGTCGCGATCAGGTTCTTGTCGAAGAACACGTAGGCCGGATTGCACGAGTGCGTGACGGTGTTGTCCACGAGTTTCACCGCACTGCCCGGGGTGCCCGAAGCTGGCGTGAGCTGCAGGGCCGAGGGAACCTTGAACGTGGTCTGCGCCTGGGCCGAGGCGTTGCCATGGTTGCCCACGACCTGGCCCGTGAACGTTGTCTCGGTCGACGTCCCGTTCACCGTCGTGACAATCACCGCCGCGTTGTAGACGCCCCCGTGGGAGTAGACGTGGGTGATCGTCGGGGTCGTCGTCGTGGCCGATGTGCCGTCGCCGAAGACCCAGTGGTAGCTGCGAATCGAACTGTTGGGTGCGACCGACCCCGATGCGTTGAGCAGCGTCGCGTGACCGGCCTTGGCCGCGGTGACTGTGAGCGAAGCGATCGGCGCCTGGTCGGGCACCACGGCGATGCCGAAGGAGGGACTGCCCACGGCAATCGGGGTCATGGGTCGGATCGGCGTGGCCGCGAGATCGATGGGCGCCACGACGTCGCTGGCGCTCGCCACGTAGGCCACGTGGCCGTTGGGCGAAAGCGTGATGCCGTCGGGTTCGCTCAGGTTCGCCACCGCCACCGACGTCGTCGCCGCCCTGTTCGAACTCAGCGAGATGATCGAGACGGTGTTGTTGGAGTTCGCGGTGTAGCCACGCTGGCCCGCAGGGCTGATCGTGATGCCGACCGGCCCTCCGGCGACGGGGATGACGGTCCCGACCGAGGCCGTCGTCGCCGACAGGTTGATCGTTGTGATCGACTGGCCGTCGGCCACGTAGGCGTGGCGTCCATCGGGTGCGAGGGCGATCGCCTGAGGTCGGCCGCCGATGGCGAGATTCGTGACCTTGCGGGTGGCCACCGAGATCACCGAGAGGCTGTGACCCTCGGAGTTCGAGACCAGCACCATCGCGTCGTTGGGGGTCACGGCGATGCTCCACGGTCCGAAACCGACGTGTATGGGTTTGTGAGCGACGGGCGTGCCCGTGAGAGAGACCGGCGTGACGGTGTTGTCGTTGAAGTTCGACACGTACGCCGTGTGGCCCGTCGGCGAGATCGCGATGGCGGCCGGCCCGCTCCCCACACGAATGGGTGTTCCTACCGACCCCGCGGCCAGGTTCACCGGAACGATCGTGTTGCCCAAGGAGTTAGTCACGTAGGCGGTGCGCCCGTTGGGTGTGATCGCCACGCCGAGGGGCCCGTTGAGTCCGTGGCCGACCACCGAGGTGGCGTGGTGGGTCACCGGCGCGATGATCGCGATCGAGTTGGTGTCGAGGTTGGTCACCACCACGGTGCCCGCCGCCAACAGTCCGGGGGTGGCCTGTGCGCTGAAGGCGAGACCCAACGGCGCCGTGCCCACCAGGGCACCCGCGATGAGTCGAATCGCGCGGCGGCGCCGACGCGTGGTCGCCACGTATATCTAGAGAGCCCGCAGCACCGCGACGACGCGGCGGTTCTGCGCTCGGCCCTTGGCGGTCGTGTTGGTCGAGACCAACTGGACGCTAAAGGACGTCACGATGGATATTTTCACGTTCTTCACGTGCAGGCGCACCAGGTCGAATCTGAGGCGCGCCTGCACCGCGGCCGCACGACGCTGATTGAGCACCACGTTAAAGGCCGGAGTGAACACGTTGTCCGTGAATCCGGTGAGCGCCACACTGTGGTACTTGCCGCGCTTGATCACGAGCGCGAGGCGCGCGACCTGCTTGATCAGTTTGCGATTCAGCGCGTAGGAGCCCTCCGCGAAGGGCTTGATCGCGAGAACCCGCGTCGGCGAGAGCTTGGGCGGCGCGGCCTTTATCACGAGGTCGGGCGGGTCGATTTGCAGAGTTCCCGCGACGTAGAGGAAGGTGCCGGAGTAGCGCTGGGCGTCCGAGGAGGGTGTCACCGAGATCGTCGCTCGCGACGGCGTAACCGCGTACACGCCGACCTGACTCGGTGGCGCGCTATTGGGACCATAGGAGGTTCCCCCGATTCCCGTATAGGTCAGCGTCACGCTCGTGACACGGACCGTGTCACCGGACTGCGCTCCGGACACCGACACGCTCGTGTGGATCGGCTGGCCCTTCTTCACGCTCTGCGAGGACGCGGTGATGGTCAGGTGCCGGGGAATCGTGGTTGTCGTCGTGGTCGTCGTCGGAGGCACGACCGCGGGCGGCGGTGGCGGTGGCGGCGAGACCACGGGCGGCGGCGGCAACGCGTGGAACGTGACGGTGGCGGGATCAGATGTCGCGCCGAGGTAGTTCCCGTCAGCAGCGACGGTGGCGATGACCACGCACTTTCCCGCGACATCTTCGGTCACCTGGTCAGAATTGACGATCGTGCAGCCCGAGTCTGAACCGCTCGCGAGAGAGTACGTGATGGTGCCCGATCCGCTCGAGACTGTCGCCGACAGCGTGACACGTGTCCCGACGGTGGCGCTTGATGGGACGATGAGCGAGATGGTTCGTGACCCGGGGTTCACGGTCAGCGTGAGGTTCGCCGACGCGGAGGTGGTGCCGTCGTGATCATCGTCAGTCGTCGAGGTCGCGCTGGCCGTCGCGGTGATCACGCAACTGCCGACCTGACGGTAGCTAAAGCCACTCGACGCAAACGAGCAACCCGCGGTGTTCGTGCCCGTGATGGCGTACGTCACGGTCCCGGCGCTGGCGGTTGCTACCGGTGTGTACGCATTGGGGTAGGTCACCGTGGGCGCAGAGAGCCAGGTCACGGTAACCGGCGAACCGTCGGAGGTGTCGCCCGAACTGCCGCCCGAGCTCGAGCTCCCCGATCCGCCGGAGCCGCCCGATTCACCGGGTCCCCCCGTACCGTGGGGGCCACCTTTGCCACCGCCGTGGGCGCTACCCGCCGCGGCCGGCACGATCGCCGCCGAGGCACACAAGAGGACGGCCAGGGTCAAACGACGAACTGTGACCCACGGCGCAACGTGTCGCGCGCGCCGGGAAGCCAGGTTCGCCGCCACCGATCGTGGCAGTTGCATAGCGTCCCCCCCGCCGCCCTCAATCGGGGAAAATCCCGTGAGGTGAGGTCAACCTACCAACAAATCTCTGACAACTCTTTGCCAATTCTGAGACAAATCAGCCCAAATTCTCAGGAAACTGAGCGCGACTCTGCCCCTAGCCGGCGGCGCCCAGCGCCTTCTGGGCAAGTTGGATCTGGTGGTTCATAGCGTCGACAAAAGCCTGGTAACGACCCAAATCGCCTGCGGCCAGGGCCGACTGGGCGGACGCCCAGTCGCTCGCCGCCTGCTTCAGGTAGTACTGAGCGCTCTGGCCAGACTTCGACGGCGGCGTCGGACCGGTGCCACCCGAGGACGAGATGTTGGCCCCGAGCACCTTGGACAGCGTCCCAGACAGGGTCGGCGAGATGGCCACATCCTGGTTGAAGACGGCGATCACGCGCTTGAGCTGCGGCATCGGGTTCGACACCGAGGTGACGTAGAGGGGCCGGATGTAGAGCACGCTCTGGTCGAGCGGCACCATCAGGTTGTTACCCAGCAGGACGCTGGAGCCGTGCTGGTCGAAGAAGGTGATCTGAGAGGAAACGTCCGTGTTCGCCTGGATCTCCGAGTCGGCCTGGACCGGGCCGATCACCAGGCTCGAGCGCGGGGTCTCGTAGAGGTTGAGCTGCCCGTAGTCCTTCGGATCGCTGGTGGCCATCATGAAGGCGGTGAGGCCCTGGACCGTCGCCGAGTTGCCCGCCGGTACGAAGGCGATCGACTCGAGGAGTTGCTGCTTGTTGGCCATGGGCAACGAGCCCACCTGAAAGACCGGCGACATCGGCGAGAGCGCCGAGGAGATGACGTTGCCCGCCGAGTTCGTCACCGCGGTCTGGGCGAGGGACTGACTCGGGCCGCCGGCGCCCGTCGTCGGGGAGACCTCCCAGCGGTCCGACGCGGTGTAGAAGGCGTTCGCGCTGGTGATGTGATAGCGGCCCAGTTCCGCGGCCTGAACGCCGAACAGGTCGACGGGATAGCGCATGTGGCTGAGTATCTCGGCCGGCATGGCGCTCATGGGCTGGAACATCGTGGGGAACGCCGAACGGTAGGCCTTGAGAATCGGGTCGTTGGGGTCGGCCGCGTAGAACTTCATCGATCCGCTGTAGGCGTTGATGACGACCTTGACCGAGTCACGCACGTAGTTGAAGCTGTAGGGCAGGCCGCCCTCGTTGATCGTCAGGTTCGAGGCGTTCTGGCTGTAGGGATACTGGTCCGTCGTCGTGAATCCGTCGAGGACGTACTGAATCGTTCCGTCGGCGATGACGGGATAGACCTGGGAGTTGAACGAGAGGAAGGGCGCCGCCTTTTGGGCCATCGCCCGCACGTCGCGCACGAACATCACCCGGCTGTTGGGGGTGATCTGGTTCGAGATGAGGAAGTTGAAGTCGCCCAGGCGCAGCGCCAGCGCGAAACGCCGTAGGAAGTTGCCGATTCGCACGCCGCCGGTCGAGGCGTAGTGGCTTTCGACCGGCTGGCCCGCGTTGGGCCCGCTGGTGACTTGGAAGTTGAGCTCGGGCTGCTTGGTGTTAGCCACCACCCAGCCGGGGTTGTTCAGACCGAAGTAAATGTCGGGCTGGGTGAGGACCGGCATGCCCCCGCTCGAGACCGGGGGCACGTTGGAGACCACGAGTACCGGGTTGCCCGTGGAGGGATCGGCCTGGTTGGCGGCGATCACCGCCGCGCCGATGCCGTGCGTGTATTGCAGGTGATTGTTCACCCACGACGGCGACGGCAGGTTCGCGGGATTGAGTTGTCGCGCGCCGATGAGAACCGGGGTCAACTTGCCGTTGATCACGTAGCGGTCCACCGCCAGCGAGGCGAAGGTGTAGTAGGAGCGGATCGACTGGCGGCGCGTCAGCGTGACCAGCGAGATGTTATTGGCCGGATCCCACAGTCGGATGTTGCTCAGCGTCGCCTTGTCGGCGTTGATCTGGGACTGGCTGATGGTGGTCGCTCCGGCGAACGTGTGATACATCACCTGGTTCAGCCCGAAGGCCGACCTCGTCGCCTCGATGTTGCGCTGAATATAGGGCGCTTCCAGCGTGCCCTGGTTGGGGCTGACCTTCAGCGCTTGGAGGATGGTCGGATAGAGCACGCCGATCACCAGGGCGACGAACGCCCAGAGTCCCACGGCAACCGCCGGCAGCGACCAGCCGCGCAGGCGCACGTTCACGAGCAGGATGACGGTGGCCGCCAGGGACAAGAAGAAGAGAATGGTGAGCGCGGGCATGCGCGCGTGGACGTCGGTGTAGCTGGCGCCCTGGACGTAGCCGTTGGTCGAGTTGACGAGGGACCACTTGGCGATAACGTAACCCGCGGCCTTCATGAGGGCGATCCCTGCGCCGATCACTGAGAGGTGGGCCTTCACGCGGGGGGCAACGCGCGGAGTGGTGCGCGCGGCACGGATCCCGCCATTGAGATAGTGGAAACCCGTCGTCACGATGAGAATGACGACGAGCGACACCAGCAGCCACGTCACGACGAAGGACACAAAGGGCAGGGTGAAGATGTAAAAACCCAGATCCTTGTGAAAGAGTGCGTCGGTCTGGTGGAAGGGCTGGCGGTTGGCGAAGAGGAGATACTTCTGCCACTCTCCTGACGCGTTGAGCCCGGCGACGACTCCCATGATCAAAGAGATGACCGCGTAGATGCGTCCAGCGTGGGGACGAACAGCGTTCTGGAATCGCCGCACCACCTCGTCCTCGGGCTCGAAGGTGAGATCACGCGCGCCGAATCGATCCGTGAGAAGGAGGTTGCCCCACATCAAGGCGAAGAAGATCGCGCCGAAGGTCAGAGCCAGGCCGACCTTGACGTAGAAGAGCGTC
>JAJYGN010000060.1 GCA_021790675.1 Actinomycetes bacterium
ATCCCCTTGGACGTCACGGCGCTCACCCGTCTGTGGCGCCTGGCCCCTATCGGAGTGCCCGGCGACGCCGACGTGGTGCACGCGACGTCCCTGGCGGGACCCTTCGCCGGGGGTCGGCGCGGCGCGATCCACTCGGTTGCCGTGCATGACCTGCTCTGGCGCGATCGACCCGAGGCGACCACCGCGCGCGGCGTGCGCTTCCACGAGGGTCGCCTGCGTCTCGTGCGCTCACGCGAGGCCATTCGCGTCATGGTTTCCTCGCCTGGGCTCAGCGAGCGGCTCCTCGCCGAGGGCTTCACCGCGTCGCGTCTGCACTCCGTGCGTCTCGGCGTGGATGACGCGACACCGGCCGCCGATAGCGCCGCCGTGGCGGCGGTGCTGTCGCACGCGGGTGTCACTGGTCCCTTCTCGCTCTACGTCGGCACGCGCGAACCGCGCAAGAACATCGCGCGCCTCGTCGAGGCCCACACCGTCGCGCGGGGCCGACGCGGCGACCTCGGTCCCCTGGTGCTGGTGGGACCGACGGGCTGGGGGGCCGTGGACACCGCGGACGCGGTCGTGCTCGGGCCCCTGAGCCGAGCGCTCGTCAAGGGCTTACTGCGCGACGCGACGGTGATGGCCTACGTGGCCCTCGCCGAGGGTTGGGGACTCCCACCGGTCGAGGCCCTGTTCGCCGGGACGCGCGTCGTGGTCAGCGCGGACTGTCCGAGCGTGGCCGGGATCGACGCCGTGGTGCGCGTCGACCCCCTGGACGTAGAGTCGATCGCCGACGGTTTGGTGCGCGCCCTCGACGAGAGCGACGACGCGACCGCCCGCGCCCGGCGTCACGGCGCGGTGTCCGACCTGACGTGGGTCAATTCGGCTCGCGACCACGTGGTGGGGTGGCAGTGAGAGTCGCCCTCGACGTGTCGGCGGTCCCCGCGCAGCTCACGGGCGCCGGGCGTTACGTCGTAGAGATCGCCAAGCGGCTGGCGCACAGTGGACCTGACGTGACCCTGGTGTCGCGACGCGGCGACGAGGAGCGCTGGCGCGCCTGGTCGGGCGCGCCGGTGGTGGGTCTCGTGCCCACGGGCCGCGCTACTCGACTCTGGTACGAGGCCTGGCGTCTGGGCACGAGTGAGGTGGCGCGTGGCGTTGACGTGTGGCACGGACCGCATTACACAATGCCCCACCGCGGTGCGACACCGTCAGTCGTAACGATTCACGACCTGACGTTCTTCACCCATCCCCAGTGGCACGAGCGCGCCAAGGTTGCCTATTTTCAGCGTGCTATTCGCTACTCGGCGGCGAACGCCGCGGCTCTCATCGCGGTGAGTGACGCCACGGCTCGTCTCATCGACGAGCTCCTGCCCGGGCACGCTCCGGTGGTGATCGCCCCCCACGGGGTCGACCTCACGGCGTTCTCGCTCGTTGACGTCGACGACGCCGTCACCTTCGAGCGGGCGGGGCTCGCGGGCGACGCCGCCTACGTTCTCTTCGTCGGCACCCTGGAACCGCGCAAGGGCCTCGACGTGCTGATCGAGGCGTTCGACCAGGTAGCCAGGGACCGTCCCGAACTCGAACTGTGGATCGCGGGCAAGGCGGGCTGGGGCGAGACCCCCGAGGTCGTGCGCCGCGCCGGCTCGCGACAGCGCATCCGGCGCCTGGGCTACGTCGATCAGGCGGTGCTGCCCGCGCTGATGCGTCGTGCGCGCTGCGTGGCCTATCCCTCGTGGGCCGAGGGGTTCGGCCTGCCCGTCCTCGAGGCGCTGGCCTGTGGCGGCGTGGTCGTGACGAGCGCGGGCACGGTCATGGAGGAGGTCGCGGGCGGCCACGCGCTACTCGCCGAGGCCGGCGACGTCGCCTCGCTCGCGGCCGCGCTCGTCGCCGCCAACGACCTCGACGCTGGTGCGAGGGCCGCCCGCGCGCCCGATGCCCGGCGCCACGCCGAGCGCTACACGTGGGAGGCGAGCATCGCGCGCCACCTCGAGGCCTACGACCTGGCGGCGCGGGCGTGATGCGTGCGCTCATCACGGGCGGGGACGGCTTCGTCGGACGTCACCTCGCGGCGTACGCCCGCGCCCAGGGCGACACCGTGACCGTGGTGGACGCCGAGTGTGACGTGACCGACGCCGCCGCCGTGCGCGACGTCGTGTACGCGACCGCGCCCGAAGTCATCTATCACCTGGCCGCGCTCTCGAGCGTGGCGGATTCGTGGAAGGAACCGATCGCCTTCACGCGCGTCAACGTGCTCGGCACTCATCACGTGCTCGACGCGGCGCGCGAGATCGAGGGGTGCGCGACCGTGGTCGTCAGTTCGGCTGACGTCTACGGGGTGGTTGACGAGGCGGACCTGCCGCTTGATGAGACCCATCCGCCGTCGCCCGCGAGCCCCTACGCCCAATCCAAACTCGAGGCCGAGGGCTTCGCACGCCGTGCCGCGCGCGAGGGCCAGCGCGTTCTCATCGTGCGGCCCTTTCCGCACTTGGGGCCGGGCCAGTCAACGCGCTTCGTGGTGCCGGCGCTGGCCGCTCGGCTCCTCGACGCGCGCGAGCGCGGTCTGTCGGCCATCGCGGTGGGCGATCTGCGAGCCCGGCGCGACTACACCGACGTGCGCGACGTGGTGCGCGCCTACCGGCTGGTCAGTGAATTCGGTCGTTCCGGCGACATCTACCACGTGGCCAGCGGAGTCGACGTCGAGCTCGCTGCGATCGCCGCGCTGCTCGCGCAGCGCCTCGATCTTGAGGTGTCCTTCGAGGTCGATCCCGCGTTGTTGCGCCCCGTCGAGGTGCCGATCCTGCGCGGCAGCGCCGCGAAGATCCACGACGTCGCCGGCTGGGAGCCGGTGATCACCCTTAGCCAGTCCCTGGACGATGTGATCAGGGATGTTGAGGAGCGTCGGCGCGCGGGAACTCTGTCGTGAGACGTTCGTCGCGCCCCGGGGCTCGCGGTCGGGCACAGTAGCCTTGAGAGTCTGATGGAGTCCCGCGCCCCGGCCGTCGTCGCCGTCGTTGTCACGACGGGCCCCGGGGCGGGTCTGGAGGCCACGGTGGCCTCCCTGGCGGCCCAGGACTACCCCGAGCTCAGCCTGCTCGTCGTGGCCAACGGCGAGCACGAGAACGTTGCGGCTCGCGTCGCCGCGCTCGCGCCGGGGGCCTTCGTGCGGCACCTCGAGGAGAACCGGGGTTTTGCCGCGGCCTGCAATGAGGCCGCGATGATGGTCGAGGGCGCGACGTTCCTGCTGTTCTGCCACGACGACGTGCGCCTCGATCCCGACGCGGTGACCCAGATGGTGGCGTCGGCCTATCGCACCAACGCCGGCATCGTGACACCCAAGGTCGTCGACTACGACGACCCGATGATCCTGCTGCACGTGGGTCAAAACAGCGACCGCTTCGGGGTGGTTCAAGAGCGCGTGGAGGCCGGCGAGATCGATCACGGCCAGCAGGACCTCGAACGCGATGTCTTCGTGGCGCCCGGCGGCGTCACGCTGGTGCGCGGCGATCTCTTTGCCACCTTGCGAGGTTTCGATCCCCTGATCCTGGCCTTGGGCGAGGATCTCGACCTGTGCTGGCGCGCTCAGGTGGCCGGCGCGCGCATCGTGGTGGCGCCAGCCGCCCGGGTGGCTCACCGCGAGTCGATCGCCCGCGGCGAGCGCCCGATCACGGCTAAGGGCGTGCGCCGCTCGAGCCGCAAGGACCTTCAGCGCCGCCACCAGCTCCTCGTGGTCGCCACCGGCTGGGGCAAGCGCTACACGACGCGCACTCTTCTCACGCTGGCCGCGATGGAGGTGGTGGAGTTCGCGGTGGCCCTGCTGGGGCGCGACACCGACCGCGCGGGAGCCATCGTGGGCTCGTGGCGGTGGCTCTTTCACAACCGCGAGCGCATCCGCGAGCGCCGCCGGGAGCGCTCTCGCACGCGAGTCCTCTCCGATGCCGACCTGCACCGGCTGCAGATCGGCGGGGCGACGAGGCTGAAGAAGTTCGCCGTGACCCTGGTGCGCGAGGGCCTAGACCGCGCGCGCGGCATCCTGCCCCCCGAGGAGAACCCGCCCGACGAGGGACCGGACGCGGGCGTCGGCTTCGCCGCCGCCTTCGCCGAGAACGAGGAGTTCGACGAGATCGCCGAGAGCGAGGCGCTCGCCCAGTCGCGCCACCCCTCGCGGCTGCTCACGTCATTCCGCTCCCAGGCCGCTGTCCTGGCGGTAATGATTGCGCTCTGGGCCCTGGGCTCGCGCAACCTGGTGGCGATGCACCTGCCGCTGTTGGGACGGCTCACCCCCCTCGACTCGTGGTGGACGACCTGGCGGCACTTCTTCGCCTCGTGGTCGAGCACCGGCACGGGCACGTCGGCTCCGGGGATGCCCGGCTACGCCGTGCTGGGCTTCGCGGGGACCTTCGTGCTGGGGCGCATGGGCATGCTGCCGCGCCTCGCGCTGATCGCCGCGGTGCCCCTCGGCGCCCTGGGCGTCGCGCGCCTGTTGAAGGACCGCGTCTCGAACCGCGCGCGGGTGGTCGCGGTCGTCGCGTACTTCGGTGGGTCCCTCGCTCTCAACATGATCAACCAGGGCCGCATCGACGTCCTGGTGGTCGTGGCCGGCCTGCCCTTCGTGGTCCGGCGCCTCTTCGACTTGCTCGGCGTGGCGGGCTTTCGCCGGGCTCCGGGCGCGTCGGTCGGCTTCGGCGTCGCGGGGTGGCGCGCGAGCGAGGCCGGCCAGCGGATGATTCTGGTGATCTTGGTGGCCGCGATGAGCTCGCTGGCGCCGGCGACCCTCGTCTTGGTGGTCGTGATCGTTCTCGGGGCGACGTTGGTGGGACGCAACGACGAGGCGCACCCGGTGCGACTGATCGCCTCGGTGCTCGTGAGCGTGGCGATCTTCCTCGCGCCCCTCACGCTTGACACCATCCTCGCGGGCCGCCGCGCGCTCGAGGTCTTCGGCCTGGCCCGGGGCGCCTGGTCCGGCCCGTCCTTCCTGCAGCTGGCGCGCGGCGCCGACGGGTATTTCGGAATGTCGTGGTGGGGGTGGCTCGCTCCGGCGGCGGCGCTCATCACGCTGGCGCTGGCCCGAGGCGAGCGGCGTCTCATCGCCGCGCGCTTCGCGGCGATCGCCGCGCTTTCGCTCATCCTCGCGACCTTGAGCCTGCGCCACTGGATGGGGCCCTTCACCCCCGACGTCGACGTCCTGCTCGCCCTCTACGGCGTCATGCTCGCGGGCCTCATCGGCCTCGGGGTGGCGGCGATAGAGCTCGACCTGCGACACGTGTCCTTCGGTTGGCGCCAGATCGGTGCCGGCGTGATGATCACGCTCCTGGTCGTCTCGATCGTGCCACTCGCTCTCAATGTCGCCAGCGGGCGCTTCGATCTGCCCACGACCAGCGTGAGCGAGTCCCTGAGCGCTCTCGCGCCCCCGGGCGTGAGCAACTACCGCGTGCTGTGGCTGGGTGACCCGTCGGTGCTGCCCCTGGCCGGTTTCAGCGTCGAGCCGGGTTTGGCGGCGGCGACGTCGCTCAGCGGGCTGCCCGGGGGCGCCGCGCTCTTCGCCGCGCCGGGCACCGGCCCCACCTCGGTCATCGCCGTGGCGCTCGATGAGGCGCTCTCCGGGCGCACCGTGCGCCTCGGGGCGCTGCTCGCGAGCGCGGGGATCTCCTCGATCGTCGTCTTGAACAGCGCCGCGCCCGAGATCACTGGCGTGCAGTCCGCGCCCGAGCGCAACGCGCCCGCGAGCCTCACGGTGGCTCTGGCGCGCCAGAGCGACCTTTCGCTCGAGCTCGCCACGCGCTCGGCCTCGATCTACGCCGACGCCGCGTTCCACGGCATCGTCTCGCAAAGCGCGCCGACGGCCCCGTCGGGTCCCGCGACACCAGTCGCTCTGCCCGGAAATCTCTTTGGACCTCTCGCACTCAACGGCTCGCCCGTGGTGGCGGCGCTGAGCCCGGCCAGCGCCTTCTCACTCGAGGTACCCGGCCGGCGCGTCACGCGCGTCGTGTCCGACGGGGTTGCCACTTTCCGCCTGTCGGGCTCGGGGCCCGCGACCGGACGGCTCGTGGTGCGCCGCTTCCCCTTCAACGGGATCCTCGCCGGCTTCACACTCTGCCTGTGGGCCGTCGTCTGGCTGGGTTTTGGCTGGCTACAGCGCCTCGAGTGGCTCTTTCGCTTCCGCAACCAGCGTCTGGCCATTGCCCGACACGCGAGGCGCGACGATGCCTAGGACGCGCGTCACCGCGGTTGTCCTCGCGCTCGGGCTCGTCGCCACAGGAGTCGCGGCCAGCACCCTGCACGCGACCAACGCGGTCAGCGAATCCTCGAACGACTTCACCGCGAACGCCGAGTCCACGGCCCTCTACTGCACCGGTCTCGGTGCGGGCGTCGGCGGGCACGTGGACTTCACCAATCTCACCGGTGAGCCGCGACACCTGTCGGTCGAGGTGGTCGCCAACACCGGGGCGCACGCCGCGCGCAGTGTCGCGTTGGCCGCGCACGCTACGATCGACATCTCACCAGCCGCCTGGGTGCCGGGCAGCCTCTACGGCGTCAGCGCGCTGGTCAGCGGCGGCGGCGTGGTGGGCGCGCAGGTGGGAGCTCAGAACACGGCCGTCGCGCCCTGTAGTGACGGGGGAGTGACGGACTGGTACGCGGCGGGATTTGACACCCTGGTGGGATCGAGCGCCCTCGTGAGCCTGTTCAACCCCTCTGCGACCCCGGCGGTCGTGAACGTGACGACAGTCACATCCAGTGGCTTCTCGGCGCCCGCGCCCTTCCAAGGTCTGGCCGTCGGCCCCCACGCGGAGGTCGCGGTCAATCTAGCCACCCAGATCGTGGACACCGCCAACGTCGGCGTCCACGTGAACGTCGTACGCGGCACAGTGGTCGCCGTGGGTGTGCAGACGTCGGCCACCACGGCGTCGTTCAACGTGGGTCAGGACGTCTTAGCGACCAAGGCTGTCTTCCCGCTGGTGACAACCGCGGCCAATACCCGGGCCCAGGTGCGCGTCGCGAATCCCAACGACGTGGCGGCGTCGGTCACGGTCGCGGTCGCCCTGGGATCCTTCCACATCGCCCCCGAGAGCGTCGAAGTTCCCGCCTACGCCAGCGGCGTCGTGACCATCACCCCGAACTCGGCAATCCCGGAGGCGGGCTTCGCCGCACTGACGCTCATCTCGAGCGTACCGGTCGCCACGGCCCTTGCGGTGGGTGAGAAGGGCCTCGGGCTCTCGGCGCCGGGTCCGCTCTCGCGCACCTGGCTCGTCACGGACTTCAGTGGTCGGGGCTTCGCGCGAGCGGTCCTCACCAACGCCTCAACCCATGCGGTGAACATCCACGCCACCGACCTCGCTACGTCGGCGTCCTTCAGCGCGACGCTGGCGGCGGGAACGTCGAGCGACCTGCGCGCGCTACTGCCGGGGCTGCGCCAGCTGCAGGGTCTGACGTTGTTGATCACGAGCGACCGGTTGGTCAGGATGACGACGATTCTGCCCGTGACGCCCGTCGGGCCGGTGGTGGCCTCAGCCCTAAACGGCGGGTAGGGTCGGCGGCTGCCAGGTCGGCGCCGGAGCGAGCACTTCGGGCTCGACGCGCGGAGACTTCGACGTGAGGCTGCTCACCGTCTTGTTGGCCCGGGTGTGGACCGGCTCGCCGTGCGCCTCGTCGATGAGCTGGGCCGCCTCTTCGCCGTCGAGCGTCTCGCGCTCGAGCAGCGCGCGCGTGAGGGCCTCGAGGCCACGGCGGTGCAGTGTGAGGACCTCGATGGCGCGGGCCTCCTGCTCGCGCAGGATGCGCTCGACCTCGTCGTCGATCATCTGGGAGGTGTGGTCCGAGTAGTCGCGCGTGTGCATGAGGTCCTCGCCTAGGAAAACCTGGTTGTTCGAACCCCAGGCCATCGGCCCGATCTCCTTGGACATGCCCCATTCGCGCACCATTCGACGAGCGAGATCGGTGTTGCGCTGCAGGTCGTCGGCGGCGCCGGTGGAAAGGTCGCCGTAGACGAGGAGCTCGGCCACGCGCCCACCCATGCGCATGCACAGCGAGTCCTCGAGGTGCTGGCGCGACATGATGTGGCGATCCTCCTCGGGCAGGGTCATGGTCACACCGAGGGCCATGCCGCGCGGAATGATTGTGATCTTGTGTAGTGGATCGGTCTTGTCGAGCACGTAGGCGAGTAGTGCGTGGCCCGATTCGTGGAAGGCAATGCGCTCGCGCTCGTCCTCGGTGAGGACCATCGAGTCGCGCAGCTGGCCCATCATCACCCGGTCGCGGGCCATCTCGAAGTCCTCCATCGAGATGGTGACCGAGTGGCGGCGCACTGCGTGCAGGGCGGCCTCGTTGACCAGGTTGGCCAGGTCGGCGCCGCTCATGCCGGGGGTGCCGCGCGCGACCATCTCCAGACTGACGCTGGGGTCGAGGGGTTTGTCCTTGGCGTGCACCGCGAGGATGGGCAGTCGTTCGTCGAGGTCGGGCAGGGGAACGACGATCTGACGGTCGAAGCGGCCCGGGCGCAGCAGCGCCGGGTCTAAGACATCGGGGCGGTTGGTCGCGGCGATCACCACGACGCCCTCGGTGGGGTCAAAACCGTCCATCTCGTTGAGCATTTGGTTGAGGGTCTGCTCGCGTTCGTCGTGGCCTCCACCGAGGCCGGCGCCGCGCTTGCGGCCGATCGAGTCGATCTCGTCGATGAAGACGATGGCCGGCGACTGCTTGCGCGCCGTGGCGAAGAGGTCGCGAACCCGGCTCGCGCCGACGCCGACGAACATCTCCATGAAGTCCGATCCCGATACGGAGAAGAAGGGAACGCCGGCCTCGCCGGCGACCGCGCGCGCGAGCATTGTCTTGCCCGTACCCGGCGGGCCCACCAGGAGGATGCCCTTGGGGATCAGGGCGCCGATCTGCTTGTAGGTCAAGGGATTCTTTAGGAAGTCCACGACCTCGCTGATCTCCTGCTTGACCCCGAGGTAGCCCGCAACGTCCGCGAAGGTCGTCTTGGGGCGGTCCTGGTCGAACTGCTTGGCTTTGGAGCGTCCCACCGACATCATGCCGTTCATCTGACCGCGGGCCTGTCGGCCGGCGAAGAACATGAAGCCAACGAAGATCAGAATCCAGATGAGATAGGGCAGGAAGGTCGACGCGAAGCTCGACGGGTTGGCGAAGGTGACAGTGACATTGTTGGTGCGCAGGGTGTTGACTTCATCGGTCAGGGTCGGCACCGGGCCATTGGAGGTGTAGTTCGTCCCGTTCGTGAGCTGGCCGGTAATCACGCCCGTCGCGTTGTTGATGCTGGCCGAGACGACCTGCTGGCTGCGCGCGTCGTGGATCAGCTGGGAGTAGGGGATCGTCTTGACGGACTTGCTCTGGAAGAGCGACGGGATGAAAAAGATGCCCAGGAAGAAGGCCACGATCGCGATCGTGACGAACCGACGGCGCGACTCGGGCGCCAGTGGTCGGTTGGCCCCCGGCATGTACTTCTTCAGGCCGGGCTTGTCAGGGGGCAGTGCGCTCACTCCACCAATCTAGGGGCGCGGCGTCACATTGTTACTCGCGGGCCGAACCTTGCTTGTTAGCGTGAGGGAATGACCTCGCCTCCCCCGGCACCCTCCGCGCGCTGGGGGATCGTCCTCGGCGCCATGGTGGTGGGCTTCGTCGCGGGCGAGATCCTGGGCACGGTGCTCGTGGGGCTGGTCGCCGGGCTCTCTCACTACCCCGGGGGGCTCACGGCGCTGACGCACGCGAGCGCGCCTCCGTGGTGGTTCGTCGCCGGCAGCCTGGTGGGTTTGTGGTGTGGATTCGCCGGTGCGGTCTACCTGGCGCGTACTCGTGGTCATCTTCAGCCCCTGGCAGGTCAGTGGCGGTTTCGTCCGGGAGATCTCATCTACGTGGTCCTTGGGGTTGCCCTGCAATTCGGTGTCGACCTGGCGTATCGTCCGTGGCACGTCTCGCACCTCAACCGGCCGGTGCATCACCTCTTCGGCGGCGCGACCGGAGCCGGCGCAGCGCTGATCGCGGTGATGACCTTGCTCGGCGCGCCCTTCATGGAGGAGATGTTCTTTCGCGGGCTCGTCTTTCGCGGTCTCGCCGGCGCCCTGCACGCGCGCGAGCGCGGCCTCGCCCTGTGGGTGGCCGTGATCGCCAGCGCACTGCTCTTCGCCCTGGCCCATGGTGAAGCAGCCCAGTTCGCCGGCCTCGCGGCGGTCGGTGTCGTGTTGGCGCTTCTGGTCGCGCGCACGAAGCGACTCGCGCCGAGCTTTCTCACCCACGCGTCCTTTAACGCCGTCGCCCTCGTGGCGCTCTTTAGTCAGCGGGCCCACTGATGCGTCGACTGCGCTCACTTGTCACCCCCGCCGGTTCCTTCGACGCACTGGTTATCGTCGCGCTGATCTACGTGGTGCTCTACTCGCTGCACCCCAACCTGCTCTTCTCCTCGTCCCTGATCACCGGCGGTGACACCGGAGCCCACCTGGCCCTGCCCGCGTACCTGCGCAGTCAGGGCGACCTCTTCAACCTGACGCCCTGGTATCCGGGCTGGTTCGCGGGCATGCCGGCCTACACTTACTACTTCGTCCTGCCCGACTACTTCGCGACGCTGGCCAGTTACGTCATCGGCTTCGCCGTCGCCTTCAAGCTGGCGACCGTGCTCGGTTCGGTTCTCATGCCGATCTCCGCCTACGCGATGGGCCGGCTCTTTCGCGCGCCGCGGCCTGTGCCCATCGCCCTCGCAGCAGCGACGCTGCCGTTCCTCTTTGACGCGTCATTCACCATCGACGGCGGCAACCTCTTCTCAACGATGGCCGGTGAGTACGCGTTCTCGCTCTCGCTGGCCTTCTGTCTGGTGACCATCGGGCTCTTCGCGCGCGGCGTGGTGACGGGTCGCGGCTACTGGCTCGCCGCGATCGGGCTCACGGCGACATTGCTGGCCCACGTTCTGCCGTTCTTCTTCGCCGTCGTGGCCGCGGGCGTTCTCGTCATCTTCGAGAGCCTCCAGCGCCTCGGCGTGGGCGATCCGCGCGAGCTGCGCGCACCGGGTGACCTCGCGCGACCGTGGCGCTTCGCCATCGGGGCAGGCCTGCTGTCGGCAGGCCTGTCGGCGTGGTGGCTGCTGCCCTTCGTGACGTCCCAGCAGCTGACCAACTCCATGGGCTATGTGAACGACAGCACCTCGAGCCTGCACGCGGTTTTCACGACTCTGGGCTGGTTCAACTCGAGCGGCGGAGCCGCCGGGGACCGCTGGGTGATCGTTATGGCGGCTCTCGCTTGCGTGCTCGCCTTCATCGTGCGCGACCGCCTGGGCATGGTACTGGCGTCACTTACCGTGGTCTCCTTCGCCGGCTTCACCCTGGACCCCCAGAGCGTGATCTGGAACGAGCGGCTGGTCCCCTTCTGGTTCATCATGATCCATCTCAGCGCGGGCTGGCTGGTGGGTTATCCGCTGGCACGCTGGGTGGATCAGAAGCGGCACTGGTCGTTGCGAGCCCGTCCCGTCACCGAGCCCGCGGCCGACAGCACCGAGGTTCCCGGGGCGCCCGCAGCCGAGGCGAGTGAGGCGGAGATCGACGAGGTCGACCACGTCGATAGCCGAGTGCCTGAGGGCGCCACTGAGATCGTCTTCACCGTGTCGACTCGACCGGCCGAGGTCGTCGCCGCGGACCGCGAGCGCCGCAGCCTGCGCGCGAGCGTGGCCGTGGCCCTCTTGGGCCTGGTGTCAGTGGTGCCCGGGCTGATCCCGTCGGTGGCCTCGGCGATCGGACTCACCACGACGGGCAACCAAGTTTCGGGCTGGGCGGCGTGGAACTACTCGGGTTATCAGGGCAAGCCCGCCTGGCCCGAGTACCACGACCTGATGACGACGATGGGCAAGGTCGCCAAGCGCTACGGCTGCGGTCGGGCCATGTGGGAGTACAACATCAACGAGAACCGCTTCGGCACACCGATGGCGCTGATGCTCTTGCCCTACTGGACCAACAACTGCGTGGACTCGATGGAGGGCCTCTTCTTCGAGTCCTCGGCCACGACGCCCTATCACTTCCTCAACCAGGCCGAGCTCAGCGCGGCGCCGTCCAACCCCCAGGTGGGTCTGCCCTACGGACCGCTCAACGTCGTCGAAGGGGTCAAACACCTCCAGATGCTCGGAGTGAAGTACTACATCGCCTATTCGCCCCTCGCCGTCGGCGAGGCCGACGGCGATCCCGCCCTCAAATACGTGGCCGAGACCAAGAACTGGCCGTCGCCGGGCGTGCGCTGGCGGATCTACCTCATCCGCCACAGCCCGGTTGTCCAGGCGCTCACGCACCTGCCCAACGTGATCGCGGATTCCGCAACGCGCGTTCAGTGGCTCAACGCGAACGTCACCTGGTGGATGAATCCGCACCTGTGGCCCGTGCTCGCAGCCGCGAGCGGACCCGCGTCGTGGCCGCGCGCGAGCGGCGTCACACACATGAAGCCCGTAACGGCCCCGGCGACCACTGTCAGTCACGTCGCCATCGGCACCCAGAGCGTCTCTTTTCACGTGAGCCGCCTCGGCGCGCCGGTCCTCGTCAAGGTCTCGTACTATCCGCGCTGGCGCGCGTCGGGGGCGAGCGGGCCCTATCGCGTGAGCCCGAATTTGATGGTGGTGGTGCCCACGAGCCACGACGTCAGCCTGACCTATTCGTCCTCACCCGGCGTACTCTGGGGCAACGTCATCAGCGACGCGACGGCGCTGGGTGGGATCCTCTACGGGTGGTGGTGGTTCCGTCGCCGGCGCGCGCGGCCCCTCGGCGCCCCGGAGGCCCGGCAGTAAGGTTGGGCCCCGTGGACATGTCCGTCATCTTCAAGGCCTACGACGTACGCGGCACCTACCCCGACCAGCTCGACGAGAACGTGGCCCGGGCCGTCGGCTCGGCCTTCGCCGACCACGTCGCGGCCCCGTCGGTACTGATCGCGCGCGACATGCGCGCCTCGGGCGTGGCCCTGTCGGCCGCCTTCGCCGAGGGCGTGCGCGCGCGCGGCGTCGAGGTCGTCGACATCGGCCTGGCCTCGACCGACCTCCTGTACTTCGCCTCGGGATACCTCGACGCGCCCGGCGCCATGTTCACGGCCTCGCACAATCCGGCCGCCTACAACGGCATCAAGCTCTGTCGCGCCGGTGCGCGTCCGATCGGCACCGACACGGGCCTCGCCGACATCGAAGCCGCCACCGTTGCCTACCTCGACCGTCCGGCCCAGGGCGAGCTCGCCGCACTGGTGGAGCGCAGCGTGCTCGACGAGTGGGTCGACCACGTGCACTCCTTCGTCGACGTCGAGGCGCTGACGCGACTGCGCATCGTGGCCGACACGGCCAACGGCATGGGCGGCTACGTCGTCCCGGCGGTCTTCGCGGACCTGCCCTTCGACGTGGAGATCCTCTATCCCGAACTCGACGGGACGTTCCCCAACCACCCGGCCGATCCGCTCAATCCCGACAACATCGTCGACCTCCAGCGCCGGGTCCTCGAGACCGGCGCCGACGTGGGGCTGGCCTTTGACGGTGACGCCGACCGCGTCTTCCTGGTCGACGAGCGGGCCCAGCCGCTGAGCGGCTCGACCACGACCGCGATGGTGGCCTCGGTCATGCTCGAGCGCCACCCCGGCGCGACGATCCTCTACAACCTGATCTGCTCGCGCGCCGTGCCCGAGGTGATCGACGAGTGCGCCGGAGTCGGCGTGCGCACCCGGGTGGGACATAGCTACATCAAACAGGTCATGGCCGACACCGGGGCGGTCTTCGGCGGCGAGCACTCGGGTCACTACTACTACCGCGACAACTACCGCGCCGATTCGGGCATCATCACCGCGATGGTGGTCCTGGAGCTGTTGAGTCGCCAGCGTCGGCCCCTCTCCGAGGTGGCCGCGCCCTTCGTGCGCTACGCCAGTTCGGGCGAGATCAACACCCGCGTCGACGATCCCGCGGCGGTGGTGGCCGCCATCTCCGAGCGCATGCGAGCTGCGGGCACCAACGTCGACGAGCTCGACGGGCTGACCGTCGAGCACGACTCGTGGTGGTTCAGCCTGCGGCCCTCGAACACCGAGCCCCTGCTGCGACTCAACGTCGAGGCCGAGGACGCCGCGGCGTGTGAGGCGCAC
Source organism: Actinomycetes bacterium (assembly GCA_021790675.1). Lineage (GTDB taxonomy): Bacteria > Actinomycetota > Acidimicrobiia > Acidimicrobiales > RAAP-2 > RAAP-2. Next base: position 14,065 of record JAJYGN010000060.1, read on the forward strand.
GTCGCCGAGGTGCTGGCCCTGATCAAGGAGATGGCGTGAGCCTGGATTCGTTCTTGCTAGAACTGCTCGAAGACCCGATAGACCACCAGAACCTGTTCTACGTGGCCGAGAAGAACGTCCTGTACAACCCGCGTCGGCGCGTCGCTTACGAGGTGCGCGGATCGATCCCGGTCATGCTCGACTCCGAGGCGCGCCGCGTGGGCGACGACGAGCACGAGGCTCTCACGAGCGATCCGTCCGGCGTCTGGACGGGTACCGCGACTAGCTGAGGCGCTCGACGATCATGGCCATGCCCTGGCCGCCGCCCACGCACATGGTCTCCAAGCCGTAGCGCAGCCCCCGGTCCTCGAGGCCGTTGATCAGCGTGGTCATGATGCGCGCTCCGGTCATGCCGAAGGGGTGACCCAAGGCGATGGCCCCGCCGTTGACGTTGAGCTTCTCCAAGGGGATGTTGAGATGGCGAGCGCTGGGGATGACCTGGGCCGCGAAGGCCTCGTTGATCTCGACTAAGTCGATGTCCTCCATGGTCAGTCCGGCCCGGGCGAGCGCCTGACGAGAGGCCTCGATCGGGCCCAGTCCCATGATCTCGGGGTTGAGGGCCGACACGCCGCTCGAGACGATGCGCGCGAGCGGCGTGATGCCCAGGGCGCGTGCCCGGGTGTCGCTCATCACGACCACCGCGGCCGCACCGTCGTTGAGGGGGCAGGCGTTGCCGGCCGTGATGGAGCCGCCCTCGCGAAACACGGGCTGGAGGCTCGCGAGCTTCTCGAGCGTGGTCCCGGCACGCGGGCCGTCGTCGGTCGTCACGACGACGCCGTCGGGGCGGGTGACTGGAATGATCTCGCGCTCGAAGAAGCCGTTGGCCTGGCTGGCCACGGCGAGCTCTTGGCTGCGCAGGGCGAACTCGTCCATCTCCTCGCGGCTCACGTTCTCGAACTCGGCGACGTTCTCGGCCGTCTGTCCCATCGCGATGTAGACGTCGGGCAGGCCCGGCGCGGGGGTCCACGGTTCGCCGCGACGCTCGGCGCGCGAGGCGCTGCGCGCGATGGCGTCGGCGAAGAGCGGGTTCATGGCCTTGGCGATGTCCGAGGCGCCGTTACCGAATCGCGAGACGGTCTCCACCCCGGCGGCGACGAAGACGTCACCCTCGCCGGCCCGGATGGCGTGGGCCGCCATGCGGATGGTCTGCAGCGACGACGAGCAGTAGCGATTCACGGTGACTCCGGGCACCTGGTCGAGGCCGGCGAGGATGGCCGCGACACGCGCCACGTTGAAGCCGGACTCACCGGCGGGCTGGCCGCAGCCGACGATCAGGTCCTCGACCTCGGCCGGGTCGAGCTGGGGCACCTTGTTGAGGACCTCGCGCACCACGTGGGCGGTCAGGTCGTCGGGGCGAAGGTCAACGAGGGACCCCTTGAAGGCACGCCCGATGGGCGTGCGTCCGGTGGCGACGATGACGGCTTCGGGCATGGGTCCTCCTGGTGGTTACCGCTGCGTAACCGGTGAGCCTAGTAGGCGCTAGTGATTGTCAAGGGGCCCGGCGTCGCCGAAGCCCTGGCGGATGCCCTGGCCCGCGCGCCGAGCCAGCTGTTCGGGCTCGAAGAGCATCCAGTAGGCGTTACGCGCGTGGCTGCGCGAGCGGTTCTCGAACACGCTCGCGAGCACGGCGGGGTCGTCGGACTCGTCCTCGTGGACGAAGACCTCGAGGATGGGTGTCGAGGTGAGCAGTTGCGCCTGCATGATCCCCAGGGACGCCTCGTGGGCGCACTGCTTGTCGATCGGCGCGCTGCCGGGCATGCCCAGGGCGACCACGATGTCGCACTTGTCCTTCTCGATGAGGTTCTTCGCGGCGACCGCGAGGTCCTTGAAACCGGGCACCGTGGCGCTGATGACCCGAAACGTCGAGTTGTAGCCGGGGCACTCGGAGAGCTCGGCCCGAGCCGCTCCTCCCATGTCGTAGCGGGCGAACATCGTGTCGACGACGCCGATGCGCTTGAGCTTGGTCTGGTTCTTTCCCACGCGACTCCTCTCGAGGCCAGTGTAGGGTCAGCGTGGCGCGAGGCCCGCCACGGCGTCGGCGAGGTCGACGCCCCAGGGGATGACCGCGAGTGTCGGCACGGCGACGCCGGCCTCGACGTAGCGTTCGACGTGCTCGCGGCACGCCTCGTAGGAGCCGTGGATGATCAACTCGTCGACCACCGCGTCGGGGATCGCGGCGTTGGCGCCCCTGCGATCGCCCTGGGCCCAGGCGTCCCACATCGGGGCGAACACCTCGTCGCGACCCAGCCAGCGGTGGAACTCGGCGTAGGCCTCGACCGTCAGGTACGACGAGATCATTCGTCGTCCGATCGTGCGCGCGGCCTCGGCGTCGGTGGTGGGGATGACGAAGAGTCGCGCGGCGATCAACTTGGACTCGCCGACCTCGGCGCGGCACTTGGCCACGTCGTTCGCGCCGAGCCAGTTGAGGATCGCGCCGTCAGCCTCGGCGCCGGCCAGGCGCAGCATGCCCGGGCGCAGGGCGCCGAGAAGGATCGGTGGCACCACGGCGACCGGGCGCGACAGGCGAAAGCCGTGCACCGCGAAGGTGTCAAAGACGTCGTCGATCTTCTCGCCGGCGAGCGCGCGGTTGAGAAAGCGCAGCGCGTCGCGCGTGCGCTGGTAGGGCCGGTCGTAGGCGATGCCGTTCCAGCGCTCGACGACCGGCGCGCTCGAGGCGCCCAGGCCCATCGTGAAGCGCCCGGGCGCCGCCTCGGCCAGGGCCGCTACCGTCATGGCCAGCAGGCCGGCGCCGCGCGTGAAGGCTGGCGCCACGGCGACGCCGAGGTTCAAGCGGCTCTCCCAGGCGGCCGCGAGGGCCAGCGGGGTGAAGCCGTCGACGCCGTCGACCTCGGAGGACCAGACGTCGGTGTAGCCGAGGTCGGCGAGGCGCGTGAACCACTCGCGGTGCTCGGCCAGTGTGACGCCGTCAAAGGGGACCGTGATGCCGTAGCGCATGAGCCAGTGTTACCAGATACGACTAGTGCAGGTAGTCCCCGCCGTGGGCCTGGGGCACGGGCACGCCCCGGACGCTCAGGTCGTGGGTCCAGCGCTCGATGAGCGTCTCGAGGACCGCGACGCGCGCGTAGTGCTTGTTCTCGGCGGGGATCAGGTCCCAGTGGGCGCGCGGGTGATCGGTCCAGTCGACCATGTCGGACAGCGCGTCGAGGTAGGCGGCGCGCCGCTCGCGGTTGCGCCAGTCGTCGGAGGTGAGCTTCCACTGCTTTAAGGGATCGCTCGCGCGGCTCTCGAAGCGCGCGAGTTGCTCGGCGTCGGAGATGTGCAGCCAGAACTTGACGATCGTCGTGCCGTCATTGACGAGGCCGCGCTCGAACTCGACTATCTCGGCCGCCGAGCGTCGCGCGGCCTTTCGGTCGATGGCTCCCTCGACGCGTTCGACGAGTAGTCGCCCGTACCACGAGCGGTCGAAGACGGTCATTTGGCCCTCACCCGGGATCGACGGCTGGAAGCGCCAGAGGAAGTGGTGACGGGCCTCCTCCTCGGTGGGTACGCCGATGGGTCGCACCTGCACGTGGCGCGGATCGAGGCCCTGGGTCAGGCGGCGGATGGCACCGCCCTTGCCGGCGGCGTCGAATCCCTCGAACACGACGAGCAGACCGGGTCCGCGAGGGTTCTCGAGCAGGCCCGCCGTCGTGAGGCGCAGTTGCACGAGGCGCCGTTGGGCGACGCTGATGCGCCGCTCCGACTCCTCGTGGTTCAGGCTGCGTGAGAGGTCGATCTCGTCGATACGTCGGGCCATCACACCTTTCGCCTCGAAGACGCACTCGTCGTCACCGTAGCAGTGACGGCCCCGCGGCCCTTGGACGTTCTGACCGTCATGGTCGAGCGATAATTGCGTCACGACTCGCGACGCGATATCAGTCCAGCGACGGTGGCGTCACGACTGGCGCAGGCGACGCGAGCGGACCAGACGTGGCGCGCCGGCCGCGTCGGGCGAACACCCAGGTCGCGATGCTAAAGAGCAGGGCGAGCAGCGAGGCGATCAGGGCGAAGGTCTCGTGCGGCGGGCGGAAGAAGTAGCGAACCGTCGAGGTTCCCGCGGGGACCTGAATCGACTGATAGACGCCGTCGACGGTGCTGATCGGCACCTCAACGCCGTTGACGCTCGCGTGCCAGCCCTTCATCATGAGTTCAGTGCGCAGCAAGGTGGCGGGCCCGCTCGGGCACAGAACGCTCACGTGGTCGACTGAGACCACCGAGACGTTGCACGAGGCCAGGGACGCCGTGACGAAGGGGCGCGGGGCGGGCATCTCGTAGATCGTGGCGAGGTAGTCGTGGAAGACCTCTTTGACGCCCAGCTTCTGGAGAGCGGGCAGCAGCGGTACCTGCTGGGGGAAGAGCAGGTACTTCACCGACGCGCTCTCGAACGCGGCGAAGTGCGCGGCGAGGTCCTGCTCTTGGAGGATGACCCCGGTCATTCCCGCGTGGATCGTGAACTGGTTGGAGGGGGTGAGGCTCGGATACAGCGTGCTCGCCAGGTAGTCGGCGTAGGCGTGGGGGAAAGGCAGATCGACCTGACTGATCTCGTTGAGTCCGTACTGGCTGCCCCAGTTGGGATAGAGCACGGCGAAGTCGAGGAAGCGCTCCTGGCCCTGGTGGGCCTTGATGAAGGCGATCGGCGCCTCGTCGAGGGTGATCTGCTTGGGCGCTTCGGCGGTGGGAACCACGAAGTAGAGCAGCGACTCTCCCACGACGACCAGGGCGATGAGCCACGGGGTCACGCGAAAGCGGGTGAGGAACGCCAAGACGAGCACCAGGCCGAGCGCGACGAAGGGGATCGCGTGCAGGCCCATCAGGATGACCTGCTGCTTGCCGGTGATGGGCAGGCCGTTGTTGTATCGCGAACCGGCATACACCGAGAGCATCACGAGCGAGACGACGACGAGGACCGCCGCGGGTAGGGCGCGCCGGGCCAGCTTGCTCGTGGCCAGGTCGGCGAGGCCGAAGGCCGCGAGCACGATGAGGGCGAGCTCGAGGCTGGGGAAGATGTAGCGCGCCACCGAGATCGTGGTCATCTGGGGCAACAGGTTCCAGACTCGGCGCACGCTCCAGAAGTTGTCGAGCAGCATCATGCCGAGCAGCACCCAGGCGCCCAGGTAGATGCGCAAAGGGCGCAGGCGAGATCCGAGCAGACCCACGAGAGCGAGGACTGCCACGCTCGCGGTGAAGTACCCGCCGATGCCGCCCCACGCGTTGCCGACAGCCCTGTTCGAGAACAGTGTGGAGAAGATGTAGGGGTCCAGAAGCATCGCGTAGGCGGGCCCGGCGATGTGGCTGATGCCGTCGACCGCGGCGACGTGACCGCCGACGTTGGCCTCTTTCAGATAGTCGACGAAGGGCACGAGGATCGGTAGCGCCAGCACCGTGCCCACCACGCCGCCGAGGGCGACGCGCGCGACCGCGACGAGGCGCCGTGACGACTCGAGGGAGAACAGTCGTACCACCGCCCAGCCGAGGGCGAGGAGTCCGTCGAGGTAGGCCGTCTCGGGGAAGCCCGCGTAGAGCGAGAGCGCGAGCGCCAGGGCCATGATGTACCAGCCGTTGGCGCGCCGCTCGCGCACGGCGTCGTAGATGATCTCTACGCCCAGGATCAGCATGGGTGCGAAGGCCACCGGATTGAGGGCGGAGTTGCCAATCCAGGCGTAGGTGCCATTGAGCGCGAAGAGTGCCCCGGCGCTAGCTCCGACCAGCGAGCGAAGGCCGAGGCGGCGCAGGAGGAAGTACGTCGAGACGCCCGCGATCATCTCGAGGGCCATGTGGAACCAGAGCAGTCCGGCGGGGAACGCGAAGAGCAGAGTGAGAGGAAAGAGTGCGGCGCTCTGCATCTCTCCGGCGAGCGGCGACCCGAGCCCCTCGAAGTAGTTCCACATCGGCAGATGGCCGTGGAGGATGTCGTAGGCGGCGAGGTGTCCCAGGGGCTGGGTGATGAATCCCACGTTGGGGTCGATCATGGGCCGCCCGCAGGTCACGTGGCAGAGCTGGTGTGAGATTCCCGCGGTCCAAGAGATTGGGTCGGAGTTGGTCAGTCCCGTCGCGTACATGATGTTGCCGGCGAAGACGGCCAGGATGATCGCGACCACGGGCACGGTCCACGTTGGTAACTTTCGCAGAAAGGCCATCAAGCGGGCCCCGAGGGAAATCACTCACTCAGGCTACAAGAGCGGCTCACGGCTCCCGGGACCCTGATCGATCTCGCGATGGCGGTAGTACATCGTCTCGCCGAGCAGGAGGAGCGATTCGGGAAAGAAGGGGTCGCGGAACGTCCCAAAGATGTCCCAACGCCGGATGAAGCGGTTGCGGTCGTCGAGCGGATCGAGGGTGCCGCGAGAGCTCGACACGTGGTGATAGAGGCGCACGTCGGGCGTGTAGACGACGTAGCGGTGCTCGTCCTGGGAACGAAGGCAGATGTCGACGTCGTTCATGACGACCTTTAGCTGTTCGTCCATTCCGCCCAGCTCGTTCCAGGTGGCGCGGCGCACCATTTGAACCGCTCCGGTGACCGCGGACACGTCGCGGGTCGCCGCGCAGAACTGGTCGTCGTGGGGATAGTTCGAGTCCGTTCGCAGGTGCTGGGGGTAGGGGGCGATGACGATGGACTCGTGCTCGCGCGTCCCATCGCGATCGAGCAGGCACGCCCCGACGAAGCTCACGTCCTCGAGCGCGGCCAGTCCCACCATTCGCTCGAGCCAGTCGGGCGTGATCACGATCGTGTCGTTGTTCAAGGTGACAACGAAATCGGCCTGCGAGTGGGCGACGCCGCGGTTCACGATGGCGGCGTAGTTGAACGGTCCCGGGCAGGGCACCACTCGGTAGCTCGTGGCGGCGAAGAACTCCAGAGTCTCGGGCAGGGCGGAGTCGTTGTCGAGGATGATCACGTCGAAGTTGGGATAGGTCGTGATCGACTCGATCGCTTCGAGGCATTGGCGAACGAGGTCGACGCGGTCGCGAGTGGGGATGATGATGTCAATGCTCGGCGGAGGTTGGGGTACCGGGGGGCGCCAGTCGACGACGCCGGGAGTGGAACGCGCGGTGGCGTCGTCGCCCCATCCGCGCCGCCCGAGGGCGGCGCGAACGACGCGCACCGTGTCGACGTTGAGGTGCTCGGCGCGAAAGCTTGATGCCGGTCGGCCCGCCGGCAGCACCTGGGCGACATGATGGAAGCGCGCGCCGGTTTCGTGCAGTCGCAAGTAGGCGTCGTGCTCAAAGGCCCAGCCGGCGCTGGCGTCGAAGCCCTCGAGTCGCACGATGGCCTCGCGGCGGATCAGGGCGGGGCGACCCACGACGTTGTAGCTGAGCAGGCTGTGCGCACCGACCGCGGAACACTTGAGGATGGGCGCTTCGGGGCGAGTGCCGATCTCGTCGGCGAAGACGACGTCGTCGCCCGCTTGCGCGCGTGTCAAGAGGACCTTGATCGCCGCGCGTCGTTCGACCGGTGTCGTTGACGCGTCAATGATCGCCAGCCACGTCGTGTTCGTCGAGTGGATCTGGTCGTTGATCGACGTCACGTCCGGTGAGGCAGTGGTTTCGTCCACCGTCAGGATGGTCACGTCCTCGGTGCCATGGTCGTCGGCCAAGTTGACCCCGAGCGCGATCAGCGCCTGGGGGTGATAGTTGATGGGAAACGCGTGGCTCTGGTCGATGTCGGCGACGCTCGTGGCGGACTCGGGCAGGACAACCTTCTCCAGGCGCAAGATTGCGCGAGCCAGTTTCAAGATTGGACGACCGACGACGCGCGCCGCGCGATAGCGAAAGGTGTTCACCCCGAGCATGCGTCCGAGCGTGCGCCGCCACCAGATGCCCTGAGCCATGTGAATGCTGGCGTGGAATGCCTCCCACCGGCGTCGCAGTTCGCGGTCGGTCAACTGGTGGTCATCGACGGGATCGAACTGGCGGAGGCGTGGCACGGGGCTGGTCTTTCGGTGTCGCGTCCCGGCCACGACCGGGCGCGGAACTCCTCAACTGTAGTGAGGTCGCACTGCCCGCGGCGTCGGGAGATCAGTGTGGCCCAGTTGGTGTCGGCGCTGGGATACAGTGACACATTTGTGCCAAATGGGTGAGATCAAGGAGAGTCGATGACCGACGTCCTCAAAGCGAAGCGTGACGAACACGGACACTCCCTGCGAGGTGGAGCCTTAGGGCTCTTCGACTCGGTGGTGATGGCGGTCGCGGGCGTCGCACCGGGCTATTCGATCGCGGCCTCGACCGCCGTGCTCTACGGCGCGGTGGCTCTCGGCGGTGCGGCGTCGTTGCTCTACTGCGGCGTGGCGATGTTCGGCATCGTCTTCGCGTTCAACTACCTGGGCCGCGTCGAGGCCAACGCCGGCGCGAGCTACTCGTGGGTGCGTCGCGCGCTGCATCCGGCGCTGGGGTACCTGAGCGGCTGGGCGTTGGTCGTCTCGGCCTTGATCTTCATGGTCGCGGCCACGGTGCCCGTGGGGGGAAACCTGCTCGGGCTCTTCTCCACCTCGGCGGCCAATAACGTCGGCGATGTCACCATCATCGGCACGATCTTTTTCCTCTTGATGGTGGGCGCCGTCGCGGCTGGCGTGAACATCACGGTCAAAGTCCAGATCCTGATGTCCACGCTAGAGATCGCGATCCTCCTCCTCTTCGTCGTGCTCGCCCTTGTGAATGGCCATCACGTGACGGCGTTCTCGTGGCACTGGTTCTCCCCGTCGATCTTTCACGGCTCGACCGGGTTCTTCGGAGGTGCGCTGGTCGCCGCCTTCTACTACTGGGGCTGGGACGTCACGGCCAATCTCAATGAGGAGACCAAGGGGGCCAAGAAGACCCCGGGGTTGGGCGGCATCATCGGGATCATCTTCGTCTTCGTGCTCTTCGAGGTCTTCACCATTGCCACGAATCTGGTTCTCACGGCGAGTCAGATCTCGAATAATTCCGCTGATGTACTCGCGGTGCTGGGCCAGGCGGTCTGGCACGGAACCGGCGGCAAGATCATCGTTGTCGCCGTCGTTTTGTCGACGATCGCGACGCTCGAGACGACGCTGATTCAGGTGACGCGCACGCTGTTTTCAATGGGTCGCGACAACACGCTGCCGCGCGCACTGGGCACCGTGCATTCACACCGCAAGACGCCCATGGTGGCGACCGGGGTCGTGACCATCTTGTCCTTGGGATTGTTCGTCGGGAGCCAGTACGTGGGTTCGATCAGCTCGATCCTGACCGACGCGATCAGCGCGATCGGCCTTCAGATCGCGATCTACTACTCACTGGCCGGTCTGGCCGTCGTCATGCTCTATCGGCGCCAGCTCTTCAAGTCCGCGTCGAACTTCGTCTTCATGGGACTCTGGCCGCTGCTCGGGGCGATCTTCATGGTCCTCATGTTCATCAAGACGATCCCGACGCTGAATGCGACCACCCTCTGGGTGGGACTGGGCGCCATGGCGCTCGGACTCATCCCGATGACGTACTACTGGGCCACGGGCAACCCCTACTTCACGGTCCCGACCAAGGAGGACCGTCACGCCGTCATCGAGGAGATGGAAGAGCTCGAGATGAACCTCTAGCTCGACCCTAGAGCGCCTTTCGCATCTGCATCGTCTTGACCTCGTAGCCGGAAGTCTCGTAGAGGGAGCGGGCGACGGTATTGGCGCCAAAGACGTTGAGGCCCAGGTACGTGGCGCCCGCCCGGCGCGCCTCGTCCTCGGCGGCTTCGAGCAGGAGCCGTCCGTAGCCGCGTCCGCGCAGGTCCGCTGACACCTCGATGTCGTAGATCCACGCCTCGCCTGTGCTCGAGATGCGCGGCTCAAGGTTGAGCCAAACATATCCCACGCGAACGTTGCCGTCGAAGGCGTTGAGTATGGACATTCCGGGGGTGTCGCCCCCCTGGGGCAGGATCCGCGCGGTCTCGGCGCGACCGAGCTCCGCCGCGGACTCTTCGGGCCAGTTGCCCGCCGCAACCTGCTCGGCCGCGAACTCGCGCGCCGTGCGCGCGATTAGTTCCTCGACCTCGTGAGTGGTCATGGGACTCAGCGTCAAACTGGTCATCCATTCGACCATATCCCGAGGTGATCGTCGGGGCGAAAAGCGCTTCGAGGCGGTGTCTCAAGATTTCGCGTCCCGTTCACCTGTTGTTCACCCATTTAATAGGAATCCGTCACGTGGCAATGGAACACTCGAAGACGGCGGATCCGGAGGAGTGAGTGTGACCAGTAGCGACCTAGACCGATTCGTTGCCGAGGGCGAGATTCCCCAGACCGGGCTCGCGGCATCGGGACAGACCGTGAGCGATCTGCTCGACGAGGCGCCGCGCAGCCGCTTCCATCGCCGGGCCGTCGTCATCTCGGGAATGGGATTCTTCACCGACGCCTACGACCTCTTCGTCATCGGCACCGTCGCGGCCATCCTCAAGGCGCAGTGGAACCTGTCGACGACCCAGACCAGTTGGGTCACCGGAGGAGCGATCCTCGGGGCCTTTATCGGAGCCTTCGTGTTCGGACGACTGGCCGACGTCTTCGGCCGCAAGACCGTCTACACCGCGGTGGCCGCGATCATGATCGTCGGCGCGCTGGCGTCGGCGGTGGCGCCGAGCTTCTTGACCCTCGTGATCGCGCGACTCTTCCTCGGACTTGGCATCGGCGGCGACTATCCGGTATCGGCCGTCCTCATGAGCGAGTACGCGAACCGCGCCGACCGCGGACGACTGGTGGGCCTGGTCTTTTCCATGCAGGCCCTCGGACTCATCGTCGGACCCCTCGTCGGATTGACCCTCCTCGCGTCGGGCACCTCGGACAACTTGACCTGGCGTCTCATGCTCGGCCTCGGCGCGGTGCCCGCGGCGGCCGTGATCTACCTGCGCGCCAAGATGCCCGAATCGCCGCGCTTCAAGGCGACGGTGAAGGGTCAGCACGAGCAGGCGGCCAAGGAGCTGCACAACTTCGCGGCCGGCGCCATCACTTCGGCCGAGGCGTCGGGCACCGCGCGCCAGCGCCTCAGCCTTCGTCAGTTCGTGACCAATCCGCGCATGCTCTCGCTCATGGTGGGCACGGCGGGCGCATGGTTCCTCTTCGACTACGCCTACTACGGCAACACCATCTCGCTGCCGAGCATCCTGCTCGAAGTCTCGCCCAACGCGACGTTGATAGAGAAGCTTCTCCTCACCCTGGCGATCTTCGTGGTGTTCGCGGTGCCGGGATATCTGCTCGCGGTCTGGCGGATTGACCGCATCGGCCATCGCAAGCTCCAGCTCATCGGCTTCGCCGTGATGGCGGCCTGCTTCGCCCTGCTCGGCGCCGTACCGGTTCTCACGACGGCGGTCGTGCCGTTTGTCGCGATCTTCGGTTTCAGCTACCTCTTCACCGAGTTCGGCCCCAACACCACGACCTTCGTGCTGCCCTCGGAGGTGTTTCCGGTGGAGATGCGCACGACCGGCCACGGCATCGCCGCCGGCATCGGCAAGTTCGGCGCCTTCGTCGGCGTGTTCCTGGTGCCCCAGCTCCAGGCCCACGTAGGGCTGCGCGGGATGCTGATCGTCTCGGCGATTTCGGCGGTGCTGGGTCTGTTGGTTACTCTGATCCTGCCCGAGCCCGCCTCGCGATCTCTCGAGGAGGTCTCGGGCGAGCGCCACCCGAACTTCACCGCCCCTAAGAAGTTTGTGGCCCCCGTGACGTCCTAGACACAGGCCCCCTCGGCCAGTAGGGTCGCATCGATTCGAACTGGTAAAGGAGACCCATGACGAGTGACCTGCACGCGTACACGACCGAAATCTCGGGATTCGCCGGCGACCCGATCGAGGTCTACACCGCGATTCCCGACGGCGCAACCTTCGGCTCCGTCGCGGTGATCCACCACATGCCGGGCTTCGACGAGCAGACCAAGGAGATCGTGCGCAAGTTCGCCGCCCACGGCTACGGCGCCGCGATGGCCAATCTCTACAGCCGCGAGGCGCCGGGTGCGAGTCCCGACGATGCGGCTGCGGCGGCGCGCGCCCGCGGCGGCGTGCCCGACGAGCGTCTGGTCGGTGACGTCGCGGCGGTGGCGGGCTTCCTGCGCTCCCAGGGTGGCTCCAACGGCAAGGTCGGCGTCATCGGCTACTGCTCCGGCGGGCGCCAGAGCGTGCTCGCGGCATGTTCGCTCGACTTGGACGCCGCGGTGGACTGCTACGGCGCCTTCGTGGTGGTGGATCCGCCCTCGGACCACCCTTTGTCGACGGTCTCGGCGCTGACTCCGATCCTCGGGAACCTGTCGTGCCCGTTGCTCGGACTCTTCGGCGCTGATGACCAGTATCCGTCGGTCGAGCAAACCGAGACACTGCGGGCGCTCCTCACCGAGCACGCCAAGGAGTTCGAGTTCCACACCTTCGAGGGCGCGGGACACGCCTTCTTCGCGGTCGAGCGCCCCTCCTACCGGCCCGAGGTCGCCGTGGCGGGCTGGAACCTCATCTGGGACTTCTTCGGCCGCCACCTCAGCTAGGAGACGCCATGTGCACCTACAACACCGAGACCCTCGAGCTGACCGGTAGCGCGAAGGGCGCCACCGGATGGTTTCGCGCGACGAACGCGTCGGTCTACTTCGACCACCCGGTCCATCATCCGGCCGGTCACGCCCTGATGATCGACGTCCTCAACCCTGAGCGCGGCGCGAGCGCGCGCGTGGGCCTCGAGCTCGACGCTGACTCGGCTCGGGCGCTGGCCGAGGCGATCCTGCGCACGCTGGCGTCGGTGCCGGCACAGCTCATCGAGCACTGATCAGCGAGAGGCCACGTCGCGCCAGAGGTCGATGCCGCCCTCGACCGCGAAGTGGTCGATCCGCTCGAGCTCTTCTTTCGTGAACTCGAGGGCGTAGAGCGCGTCGAGGTTCGCGTCGAGCTGGGCGAGCGAGCTCGCGCCGATCAGTGCGGACGTGACGCGCGGGTCGCGCAGCGTCCAGGCGATGGCCATCTGCGCGAGGGACTGGCCGCGCGCGGCGGCGATGTCGTTCAGGGCGCGGATGCGCGCGAGGTTCGACTCGCTCAGCATGTCGCGCGACAGGGAGTCGGCACGTGCGGCCCGCGAGTCGGCGGGCACGCCGTCGAGGTAGCGGTCGGTGAGAAGACCCTGAGCGAGGGGAGAGAACGCGACGCAGCCCACGCCTTCGCGCTCGAGGACGTCGAGGAGGTGGTCGTTCTCGATCCAGCGATTGAGCATCGAGTACGACGGCTGGTGGATCAACAGCGGGGTGCCCAGGTCGCGCAGGATCGCGGCCGCTTCGCCGGTGCGCGCCGGGGAGTAGGAGGAGATGCCCACGTAGAGAGCCTTGCCCGAGCGCACCGCGTAGTCGAGCGCGCCCATTGTCTCTTCGAGAGGCGTGGTCGCGTCGAAGTGGTGGTGATAGAAGATGTCCACGTAGTCGAGCCCCAGGCGCGCGAGGCTCTGGTCGAGGCTGGCGAGGAGGTACTTGCGTGAGCCGAGGTCGCCGTAGGGACCGGGCCACATGTCCCATCCGGCCTTAGTTGAGATGACGAGCTCGTCTCGCAGGCCCACGAAGTCGCTCCTCAGAATGCGCCCGAAGTTGCTCTCGGCACTGCCGTAGGGCGGGCCGTAATTGTTGGCCAAGTCAAAGTGAGTCACGCCGCGATCGAAGGCGCGGCGCAGGATCGCGCGCTGGGTGTCGAGGGGCCGGTCGTCGCCGAAGTTGTGCCACAGGCCCAGTGAGATCGGGGGTAGGAGCAGTCCGCTGCGGCCCACGCGGCGAAACGGGGCATCGAGGTAGCGCTGGGGATCGGGGACGTAGTCGGACATGACACGAGGGTATCGCCGGGCGTCGAGGGAATCGGCGGTGTCCAGGGCGAGACGACACTCTTGATTTGTAATCGCGAAGTGCCCTCGGTCCTTTCCTTCGGGTTGGCGCTCGATGGCGGGGTGAGCAACCGACTCAACCTCGTGTTGGCGTTCTACGCGGGCCGACGGACCAAGAAAGGACCCGGATTGCAGTCTCGCCTTGATGCGCTCAGGTTCACGCTGACGCTCTGGCCCCTGGAGATGAACGGTGCGAGCCGCCTGTGTCATCATGGCGTAGCGAAGGAGGTCACCCTGAAACCGACGGCCGCATGGCTTATTGACATGGATGGCGTGCTGGTGCGAGAAGAGCACGCCATCGACGGGGCCGGCCGCTTCATTGGCGGACTTGAGCAGCGGGGGATTCCCTTCCTCGTTCTCACCAATAACTCGATGTACACGCGCCGTGATCTGGCCGCGCGACTGGTCGCCAATGGCGTGATGGTGCCGGAGGAGTCGATCTGGACCTCGGCGCTGGCCACGGCGCGGTTTCTCGCCAACCAGCGACCCAGCGGCAGTGCCTACGTGATCGGTGAGGCGGGCCTGACGACCGCGCTCTATGAGGCGGGTTACACCCAGACCGACCGCGCGCCGGACTACGTGGTGCTCGGTGAGACGCGCACCTACAGCTTTGAACGCATCACGACGGCCGTGCGCCTCATTCGCGACGGGGCTCGCTTCATCGCCACGAATCCCGATCCCACGGGGCCGAGCGCCGAGGGCCCACTGCCCGCGACCGGTTCCGTTGCGGCGTTGATCTCTCACGCGACCGGGACGACGCCCTATTTCGTCGGCAAACCCAATCCGTTGATGATCCGCACGGCGCTCAATCGCCTCGGGGCGCATTCGGAGACCACCACGATGATCGGCGACCGCATGGACACCGACGTGCTCGCGGGACTCGAGTCCGGTCTGCAGACGGTGCTCGTCTTGAGCGGGGTCACTCAGAGCGAGGACATCGAGCGCCACCCCTACCGCCCGACGCGCGTGGTCACGTCGGTCGCGGTGCTCGCCGACGAGTTGGACGAGCTCGAACAGGCCTAGACCCGAGCCCACCTAGGCTCGCGACGTGGTCATCGTGATGGCGCTGCTCGCCTCCTTCGCCAACGTGGTAGCGAGCGTGATGCAGCGCCTGGGGGTCGAGAACGCGCCGGCGGCGTCAGGACCCTCGCTGGGCATGGTTCGTCACATGATCCAACGGCCGGTGTGGCTGGGCGGCTTGGTCATCATGTTCCTCGCCTACTGCGCGCAGGCCGTCGCGCTGCACCTGGGTTCGCTCAGCATCGTTCAGCCCCTGCTGGTGAGCGAGTGGGTGCTGCTCGTCCTGGTGCTCTGGCTCTGGTATGGCACCTCGCTGGCACCGCGCGACCTGGCCGCCGCGGCGGCTACGGCGATCGGGCTCGCGGTGTTCCTCGCGGTGGCCGATCCCCGCGAGGGGACGCGCGTGCCGAGCGCAGTCATGTGGTGGGTGCTTGGCGGCGTCGTCACGATCACGATCGTCGCGCTGGTCTTCCTCGGGCGACGCGGACCCGCCTGGTGGCGAGCGATCGCCCTCGGCGCGGCGGCATCGGTGGGCTTCTCACTGGTCGCGGCGATCACCAAGTCCCTGACGAATGAATTGATGGCCGGCTGGGGGGCAGTGTTCGGTTCGTGGCAGGTCTACTCGCTGGCGCTTGTGGGCACGGGGTCCTTCGTCATCATGCAGAGCGCCTTTCAGGTGGGGCCCTTTGGCGCGTCGCAGTCGTCGTTGATCCTCACGAACCCCTTCCTCTCGATCGTCATCGGCGCCCTGGCTTTTGACGAGAGCCTGCGCGGCGGCGTCGTGTATCGCACCCTCGAGGTCGCGAGTCTCGCAGTCATGGTCATCGGTGTCATCGGCCTCGCCACCTCGCCTCTCGTGGCGGGCGTGCACTCCGAAGACGACGGCACGCATCTTCTGGAGGGCCGGGGCCTGCTCGCTCGTCGACACACTCGTCGCTAGGTCTCGGCTCCAAAGCGCCGACTCGAAGACGGTGTCTTCTTGTGAAGAGTCTGAGAATGTCGTGTGAGGACAATTGTTACCCGTGATTTCAGCAAATACGGCCCACTAACATTCACTACTCTTCATCAAGACAGGAAGATATCGGGGTGGCGACTGTAGCGTCGCTGGTACGGATTTCGCCATCGCGGCCGTGACTGTGGAGGACAGAATGAAGAAGATATCTGTAACGACAGCGTCTATCACGATGTCGATCGGCCTCGTCGTAGCTCTGGGCGGCGGCGTGGCGATGGCCCACGGCCACGGACCCGCCAGTGGTACGGACCACGGTCGTGGTCACCACGGACCGTCGAGTGTGACGATGTCGGGAACCGCGAAGTGCAGCGTGCACGGAATCGTGATCTTCGGCGCCGATGGGTCGGTGACCGTCCGCGGCAACATCACCCCGTTCCACGGGGCGGCCTGCACCACCTCTGGCGGGACGAAGCTGCGCACCGGGCACTTCTCGAGCCCCCTGACGTCGGCCACGTCATCCACGACAACTACGTCGTCGTCAACCACGTCGTCGTCAACCACGTCGTCGTCAACGACGTCGTCGTCAACTACGTCGTCCACTTCGACGACGAGCTCCACGACCAGCACGACTTTGAGCGCCACGCCGACCTCTACCACCATGGTGTGTGCACCAGTTCCCAACGGCACTCTGCCCGACTTGGGTAACGGCACGATCACGTGGAATCCTCGCCCGAAGTTCACGCCCACCTCGGGTATCGCTCTCTCGGGTGGCAGCGTGGGCTCGAGTACGAACGGACATCTGCTGGTTGCCTACACCTCGGGTAGCGTTGCCAGCGGATCGTTTGCGGGCGGCATCGCGACGTTGTCGCTGACGAGTCGCCAGACACTGGCACAGCTCCAGGCGCGCTGCGAGAGCGGTCGCTTCGTGATCGCGGTCTCCGGGATGATCACTCTCTAGCTCACGTCGCCAGGACGCTCGCGAATCTTGGTTCGCGGGACCATCGGTGTGACGAAGGCGACGCCCCCAGTGGTCGCCCTAACCGCCGAGGATGCGCCCGAGCCAGCCCTGGGAGAGGGACTTCTTGAACTTCGCGTCGAGACCGGACTCTGCGCAGTTGCAGCGCTTAGCCTTTGGCACCCCCGCCAGCACCTGGTTAACGTGTTGGCCGCAGCCCGCCCACGAGGGCTTACCGCACTTTGCGCAGTTGATTCGTCGGCACATGGCGTATCGCTCCACCTTCACTCGGTTACTGAGTGATTATATACCCCCTAGGGTATTGTCTCGAAGGCGTCCGGTTGGGGTGTCGCGCGTGAGGGGTGGATCGACCGGGGCGTGCGGGCACGTCTGTGAGTCACATCGACCTTGGATCAGACGTCGCGGCGGCCGGCGAATCGGAGCGTTCGCAGAGCAAGGTGGTGGCGCCGGGTCACGCGCGAGCGGGGCAGCTCCAGGATCGAGCGATGCGTCGGGTCGAGGAGGCTGATGGCGCACTCGACGATACGGTCAAAGAACCAGTGTCGTAGTCGTCCGGTGTAGGGGGTACCCGCGAGCAGGAAATCGCGAGCTTCCTGGGCCTGGGGGGTCAATTCGAGCACGGGTCCGTAACCCGAGAGAACGTCGAGCAACTCGGTGACGGTGCGAGGCGGTCCGGTCACTCCGAGCGCCGCTCCAGTAACGCCCATGTCGGCGACGTAGCGATCGGCGTCGCTCGGACTCAGTGGGGTGGGGCCGAAGGTCTGGAACGAGGCGAGGAACATTGCTACTTCCGCGGCGTGGATCCAGGCGAGTAATGCCGGATCGTCGCCCCGATAGGGCGAAGGGTCTCCAGGGGGAGAGACAATCCCGTGGTGGATTCTGCGCACCACACGGATCGCCTGGCTCGCCTCGTCTTTGGTGGCGTAGGTTGTGAGGGCGAGGAAGCGCCCCGTGCCGTAGAGCCGGCCCAGGGGATCGTCCTGGTAGCGTGAGTGCTCTGAGAGGGCCCGCATGGCGACGGGGTGCAGCATCTGAGCCAGCAGCGAGGCCACACCACCCACGAGCATCGCGGGCAGGTCAGCATGCACCACTCGAGTGGGTGAGTCGATCGGTGTGTGCGCACGCTCTGGATCGAGACAGACATTAATGAGTGGCCCCCCGAGGCCGACGCGCGAGCGCACGTGGAAGAAGAGTCGTTGACGCCAGGTGAGGTGATCGGCGGAGGAACGCGACATGGTGGGTAGCGGAGAGGCGACAGATTCAGGTTACCGACACATAGCGTCAATCCATCAACCCGCGGTGACCTGACGTTTCACGTGATCAGTCATTCAAGAGATCGCCAGCGAAGCGGCGTTCGAGAAGGGAGATTTGACAGGATACACATAATTGAATCCTATTGTTTAAAGATACAGAATCGATTGGACTTCTTAAGCGGAGATACATATCTTTGAACTATGAGTTTTACTCCAAAACATGAAGCCGCTGAGGGTTTGTCTCTTCGAGAACTGGAAATGCCTTGCTCGTGTTGTAATATGCTGTATTCTGGCGGTTTTTGCACAATATTTCGGGCTACAGGAGCTTTGAAATCCTTTTCTCAGCAAGAAAATCTTCTCGCTACTGGGTCAGTGGGTACGTGGCCAACAGGGGTTGTATCGGCACTTCGTCCTTCTTCTATTTCGTTGACATATTGCGAAGAGTCCTGGACTTTCATATCAACAGCCTCGGGAATCGGTTCCGACGTGCAGCGGGAACTCGAACATCTGAAGTTCTCGTCGTCTACCGATTCAGACGATGTCGCGCCCTCGCCCGCGATGATCAGCACTCAAAGCGGGAAAGTTCGCCTGCGGATCTACCAGCGCGTCCCTGCGCTGTCAGGAGTCGTAGATGAGTACAACCTACTGACACTGTTAGGAGTCTGAATGCACCGGATTGTCATACTGGGTGGCGGCACTGGCGGAACCCTGACCGCTAATCGACTCCGCAGGTTCTATGGACCCGATCAGGCTTCGATCACCGTGGTCGATCAAGACGACCAGCACATCTACCAGCCGGGACTATTGTTCGTCCCCTTCGGAGTCGGAACGCCGGCAAAGATCACACGCCCACGCGGGAGTCAATTTCTTCCGGGCATTGACTACTTGTTACGCGCCATCACAAGTGTTGATATCAACTCGAAGACGGTTCACTTAGAGAACCACCTAGATCTCACATATGACGTGCTCATTGTCGCGACGGGTGCCGTGTTGGCTCCAGAGGAAACAGACGGCCTGACTGGTCCAGGGTGGATGGAGAAGATGTTCACCTTCTACACGCCCGAGGGTGCCAGTGCCCTCGCCGCCGCACTCGAGGTATTCGAGGGAGGACGGGTGATCGTCAACGTCGTCGACATGCCGATCAAGTGTCCGGTGGCGCCACTGGAGTTTTGCTTCCTGGCTGACGCGTATTTCCGTAAGCGTGGCATTCGCGACCACGTTGAGTTGACGTACGTTACCCCCCTTGACGGCGCATTCACCAAGCCGGTGGCGTCCAAGCAGCTGGGTGGCATGCTCGAAGAACGGGGCATCGGTCTGGTCTCAGAGTTCAACACGGAGTCGGTCAACGGCGTCACCGGTCAATTGTCTTCTTACGACGGACGCGACCTCGGCTTTGACCTGGCGGTGGTCATACCAACCCACACGGGAGCGCCCTATGTGTTTGAGTCGCTCGGACTTGGCGATGAACTCGGTTTTATACCGATCAACGAGCACACGCTGCAGTCCAACGCGTCACCGGACGTCTTCGCC
>JAJYGN010000033.1 GCA_021790675.1 Actinomycetes bacterium
AGCGCATGGTCGAGCGCCGCAAGACGGCGGTCTGGGACGTTCTCGAAGAGGTCATCCGCGAGCACCCGGTCCTCTTGAACCGCGCCCCGACCCTGCACCGACTGGGCATCCAGGCCTTCGAGCCGGTGCTCGTTGACGGCAAGGCGATCCAGATCCACCCGCTCGTGTGCAAGGCCTTCAACGCCGACTTCGATGGCGACCAGATGGCCGTGCACGTGCCGCTGTCGGCCGAGGCCCAGGCCGAAGCACGGATCCTGATGCTCTCGACCAACAACATCTTCACCCCGGCGACCGGTCGTCCCATCACCGAGCCGGCCCAGGACATGGTCTTCGGCGCGTACTACCTGACCCTACCGACGACCGAGGTGGTCGAGAACCCGCGGGTCTTCCGTCACGTCTACGAGATTGAGAACGCCCTGGAGGACAAGTCCCTGGGCCTTCGCACGCCCATCGAGCTGCGGCCCCTGGCCGGCTCGACCCTGGACGGGCGCCTGGCCGCGGCCGGCATCGAGGCCGCCGGCGTGAGCCGTTCGTTGGTCACGACCGCGGGGCGGGTCTTCTTCAACGAGGCCCTGCCGGCGGGATTCCGCTACGTGAACGAGCTCATCGGCAAGAACGCGACGCCGATCGGCACCATCGTCGAGGAGATCTCCGGCAGCTTCAGCCGCCAGGCGGTCGCCGAGTCGCTGGACGCGATCAAGTCGCTCGGGTTCCGCTTCGCGACCCAGAGCGGCCTGACGATCTCGATTGACGACGTGGTCACCACCTCGGAGAAGGCCGCGATCCTCAACAAGTACGAGGAGCAGGCCGCCAAGGTCGAGACCAACTACCGGCGCGGTGTCATCGTCGACGACGAGCGCCGTCAGCAGGAGATCGAGATCTGGACGAACGCGAACAAGGAGGTCGGCGACGCCACCGACCGCGCCATGAACGCCAAGTTCGACAACCCGATTCGCATGATGGTCGACTCGGGCGCGCGTGGTAACACCCAGCAGATCCGTCAGATCGCCTCGATGAAGGGCCTCGTGTCCAACCCGCGTGGAGAGATGATCCCGCGCCCGATCAAGTCCTCGTTCCGCGAGGGCCTCTCGGTGCTCGAGTACTTCATCTCCACCCACGGCACCCGCAAGGGACTGGGCGACACGGCGCTGCGCACCGCAGACTCGGGGTACCTGACCCGCCGCCTCGTCGACGTCGCCCAGGAGTTGATCGTCAAGGTCTTCGACTGCGGCACGTCGCGCGGCATGTGGATCGAGCACGTCGCGCCCGACACGGCTCGACAGCGCGCGCACCTCGAGACCAAGCTCTGGGGCCGCGTGGTCGCTGAGGACGTCACCTTGAGTGACGGCTCGGTGATCGAAGCCGGCACCATGCTCATGATGGACGACGTCGAGCGCTTGCGCGACGACGCCGCGGTCACCCGGGTGCGCGTGCGCACCACGCTGACCTGCGACGCCGTCCAGGGCGTGTGCGCGGCCTGCTACGGACTCAGCCTGGCCACCCACCAGCTCGTCGAGCTCGGCGAGGCGGTCGGCGTGATCGCGGCCCAGTCCATCGGCGAGCCGGGCACCCAGCTGACGATGCGCACCTTCCACTCCGGTGGTGTGACCGAGAGTGACATCACCCACGGTCTGCCGCGCGTGGTCGAGCTCTTCGAGGCCCGCACCCCTAAGGGCGCGGCCAAGGTCGCCGAGCACAGTGGCGTGGTTCGCGTCGAGCTGATCGGGCGCGAGCGCAAGGTCACCGTCGTCTCCAACGAGGGCGAGGTCCAGGAGGAGACGATTTCCATCGCTCGCCACCTGCTCGTCGAGGACGGCCAGGAGGTCGAAGTCGGCACCCCGCTGCACGACGGCCCGCTGGACCCGAAACTCATGATGAAGTTCCGCGGCACGCGCGAGACTCAGCAGTACCTCGTCGAAGAGGTCCAAGACGTCTACCGCGACCAGGGTGTGTCGATCCACGACAAGCACATCGAGCTGATCGTGCGCCAGATGACGCGCCGCGTGCAGATCGTCGACGCCGGCGACTCGCCGTGGCTGCCCGGGGCGATGGTCGACGTCAAGCTCTTCAACGACACCAACGACGAGATCGAGTCCCGCGGGGCCGAGGCGGCCGACGGCCGCGCCCAGCTCATGGGCATCACCAAGGCGTCGCTGGCAACCGACTCGTGGCTCTCGGCGGCCTCCTTCCAGGAGACCACCCGGGTGCTGACCGAGGCGGCCATCGAGGGCAAGCGCGACCACCTGGTGGGCCTGAAGGAGAACATCATCATCGGCAAGCTCATCCCCGCCGGTTCCGGACTCGAGTACTACAACCGTCGCGAGTTGCGCCTGGACATGCCGGGAGCCGAGATGCTACCGGCCTGGGCCCAGGCCAGCGACGACGAGTTCGACCTGGCCGGCCTGTTGGGCGAGACGACCGATGAGGACTCTTTCAGTGCCGATCTCGCCGCGTTCCAGAACATCGGGGCGAGTTACGACGAGTCGGCGCTGCCCGAGGAGGACGTGGTGAACCCCGAGGACGAGATCGGCGGCGCGGCCCTTTAGGCGCCGGCTTGCTGTAACCGCGCTACATGTCGTAGAATTGACTCTCCGCGCGCCGACCGGCGTGTTTGACGATCGAAGTACAAACTAGAAGAGGTTCCGCGTGCCCACGATTGCACAGCTGGTCCGTAAGGGCCGCCAGGACAAGATATCCAAGACCAAGACGCCGGCACTCAAGGGTGCTCCTCAGCGCCGTGGCGTGTGCACCCGCGTGCACACCGTCACGCCCAAGAAGCCGAACTCGGCTCTACGCAAGGTGGCTCGCGTGCGTCTGACCTCGGGTGTCGAGGTCACGGCCTACATCCCGGGCGTCGGACACAACCTCCAGGAGCACTCGATCGTGCTCGTGCGTGGCGGCCGTGTGAAGGACCTGCCGGGCGTGCGCTACAAGATCATCCGCGGGGCGCTCGACACCTCCGGTGTGAAGAACCGCCAGCAGGCGCGCAGCCGCTACGGCGCGAAGAAGGAGAGCTAATGCCTCGCAAGGGTCCCGCCGAACGTCGCGAACTGGTTCCCGACCCGATCTACAAGTCAGTTCTGGTCACCCAGGTCACGAACAAGATCCTCGAGCGCGGCAAGCGCACGATCGCCGAGCGCATCGTCTACACCGCGCTCGAGCAGGTCGAGCAGAAGACCGGCGCCGACCCGGTGGCCGCGTTGAAGCGCGCCCTGGAGAACATCCGTCCCGAACTCGAGGTACGCAGCCGGCGCGTCGGTGGCACGACCTACCAGGTCCCCGTCGAGGTTCGTCCGCGCCGCGCGACGACGCTCGCCATCCGCTGGCTGACCGACTTCGCCAAGAAGCGCCGCGAGAAGACCATGTCCGAGCGCCTGGCCGGAGAGATCATCGACGCGAGCAACGGCGTGGGCGCGGCCGTCAAGCGCCGCGAGGACATGGCCAAGATGGCCGAGTCCAACAAGGCGTTCGCGCACTATCGCTGGTAAGTAGAAGAAAGCACACACAATCGTTATGACCGCACGCGAATTCCCCCTCGAGAAGGTCCGCAACATCGGCATCATGGCCCACATCGACGCGGGCAAGACCACGACCACCGAGCGCATTCTCTACTACACGGGCAAGAACTACAAGATCGGCGAGGTCCACGAGGGCGCCGCCACCATGGACTGGATGGTCCAGGAACAAGAGCGCGGCATCACCATCACCTCGGCCGCGACGACCTGTCACTGGAACGGGCACCGCATCAATATCATCGACACTCCCGGCCACGTTGACTTCACCGTCGAGGTGGAGCGGTCACTTCGCGTGCTCGACGGCGCCGTTGCGGTCTTTGACGCCGTGGCCGGCGTGGAGCCCCAGACCGAGACGGTCTGGCGCCAGGCCAACAAGTACAACGTGCCGCGCATCTGCTTCGTGAACAAGATGGACCGCATCGGCGCGGACTTCTTTCGCTGCGTGGACATGATCCGCGACCGTCTGGACTGCGTGCCGGCCGTGCTGCAACTGCCCATCGGTGCCGAGTCCAACTACCAGGGCATCATCGACCTGACCACGATGTCGGCCACGATCTACCACGACGACAAGGGCGAGCAGCTCGAGGTCATCGCGATCCCGGCCGAGTACCAGGAGCAGGCTGAGGAGTACCACTCCGCGCTGCTCGACGTGCTGACCACCTTCGACGACTCGTTGATGGAGAAGGTCCTGGGCGACGAGACCGTCACCCCGGCCGACATTCGACGCGCCCTGCGCGTGGGCACCCTCGAGGGGCACTGCGTGCCGATCCTCAACGGCTCGGCGTTCAAGAACAAGGGTGTGCAGCCCATGCTCGACGCGGTCGTGGACTTTCTGCCCTCGCCGGTGGACCTGCCGCCGACCCCGGGCACCAAGCCGGGCAAGGACGAGGTCCTCGAGCGCAAGCCCGCCGACGACGCACCCTTCGCGGCGCTGGCCTTCAAGATCATGACCGACCCCTACGTCGGCAAGTTGACCTACCTGCGCGTGTACTCGGGCACCCTGGAAAAGGGCGACACCGTCATCAACACGACCAAGGGCATGAAGAAGGAGCGTCTGGGACGGCTCCTGCTGATGCACGCCAACAACCGCGAGGACCTCGACACGATTCGCACCGGCGACATCGTCGCCGCGGTGGGCCTCAAGCAGGTCACGACTGGTGACACCCTGTCCGACCCCGACCACCCGATCCAGCTCGAGACCCTGACCTTCCCCGAGCCGGTCATCCACGTGGCCGTCGAGCCCAAGACCAAGGCCGACCAGGAGAAGCTGGGCAAGGCCCTCTACGCGCTCTCCGAGGAGGACCCGACCTTTCGCGTGCGCACCGACGAAGAGACCGGCCAGACGGTCATCTCGGGCATGGGCGAGCTGCACCTTGAGGTGCTGGTGGACCGCATGCTGCGCGAGTTCTCGGTCGACGCCAACGTGGGCAAGCCCCAGGTGGCCTATCGCGAGACCGTGCGCAAGAAGGTTGAGAAGGTCGAAGAGAAGTACGTGCGCCAGACCGGTGGTAAAGGTCAGTACGGCCACGTCGTGATCACCCTGGAGCCCACGGGTCCCGGCGGCGGCTACGAGTTCGTCGACGAGATCACCGGTGGTGTGATCCCCAAGGAGTACATCCAGCCGGTCAACCAGGGCATCACCGAGGCCCTCACCTCGGGCGTGCTCGCGGGATACCCGGTCGTGGACGTGCGCGTTCGCCTAACCTTCGGCAGCTACCACGACGTGGACTCCTCGGAGATGGCCTTCAAGATCGCCGGCTCCATCGCGGTAAAGAAGGCCGCCCGCCTGGCCAATCCCGTGCTGCTCGAGCCCATCATGGCCGTCGAGGTCGTCACCCCCGAGGACTACATGGGTGACGTGATCGGCGACCTCTCCAGCCGACGCGGGCGCGTCGAGGGCATGGAGCAAAAGGGCAACAGCCAGGCAATACGGGCTCAGGTGCCCCTGGCCGACATGTTCGGCTACGCTACTGACCTGCGGTCTCGCACCCAAGGGCGCGCGACCTACACCATGCAGTTCCATTCGTACGCAGAGGTACCTGACGCAATCGCTAAGGAGATTGTCGCCAAGGCCACCGGCGCGTAGGAAGTCGGGCAACCGGCACAACCAAGGTCCAAACCGTCGTCGGGGAGGGCCGAAAACAGCACGGCGGACCCGCAGAGGGGCCGCCACGAAAGAGAAAGTAAGTCCCCGACAATGGCAAAGCAGAAGTTCGAGCGCACCAAGCCGCACGTCAACATTGGCACCATGGGCCACATCGACCACGGCAAGACGACCCTGACCGCGGCGATCACCAAGGTCCTGTCCGAGCGCATCCCCGGTAGCGCCTTCACGCCCTTCGACCAGATCGACAAGGCCCCCGAAGAGCGTCAGCGCGGCATCACCATCTCGATCGCCCACGTGGAGTACGAGACGGCGAACCGCCACTACGCCCACGTCGACATGCCGGGTCACGCCGACTACGTCAAGAACATGATCACCGGCGCGGCCCAGGTCGACGGCGCGATCCTCGTGGTCTCGGCGACCGACGGCCCCATGCCCCAGACGCGCGAGCACGTGCTGCTCGCTCGCCAGGTCGGCGTGCCCTACATCGTGGTGGCCCTCAACAAGGCCGACATGGTCGAGGACGAGGAGCTCCTCGAGCTCGTCGAGATGGAAGTGCGCGAACTGCTCAACAGCTACGACTTCCCGGGCGACGACACGCCGGTCGTGCGCGTCTCGGCCCTGAAGGCCCTCGAGGGCGACGCCGCCTGGGGTGACAAGATCATGGAGCTGATGGACGCGGTGGACTCCTACATCCCCGAGCCCGTGCGCTCGACCGAGAAGCCGTTCCTGATGTCGATCGAGGACGTCATGTCCATCACCGGCCGCGGCACCGTCGTGACCGGCAAGGTCGAGCAGGGCGTCATCAAGGTCGGTGACGAGGTCGAGATCGTCGGCCTGCGTGACACGTCCAAGACCGTCGTGACCGGTATCGAGATGTTCCGCAAGCTCCTCGACGAGGGTCGCGCGGGTGACAACCTCGGCGCACTGCTGCGTGGCACGAAGAAGGAGGACGTCGAGCGCGGCCAGGTGCTGTGCAAGCCCGGCTCGATCACTCCCCACACCAACTTCGAGGCCTCGGTGTACGTGCTGACCAAGGAGGAGGGCGGCCGCCACAAGCCGTTCTTCGCCAACTACCGTCCGCAGTTCTACTTCCGCACCACGGACGTCACCGGCACCATCGAGCTGCCGGCCGGCACCGAGATGGTCATGCCCGGTGACAACACCGAGATGACCGTGACCTTGGGCAAGCCGATCGCCATGGAAGAGGGCCTGACCTTCTCCATCCGCGAAGGTGGCCGCACCGTGGGTTCGGGCCGCGTCACGAAGATCCTGAAGTAGTTCGCGATGGCCGACAACCGTCAAATGATCCGCATCCGGCTGAAGGCCTTCGACCACGGCGTCCTGGACCAGTCCACCGCCAAGATCGTCCAGACCGTCGAGCGCACGAACGCGCGCGTGCAGGGCCCCGTGCCGCTGCCGACCGAGAAGCACCGCTACACGGTGGTTCGCGGCCCGCACAAGCACAAGGACTCGCGCGAGCACTTCGAGATGCGCGTGCACAAGCGCCTCTTGGACATCGTGGACCACTCGGCCAAGACGGTGGACTCGCTCCAGCGCCTGGACCTGCCCGCCGGCGTGGACATCGAGATCAAGATCCGCCAGAACTAGCCCCACTTCGGCCCCCGGGTGACTTTGCGTCGCCCGGGGGCCGTGGTGTAGGGTTGATAGCCCGCCGGTTGTGGGGTGCGGGTAACCGCAAGAACAAATGATGTGTTCAGTTGCCTACGGGAACGCTGAACCGAACCAGTCGAGCGCTCCGTTCGGGTCACTGGCCCGGCGGAGCGTCCGTGTGTCGGCACTCGACGCACGGACAGTACAGAGAGAGGCAAACGTGGCGACCAAAGCGATCGTCGGCGAGAAGGTGGGCATGACCCAGGTCTGGGACGACCAGCAACGGGCCATACCGGTGACGGTGGTACGCGTCAGCCCCGCGCGCGTCGTCCAGGTGAAGACCCCGGAGAAGGAGGGCTACTCGGCCCTCCAGGTGACCTGGGGGACCCGTCGGACCTCGACCCTGACCAAGCCCGAGCTAGGGCACTTCGAGAAGGCCGGCGTCGCGCCGGGCACCAAGCTCGTCGAGCTGCGCATCGACGACGTCTCGGGATACTCCGTCGGCCAGGAGATCGCCGTCGACACCCTGGTCAAGGGCGAGATGATCGACGCCACGGCCCTGTCCAAGGGCAAGGGCTTCGCCGGTGGCATGAAGCGCCACAACTTCTCCGGTCAGGGCGCGGCCCACGGTAACCACAAGCACCACCGCGCTCCGGGCTCGGTGGGGGCCTGCTCCACGCCGGGTCGCGTGTTCAAGGGTACGCGCATGGCCGGTCGCATGGGTGGCGGCCAGGTCACCACGACCAACCTCGAAGTCATCGGCGTCGACGCCGAGCGCAACCTCGTGCTCGTCAAGGGCGCCGTCCCCGGCCCGCGCGGCGGCGTCGTCGTCCTGCGCACGTCGGTCAAGAACCCGATGAAGGCAGGAGGTAGCCGATGAGCGAGGTCGCAACCCTTCGTGGTCCGGTGAAGAAGGACCGTCCGGCCCCGCAGCAGCGCTCCGTCGAGCGCAAGAGCCTCGACGGCACCGTGCTCTCCACCGTGGCTCTTGAGCCCGCCTACTTCGGCATCGAGCCGCACATGGCCGTGCTGCACCAGGTCGTCAAGGCCCAGCTGGCCGCGCGTCGCGCCGGCACCCAGTCGACCAAGACCCGCAAGGAAGTCAGCGGTGGCGGCAAGAAGCCCTTCAACCAGAAGGGCACCGGCGGCGCCCGTCAGGGCACCATCCGCGCGCCGCACTACCCGGGCGGTGGCATCGCGCTCGGGCCCAAGCCGCGCAAGTACGACCAGAAGACGCCCAAGAAGATGATCCGCCTGGCGCTCTACTCGGCGCTGTCGGACCGCGCCAGCGAGTCGCGCGTGGCCCTCATCGACGGATTTAGCACATGGAGCGAGCCGCGCACCAAGAACGCCCTGGCCGCCCTCGCCGCCCTGGGCCTCGAGGGCAAGGTCCTCGTGGTGCTCTCGCGCGACGACGCGGTCGCCTACTTCTCGTTCAACAACCTGGACAACGTAAAGACGATTGACGCCGGCGAGCTCAACGCCTACGACGTCCTCGAGTCCGACTGGGTCCTCTTCACCGACGAGACCCTGCCGGTCGCCAAGGAGAGCAACTGATGCGTGACGCGATGAGCATCCTCATCCGACCGGTCGTCTCGGAGAAGACCTACGACCTGATGGAGCGGGGCACCTACGTCTTCGAGATCGACCCGCGGGCCACCAAGGTCGACGTGCGCAACGCCGTCGAGCAGGCCTTCAACGTCAAGGTCGTCAACGTGAACACCCTGAACCGTCAGGGCAAGTCGACGCGCAACGCGCGCACCGGCGTCGTCGGACGTCGCCCCGGCTCCAAGCGTGCCTTCGTCACGCTGCGCGCGGGCGACACGATCAACCTCTTCGAGAACTAAGGACTGCCATGGCCCTGCGCAATCGCAAACCCACGAGCCCCGGTCGCCGGTTTCAGAGCGTCTCGGACTTCGCCGAGATCACCAAGGACCGCCCCGAGAAGTCGCTGCTCGCGCCCAAGCCCAAGACCGGCGGTCGCAACGCCTACGGTCGCAAGACGTCGCGCCACCGCGGCGGCGGCCACAAGCAGCAGTACCGCATCATCGACTTCAAGCGCAACAAGGACGCCGTGCCGGCCAAGGTCGCGGCCATCGAGTACGACCCCAACCGGACGTGCCGCATCGCCCTCTTGCACTACGCCGACGGTGAGAAGCGCTACATCATCGCCCCGGCCGGCCTGAAGGTCGGCGACGTCGTCGAGTCGGGCCCCAAGGCCGACATCCGCACGGGCAACGCCTTGCCGATGCGCTTCATCCCCACCGGTTCGACCGTGCACAACGTCGAGCTGCGCCCCGGCGGCGGCGCCAAGATGGCCCGTAGCGCCGGCATGAGTGTCCAGCTCGTGGCCAAGGACGGCGGATTCGCCACCCTGCGACTGCCCTCGACCGAGATGCGCCGCGTGCCGATCGACTGCCGCGCGACGCTGGGCACGGTGGGCAACTCCGAGCACGAGCTCATCAAGATCGGAAAGGCCGGCCGCAACCGCTGGAAGGGCGTTCGCCCCCAGACGCGCGGCGTGGCCATGAACCCCGTCGACCACCCCCTGGGTGGCGGTGAGGGCAAGACCTCCGGTGGCCGCCACCCGGTCTCGCCCTGGGGACAGCCCGAGGGCCGTACGCGCCTGCCCAAGGCGTCGGACGCACTCATTATTCGTCGTCGCCGCGGACGCGGCTCGCGGAGGTAGGTAGACCATGTCACGCAGCCTGAAGAAGGGCCCCTTCATCGACAGCCACCTTCTCAAGAAGGTGGACGCGATGAACGCGGCCAACGAGAAGAAGGTCATCAAGACCTGGAGCCGTCGCTCGACGGTGATCCCGGACATGGTGGGCCACACCTTCGCCGTGCACGACGGGCGCCGGCACGTTCCGGTCTTCGTCAACGAGTCCATGGTCGGCCACAAGCTGGGCGAGTTCGCGCCCACGCGCACCTTCAAGTTCCACGCCGGCCAGGAAAAGACGGGGAGGCGCTAATGACCGGTCCCAAGACCAACGAGCGCCCGGGCACACGCGCCACACTGCGCGGCTATCACATGTCCGCGAGCAAGGCCCGCGTCGTGCTCAACCTCATTCGCGGCGAGGACGTGACGACGGCCCGCGAGATCCTCGCGGGCACGACCCGCGAGGCCGCCGACGTCATCGGCAAGGTGCTGGCCTCGGCGATCGCCAACGCCGTCAGCAACGACGAGATGTCCGCCGACGAGCTCTACGTCTCGGCCTGCTACGCCGACGAGGGCGTCACCATGAAGCGCTTCACGCCGCGCGCGCGAGGCC
The DNA here is from genome assembly GCA_021790675.1 of Actinomycetes bacterium. Classification (GTDB taxonomy): domain Bacteria; phylum Actinomycetota; class Acidimicrobiia; order Acidimicrobiales; family RAAP-2; genus RAAP-2. The sequence continues at coordinate 10,509 of JAJYGN010000033.1, forward strand.
GCGCCGGCAAGATCCGCAAGCGTTCGTGCCACATCACTGTGATCGTCTCGCGACTTGACGACGAGCGCCTGGGAGTCCTTCGGGCCGCCCGCAGCGCGCAGGCCGCCGCGTCGCGCACGCGCCGCGTGGCCTCCTCGCGCCGCCGCGCCGACCAGACCGCGAGCCTGAACTCGCGCGAGACCCGCGCGGCCCAGGCCGAGGCCGAGGCCGCCGAGGCACTGGCCCTCGAGGCCGAGAACACCGAGATCGCCCCCGAGGTCGAGCTCGAGGCGGATCAGGTCGTGACCGACGAGACGGTCAGCGCGCAAGAGACGGACGTGGCCGAGTCGGTCGCGACTGACGAGACGGTGTCCGACGACGCCACTGAGGAGACGGACAAGTAATGGGCCAGAAGGTAAATCCCTACGGGTTCCGACTCGGCATCACGACGGACTGGAAGTCGCGCTGGTTCAAGGAGCGCGGCTACAAGGACCTCGTCATCGAGGACTGGAAGATTCGCGACTACCTGACGCGTCAGCTCGAGAGCGCGGCCGTGAGCCGCATCGAGATCGAGCGCAACTCGGACCGCATCCGCGTGGACATCCACACGGCGCGTCCCGGGATCGTCATCGGACGCCGCGGCGGCGAGGCCGAGCGCCTGAAGAAGGAGCTCGAGCGCATCACCGGTCAGAAGAACAAGATCTCCCTCAACATCCAGGAGATCAAGCAGCCCGAGCTCGACGCCGCGTTGATCGCCCAGGGGATCTGCGATCAGCTGCTGCGTCGCGTGGCGTTTCGCCGCGCGATGAAGCGCGGAATCCAGACCGTCCAAAAGGCCGGGGCCCTGGGTGTGCGCATCCAGGCGTCCGGCCGTCTCGGCGGCGCGGAGATGTCGCGTCGCGAGTCGTACCACGAGGGTCGTGTGCCGTTGCACACCCTGCGCGCCGACATCGACTACGGATTCCGCGAGGCGCGCACCAACACCGGGCGCATTGGCGTGAAGGTCTGGATCTACAAGGGCGACATTCTGCCCTACCAGCTCACCAACGACGAGAAGATCGTGCGCGAGGCCGCCATGGCGGCCGGCGACGCGGTCCCCGCCGCGGGAGCGGCCCCCAAGGGCGTCGTGCGTGCCGGCGGTGGCCGTCGCCGCGTCGAGGCCAGCGCCGAGGACGTCGAAGTTGCGGGCGTGGCTCCGGCCGACCTGCTCGCCGCGACCGAGGACGTCGAGAAGCGCCTCAGTGTCGAAGAGGAGATCGAGCGTCGCACGACGCAAGATCACACCGACACGCCCCACTTCCGAAAGGACGTTGAGTAGTCATGTTGATGCCCCGCAAGGTAAAGCACCGCAAGCAGCAGCGCGGACGGATGGCCGGGATGGCCAAGGGCGGCACCGAGCTGTCCTTCGGTGACTTCGGCATCCAGGCCCTCGAGGCCGGCTGGATCACCGCTCGCCAGATCGAGGCGGCCCGTATCGCCATGACCCGCCACGTCAAGCGCGGCGGTAAGGTGTGGATCCGCGTCTTCCCGGACAAGCCCGTGACCCAGAAGCCCGCCGAGACCCGCATGGGTTCGGGCAAGGGCAACCCCGAGTTCTGGGTCGCCGTGGTCAAGCCCGGCCGCGTGCTCTTCGAGCTCGGCGGTGTGGACGAGTCCCTGGCGCGCGCCGCCATGGAGCGCGCCATCCAGAAGCTGCCCATCAAGGCGAAGTTCGTCGTGCGTCCCGGGACCCACGGCACCCCGGAGGTGACGATCTAATGGCCAAGACCAGAGAGCGCGTGGCGGAGATGCGCCTGCTCGGCGACCAGGAGCTGGTCGAGCGCCTGAGCGAGGCTCGCCGCGAGCTGTTCAACCTTCGTTTTCAGCTGGCCACCGGTCAGCTCGACAACTCCGCACGCTTGGCGTCGGCGCGCCGCGACATCGCGCGCCTGTCGACCTTCGTGCGCGAACGTGAGATTGCGGCCGCCGAGGCCGCGGAAGAGAGTGAGTGATGACTGACGAGACGGTTGAGACCGTGCGTGAGAATCCCCGCAAGGTTCGCGAGGGCATCGTGATCTCCGACAAGATGGCGTCCACCGTCGTGGTGGCGGTCAACGAGCGCGTGAGCCACCCCCGCTACGGCAAGACGGTTCAGCGCACCAAGAAGCTCTACGCCCACGACGAGAAGAACGAGGCCAAGGTCGGCGACCGCGTGCGCGTGGTTGAGACCCGCCCCCTCTCGAAGCTCAAGCGCTGGCGCCTGACCGACATTGTGGAGCGTGCACGATGATCCAGCAGGAATCGCGACTCAAGGTCGCCGACAACAGCGGCGCGAAGGAGGTGCTGTGCATTCGCGTGCTCGGCGGCTCGCGTCGCCGCTACGCGTCGATCGGTGACGTCTTCATCGCCACGGTGAAGGACGCCATTCCCGGCGCCGCCGTGAAGAAGGGAGACGTCGTGCGCTGCGTCGTCGTGCGCACGGCCAAGGAGAAGCGTCGCCCCGACGGCTCCTACATCAAGTTCGACGAGAACGCCGCCGTGCTGATTAACGACCAGCTCCAGCCGCGCGGCACGCGCATCTTCGGCCCCGTGGGCCGCGAGCTGCGCGACAAGAAGTTCATGCGCATCATTTCGCTGGCGCCGGAGGTGTTGTAATGAAGATTCGCAAGGGTGACGACGTGCTCGTGATCGCGGGCAAGTTCCGCGGCGAGCGCGCCAAGGTCGACGCGGCCATGCCCGCGACCAACCGCGTGGTGCTCGACGGGCTCAATATCGCCAAGCGCCACACCAAGCAGACCGGCGCGACGATGCAGGCCGGCATCATCGACAAGATGCTGCCGATGAACGCATCCAACGTTGCGCTGTGGTGCGCGGGACACAAGGGCCCGGCCAAGGTGGGCTACCGCGACGCCGACGGCGTCAAGGTCCGCGTCTGCCGCAAGTGCGGGGAGGCATTGTGACCGCGCCGCGTCTCAAGGTCCGCTACGACGAGACCATCCGGCCCGCTCTCAAGGACGAGCTCGGACTTTCCAACATCATGCAGGTGCCGCGCCTGGAGAAGATCGTGCTGAACTCCGGCGTGGGCCGCGCGACCCAGCAGGCGTCGCTGCTCGAGGGCGCCCAGCGCGACCTCGAGCTGATCACCGGCCAGAAGCCGATCGTGACGCGCGCCAAGAAGTCGGTCGCGAGTTTCAAGCTGCGCGAGGAGCAGCCCATCGGCGTCAAGGTCACCCTGCGCGGGGACCGCGCCTGGGAGTTCTTCGACCGCCTGCTGAGCTTGGCGATCCCGCGCATCCGCGACTTCCGTGGGTTGTCGCCGAAGTCCTTCGACGGACACGGCAACTACACCTTCGGCGTCAACGACCAGTTGATCTTCCCCGAGATCGACTACGACAAGATCGACGCACCGCGTGGCTTTGACATCACCATCGTCACCACGGCGACGAACGACGAGCAGGGTCGCGCGTTCTTGCGCGCCTACGGCTTCCCCTTCAAGCAGGAGAATCGATAGTCATGGCGAAGAAAGCTCTTCGAATCAAGCAGCAGAAGACCCCCAAGTTCTCGACGCGCGCCTACACGCGCTGTGAGCGCTGCGGGCGTCCGCGGTCGGTGTACCGCAAGTTCGGCCTATGCCGGATCTGTCTGCGCACGATGGTTCACGCCGGCGAAGTTCCCGGCGTGACCAAGGCGAGTTGGTAGGAGGACAGCGATGACAATGACTGACCCCATCGCCGACATGCTGACGCGCATTCGCAACGCCAACGCGGCCATGTTCGACACGGTGAAGATGCCCAGCTCGAAACTCAAGGAGAACCTGGCCAAGGTCCTCGTCAAGGAGGGCTTCATCGCGGGTTACACCGTGAAGAAGATCGAGGGACGTCCGGGCGCCACGCTCGAGATCAGCCTCAAGTACTCCGAGGACCGCAAGAAGACGATCATCGGCATCAAGCGCGTCTCGACGCCGGGACTGCGCATCTATAAGAAGTCCGACCAGATGCCCAAGGTCCTCGGCGGCGTGGGCGTGGCGGTCGTTTCGACCAGCCACGGCCTGATGACCGACCGTGAGGCCCGTCGGGCCAAGCTCGGCGGCGAGGTGCTTTGTTATGTGTGGTAAGTCCGTTTCCCTGGAGGTCCGCTGATGTCGCGCATCGGTCGCAGTCCCATCACCGTGCCCGCCAACGTCACCGTCTCGGTGGCCGACGGCGTCGTGACCGTCACCGGCCCCAACGCCACCATGACTCGCATCCTGCCCGAGGGCATCACGCTCTCCCAGGAGGGCGAGGTTTTGAGCGTGGATCGCGCCAGCGAAGAGACCAGCCAGAAGGCCCTGCACGGCCTGACCCGCACGCTGGTCGCCAACATGGTCACCGGCGTCACCACTGGCTGGACCAAGGAGCTCGAGATCATTGGCGTCGGTTATCGCGCGGCCGCCGCCGGCGCCGACGCGATCGACCTCGCGCTGGGCTTCTCGCACCCGGTGAAGTTCACCGCGCCGGCCGGCGTCACCTTCGAGGTGCCGACCCCCACGCGCGTGATCGTCAAGGGTCCCGACAAGGAGGTCGTCGGCCAGGTCGCCGCCTCCATCCGTAAACTCCGCAAGCCCGAGCCGTACAAGGGCAAGGGCGTGCGCTACCTCGGCGAGCGCGTTCTGCGCAAGGCCGGAAAGGCGGCTAAGTAATGGCCCGTTCCACACTCGAGCTGCGTCAGCGCCGTCACGCGCGCGTGCGCCGGCGCCTGTCCGGGACCCCCGAGCGCCCGCGCGTCGCGGTGTTCCGCTCCCATAAGCACATCTCCGCCCAGATCATCGACGACGTGGCGGGGCGCACCTTGGCCGCGGCCTCGTCGGTCGAGCCTGCCCTGCGCAGCGCCGGCGGCAACATCGAAGGTGCCAAGAAGGTCGCCACCGTGCTCGCCGAGCGCGCCAAGGCGGCCGGAGTGACGACCGTGGTCTTCGACCGCGGCGGATTTGACTACCACGGGCGCATCGCCGCATTTGCGGAGACCCTGCGCGCCGGCGGACTGGAGTTCTAATGGCTGACGAGCAGTACGAAGAGCGCACCATCAAGGTGAACCGCGTGTCCAAGGTTGTCAAGGGTGGACGTCGCTTCTCCTTCACCGCCCTGATGGTCATCGGCGACGGCAAGGGCAAGGTCGGCCTGGGATACGGCAAGGCCAAGGAGGCCGGACTCGCGGTGCAAAAGGGCATCGAGGAGGCGCGCAAGAACCTCTTCGACGTGCCCCTTGCGGGCTCGACCATCGTCTACCCCGTGCTGGGCGCCTCGGGCGCCGGGCGCGTGCTGATGAAGCCCGCCGCCCCGGGAACCGGCGTCATCGCCGGCGGCGCCGCGCGTGCCATCCTCGAGATGGCCGGCGTCAAGGACATCATCGCCAAGTCGTTGGGATCGTCCAACGGCATCAACGTGGCGCACGCGACGATCGAGGGCCTCAAGCAGCTACGCCGGCCCGAGGACATCGCCGCCTCACGCGACCACGCCATCGACCACGTCATCCCCACCGGCACCCTGCGGGCCTACCGCGAGCGCCAGCGTGAGGGCGACCTGTTCAAGACGGAGGGTTAAGGATGGGTCAGCTCAAAGTCACCCAGATCCGCTCGTCGATCGCCACCAAGCCCAAGCACCGTGGGACACTGCGCGCGCTGGGTCTTCGCGGCATCGGCCAGTCCAACGTGCTGCCCGACCGTCCCGAGATCCACGGGATGATCGCCCGGGTGCCGCACCTGATCAAGGTAGAAGAGGTTTCGTCATGAAGTTGCACGACCTGCACTCGCCCGAGGGCTCGACGCACCGCAAGAAGATCGTCGGGCGCGGCATCGGCGGCAAGGGCGGCAAGACCGCCGGGCGTGGCACCAAGGGCCAGAAGGCGCGCCGTCAGATTCCCGCCGGCTTCGAGGGCGGCCAGTTGCCCCTCGTCCAGCGCATCCCGAAGCTCAAGGGCTTCACCAACCCGTTCCGCGTCGAGTACACCCCGGTGAACCTCGACGCGCTGGCCGGCCTCGGCCAGAGCCAGGTCGACCTGGAGACCATGGTCGCCTCCGGTCTGGCGCGCAAGGGCGACCTCGTCAAGGTCCTCGGCCGCGGGGAGCTCTCGGGCGCCCTGCACGTCTCGGCCCACGGCGTCTCAGCGTCGGCGCGCGCGGCCATCGAGGCCGCGGGTGGCTCGGTGACGATCCTCGACAAGCCCTTCAAGGTTCGCCCGGCGGCTTCGGGCAACCAGCACCAGAACCGCTAAGCCCGTGCTGAAGCGACTCGGCAACATCTTCCGGGTACCGGACCTTCGTAACAAGGTCCTGTTCACGATCGCCATCATCGGCCTGTACCAGTTGGGCGCCAACGTGCCGATCCCCGGCGTGAGTTGGTCCCAGGTCCAGCTGCTCCAGTCCAAGGCTGGCGCGAGCGGTGTCCTGGGCTTCTTGAACCTGTTCTCGGGTGGCGCGCTGACGCGCCTGGCCGTTTTCGGCCTGGGCGTCATGCCCTACATCACGAGCTCGATCGTCATCCAGCTGCTCACGACGGTCATCCCCAAGCTCGAGCAGTGGCGCGACCAGGGCGCGGTGGGCCAAAAGCACATCACCCAAACGACGCGCTACCTGACCATCGGCCTGGCGCTGCTGCAGTCGACCGGCCTGATCTACGCCTTCCACGGACACGACCAGGCGCTGCTGGGATTCAACATCGACCTGATCCCCAAGTTCACGCTCTGGCTGGGACTCTTCATGGTGGCCATCATGACCGCGGGCACCGCGTTCGTGATGTGGCTCGCCGAACTGATCACCCAGCGCGGCATCGGCCAGGGGATGTCACTTCTCATCTTCGCTAACGTCGTCGCCGGCCTGCCCTCGGGCGGGCGCGCGGTCTACGCCGAGGGCGGCGCGTTCAAGTTCGGCGTCCTGCTCGTGATCTCCATCGCGCTGCTGGTGCTGATCGTTTTCATGGACAACGGACAGCGGCGCATCCCGGTCACCTTCGCGCGCCGCGTCGTCGGGCGAAAGGAGATGGGCGGCAACTCGACCTACATCCCGCTGAAGGTCAACCAGTCCGGCGTGATCCCGATCATCTTCGCGTCGTCGGTCCTCTACATCCCGGTGCTGCTCTCCAACGTGGTGCCCTGGACGGGATTCCAGAACTTCGTCAACACCTCGCTGCACCCGACGAACTTCACCTACATCCTCTCTGACTTCGTGCTGATCATGGCCTTCACGTTCTTCTACGTCTACATCGCCTTCGAGCCGCACCAGCAGGCCGAGATGCTGCGCCAGCAGGGCGGCTTCGTGCCGGGCATCCGCCCGGGGCTGCCGACCGAGAAGTACTTCGCGCGCATGCTCAGTCGCATCACGACCGTCGGCGCGACGTTCCTCGCCTCGGTCGCCGTGGTGCCGAGCATCCTGATGGCGCTGTGGAGCATCAACAGGTTCCCGTATTACGGCACCACGCTGCTGATCGCGGTGGGTGTGGCGCTCGAGACGATGCGCCAGATCGACTCCCAGCTCATGATGCGTAACTACGAGGGCTTCCTCAAGCGTTAGCTATGTCGCGACTCGTCCTGGTCATCCTCGGCAAGCAGGGGGCGGGCAAGGGCACGCAGTGCGCCCGCCTGTCGGCCCGCTATGAGATCCCCCACGTCTCGACGGGCGACATCCTGCGCGCCGCGGTGAAGGCCGGCAGCCCCCTGGGCCGCGAGGTCGCCTCGGTGCTCGAGTCGGGCGGCCTGGTCTCCGACGACCTCGTGAACCGCCTGGTCGCCAGTCGCTTCACCGAGCCCGACGCCCGTCGCGGCGCCCTGCTTGACGGCTTTCCGCGCACGATCGGCCAGGCCGCGGCCCTCGACGAGCTGCTCGGCGAGGACGGCGTGAGCCTGTGCATCAACCTCGACGTGCCCAACGAGCTGGCCGTGGCGCGTCTGTCCTCGCGCCGGGTGTGCGTTGAGTGCAAGACGATCTATCGCGATACCGACCCCGAGGCCATCTCGGGGACCTGCTCGAACTGCGGCGGCGACGTCATCCAGCGCAGCGACGACACGCCCGAGGCGATCGCCGCGCGCCTGGCGCTCTACGAGCGCGACACCGCGCCCCTGCTCGACTTCTACGCCGCGCGGGGCCTGCTGGTCACCCTCGACGGCGCCCGCGACGCCGACGTCGTCACGGCCGACATCGAGGCCGTCATCGCCGCGCGGGGCTTGTCGTGAGGCGCAGCGCCGACGAGCTCGCCAAGATGCGCAAGGCCGGCCGCGTGGTCGCCGAGATCCACGAGGCGACGCGCGCGGCGATCCGCCCCGGCGTGACGACCGCCGAGATCAACGAGGTCGCCGCCGACGTGCTGGCCAATCGCGGCGCACGCTCGAACTTCTTGAACTACCACGGGTTCCCCGCCGTGATCTGCACGAGCCCCAACGACATGATCGTTCACGGCATCCCCGGCGACTACGTCCTCAAAGAGGGCGACATCATCTCGGTGGACTGCGGGGCGATTGTCGAGGGCTATCACGGTGACGCGGCCTACACGGTGGGCGTGGGCGAGATCAGCGATGTCGCGCGCCGGCTCATCGAGGTGACCGAGCGTTCCCTGTGGGCGGGCATCGATCAGCTGGTGGCCGGCAATCGGCTCCACGAGGTGGGCCGCGCGGTCCAAAAGGTCGCCGAGGCCGCGGGATTCTCGGTGGTGCGCGAGTACGTGGGGCACGCCATCGGCACCGCCATGCACGAGAGCCCCCAGGTGCCCAACTACTGGCCGGGTACACCGGGGCCCACCTTGAAGACCGGCATGGTCTTCGCCGTGGAGCCCATGGTCAACGTGGGAACCTTTGACACCTACGTGCTCGACGACGGTTGGGGCGTGATGACCGCCGACGGAAAGCTCTCGGCGCACTTCGAGCACACGATCGCCGTGACCGACAACGGCCCCGAGGTCTTCACGGTTCTCTAGGTTCGATCTGCTGCGTCGAGGAGGGTCTCGCTAGAGGTCGAAGTTGCGGTGGCGCGACTGCTGGCGCTGGGCGAAGAGCGCGGCCTCGGTGCGCCGCTGGAAGCCCAGCTTGGCGAGCAGGTTCGACACGTAGTTCTTCACCGTCTTCTCGGCGAGGAACATCACCGCGGCGATCTCACGGTTCGAGAGGCCTTCGCTGAGCAGTTCGAGGATGCGCCGCTCCTGGGTCGAGAGGCTCTCGAGGCGCACGTCCTCGGTGATCTGGCGGCGCAGGCGCTCGCGGGCGCGCTCGATCTGGCCCGGGGTCAGGAGCATCTCGCCGTCGGCGACGCGTCGGATCGCCGAGACGAGGTCGTCGCCGCGCACGTTCTTCAAGACGTAGCCGCGCGCCCCGGCCAGGACCGAGGCGTTGAGCGCCTCGTTGTCGGCGAAGGAGGTGAGCATCAGGCAGGCCAGCCCGGAGCGCTTCTCACGCAGGGTGCGACACAGGTCGACGCCACTGCCGTCGGGCAGGCGCACGTCGAGCACGGCCACGTCCACGCTGGCCAGGTCCACCCCCTCGGCCTCGGCGAGCGAGCCGGCCTCGGCGACCACTCGCAGGTCCTCGTGGGCCTCGAGGAGTTCGCGCAGGCCGCGGCGCACGATCTCGTGGTCGTCGACGAGGAGCAGGCGGATCACGTCAGTCCAATCGGTTGGCGGTCCATCGAACCAGTGTGCCACGGCCGGGCGTCGAATCGACGTGACAGTCGCCCCCGAGCTCGCGGGCGCGTGAGACCAGGTTGCGCAGGCCGCGACCGGCTCCCACGGGCGCCGAGAAACCCACGCCGTCGTCGGTGACGGTCACCACCACGTGGTCGCCGTCGAGTTCGACGCTGACCGAGGCGTGGCTCGCCTGTGAGTGGCGCGCGACGTTCGAGAGCATCTCGCGCAGCGCTTGGACCGTGTGACGCCCGCAGTTCTTGCCCACCAGGTGGTTGATCGTGGGAGCCACGGAGAGGCTCACGTCGATGCCCAGGCGCGTGCCGACCTCCTCGGAGAGGGTGGTGAGGCGCTCCTCGAGGCTGCCGGCGTCGAAGTCGTCCTGGTCGATCTCGAAGATCGTCGTGCGGATCTCGTGGATCGTGGCGTCGAGGTCGTCGAGCGCGCCGTTGATGCGCGCGCGGCTCGCCTCGTCGAGGTCGGCGCCCAGGGTCACCTGCAGGGCCAGGCCCACGCCGAAGAGTCGCTGGATCACGGTGTCGTGCAGGTCGCGCGCCAGGCGCTCGCGCTCCTCGGAGAGGGTCAGCTCGCGCAGTTCGTGGCGTAGGGTCGCCTGGTCGATAACGAGGCCCGCCGCGCGGCCGAAGGCCTCGACAAGGTCCTCGTCCTGCTGGTCGAAGGGTGCCCCGTCGAGGCGGTCGGTGAGATAGAGGTTGCCGTAGACGTGGCCGTCGCCGGTGATGACCGGCACGCCGAGGAAGCGCTCCATCACGGGGTGGTTCGCGGGGAACCCGGAGGATCCCTCGTGGCTCGCCAGCTGGTCTACGCGCAGCGGCGCGCCGCCGCGGATCGTCTCGCCGAGCACGCCGTGCCCGTGGGGATTGTGGCCGATGGCGGCGCGCGTGGACTCGTCCACGCCGTAGGTGACAAAGCGCGTCAGCGTCGAGGCGTCCGAGCCGACGACCCCGAGGGCCCCGTACTTCGCACCCACCAAGCGAGCGGCGTTTTCGACGATCGTGCGCAGCAGCTCGTTCAGGTGCGCGTCGGTCTCGATCATCAACATGGCATCGATCAGCGCGTGCAGGCGCTTGGGGTCATCGATGCGATGAAACGTCACCGACTCAGCCTGTCACATCAGCCGACGCGCTCACCCACCACAACCGCGAGGGGCAGAGCCACGAGCGAGGCCCCGTTGGACAGCGCCGACGCCAGGGCCGGTGAGCGGATCGCGGACTCCTCGGCGGTCGCGGCGAGACCCGAGGCCATGACCGACCAGGTCGCCCCGCTGTCCTCGAGCCCGTCGATCTGCACCGAGAGGACCTCGCCGCGGCGCGCCGCCACGAGGACCGCCTCCTCGGTCGAGGCGAGCAGCACGAGGCTGTCGTCGACCACCTCGATACGCGCGGGCAGTGCTGCTGGCAGGCAGCGCACCGAGATCACCACCCGCGCGAGGTCGGCGCGGCGCAGCAGGTCCAGGCACGTGTCGCGCGAGAGGGTGGTGCGCTGAACCCGTTGACTGCGTGAGCCCATGGCTCCAGCATGAACGGAATCCGCGGAATCCTGGTAGGGTCCCCAGTCACAAATGGCCCGTATTTCGGGCCGTCTCGCCCATCGCGGCAGCGGGTCGCGGGGGCCATTTTGCTTTGGCCGAGAAATTCGGTAGAATGGTCAGCCGACCTCGTGGCACGTCCATGGGGTCCACTACGTGGCGGATTCGCCGCGTCGTTGTGAATACAAGGAGAAGGAACCTGAGTAAGCCGAAAGAGGACGCGTTCACCGTCGAGGGTACCGTCGTCGAGCCACTGCCCAACGCCATGTTCCGCGTCGAGCTGGAGAACGGCTACACCGTTCTGGCTCACAGTTCGGGCAAGATGCGCATGCACCGCATCCGTATCCTGCCCGGCGACAAGGTCCAGGTCGAGATCACGCCCTACGACATGACCCGTGGACGCATCACCTATCGGTACAAATAATCAGGTTTCGACAGTCGAGAGAGTTAGACATGAAGGTTCGCGCCAGCGTCAAGACCATGTGTGAGAAGTGCAAAGTCATTCGCCGGGCCGGTCACGTCCGCGTGATCTGCGAGAACCCGCGTCACAAGCAGCGCCAGGGCTAGGAGAGGAAGAAAATGGCCCGTATTGCCGGAGTGGACATTCCCCGTGACAAGCGCACGGTGATCGCACTCACCTACATCTTTGGAGTCGGCCCCACGACCGCGCAGCAGATCTGTGCGGCGACGGGCATCGACGAGTCCACTCGCGTCAAGGACCTCTCAGAGACCGAGGTCAACAAGTTGCGCACCTACATCGACCAGAACGTCACGGTCGAGGGCGACCTGCGCCGCGACGTGGCCCAGGACATCAAGCGCAAGATGGAGATCAACTGCCTCCAGGGCATTCGCCACCGCAAGGGCCTGCCCGTGCGTGGTCAGCGCACCCGCACCAACGCCCGCACCCGCAAGGGACCCAAGCGCACCGTCGCCGGTAAGAAGAAGGTTACGAAGTAATGGCTAAGCCGACCGCGGCCCGCAAGGGTCGCCGCAAGGAGCGCAAGAACGTCGCCTTCGGCGTCGCGCACATCAAGAGTTCGTTCAACAACACGATCGTCTCCATCACCGACCCCGAGGGCAACGTCCTCTCCTGGGCCAGCTCGGGCAACGTGGGCTTCAAGGGCTCGCGCAAGTCGACGCCCTACGCCGCCCAGATGGCGGCCGAGAAGTGCGCGCGCGCCGCGATGGAGCACGGCGTGAAGAAGGTCGACGTGCTCGTGCGCGGGCCGGGCTCGGGCCGCGAGACCGCGATCCGCTCCCTGGCCGCCGCCGGCATCGAGGTCGTCGCGATCAAGGACGTGACGCCGCTGCCGCACAACGGATGCCGCCCCAAGAAGCGGCGTCGGGGGTAGGACTGATGGCTCGTTACACAGGACCCGTTTGCCGGCTGTGCCGCCGTGAGCGCACCAAGCTCTACTTGAAGGGCGAGCGCTGCTTCACTCTCAAGTGCCCCGTCTCGGAGAACTCCGACCGCCAGACTCGCGCGTTCCCGCCGGGCATGCACGGCCGCGACCGCCAGCGCCAGGGCTCGGAGTACCTGACCCAGCTGCGTGAGAAGCAGAAGGCCCGTCGCACCTACGGCCTGCTGGAGAAGCAGTTCCGCAACCTCTACGAGGAGGCGAACCGCCGCCCCGGCATCACCGGCACCAACCTCTTGCAGTTCCTCGAGCTGCGCCTCGACAACGTCACCTACCGTTCCGGCTGGGGCGCGTCGCGCGCCCAGGCCCGCCAGCTGGTTCGCCACGGCCACGTCACGGTCAACGGCAAGCGGGTCACCATCCCCAGCTACCGCGTGCGCCCGGGTGACGTCGTGACCCTGAAGGCCGTCACGCGAGAGAACTTCAACGTCAAGCGCAACCTCGACACCTTGGACCGCAACGTTCCGGGCTGGCTTGAGGTCGGCGACGGGGGATTCAGCGTCACGGTGCGTGTCGTCCCCCAGCGCGAGCAGATCGACGAGTCGATCCGCGAACAGCTCATCGTCGAGCTGTACTCGAAGTAAGCCGACGACGAAGAAGATATAGGAGTCACCATGTTGATCATTCAGCGACCCACCATCGAGGCCCTGGGCGACGAGGTGGAGAACCGCCAGTCCTTTGCAGTCGGCCCGCTCGACCCCGGATTCGGCCACACGCTGGGCAACTCGCTGCGTCGCACGCTGCTGTCGTCCATCCCCGGCGCCGCGGCGACGCGCGTCAAGTTCGATGCCGTGCTGCACGAGTTCGGCGTGATCGAGGGCGTGAAGGAAGACGTCCAGGACATCTGCCTGAACCTAAAGGACTTGCTCGTCAAGGTTCACAGCGACGAGCCCGTCACGCTGCGCCTCGACAAGCGCGGCGAGGGCCCCGTGACCGCGGCGGACCTGTCCACCACGGCCGACGTCGAGGTCTTGAACCCCGACCTGCACCTGGCCTATCTCACCTCGCCCAAGGCGACGCTCTCCTTCGAGCTGACCGTTGAGCGCGGCAAGGGATACGTCGGCGCCGAGGCCAACAAGGGATCCTCGACGATTGGGGTCATCCCGCTCGACGCGATCTTCTCGCCGGTGCGCCGCGTCAGCTTCGAGGTCGAGCCCGTGCGCGTCGAGCAGTCCAAGGACTTCGACCGCCTGGTCATCGAGATCGAGACCGACGGATCGATCAGCCCGCGCGAGGCGCTGGCCTCGGCCGGCAAGACGCTGGGCTCCCTGGTCGAGCTGATCGGCAGCTTCGACGAGGAGGCTCCCGCCCTCGAGCTCGGCGACGTGGGCACGGCCCAGGCCGCCGCGAGCGAGCTGGACATCCGCATCGAGGAGCTGGGCCTCACCGAGCGCTCGCGCAACTGCCTGAAGCGCGCGGGCATCAACACGGTCGCCCAGCTGATCAACGCCACCGAGCGCGACCTCACCTCGATCACCAACTTCGGCGCGACGTCTCTCAAGGACGTGACCGACCGTCTCGACGAGCGCGGCCTCTCGCTGCGCGTGGAGGACTGACATGCGTGGGACCCCGACCCGTGGACGGCGCTTTGGCGGCGACAGCGCCCACCAGAAGGCGATGATGGGCAACCTGGTCGCTTCGATGATCGCGGCCGAGTCCATCGTCACGACCGAGGCCAAGGCCAAGGCCCTGCGCCCGATCGTGGAGAAGGTCGTCACCGCGGCGAAGAACTCTCCCGAGGGCTCGGTGCACGCCCAGCGTCGCGTCGTGGCCTTCATTCGCGACCAGGACATGGCCCACAAGCTCTTCACCGAGATCGCCCCGCGCTACGTGGAGCGTCCGGGCGGCTACACCCGGATCCTCAAGCTCGGCCCGCGCCAGGGTGACAACGCGCCGATGGCGCGCATCGAGTTCGTCTGAGCCGTGGCCACCTCGCGGTGGCGTTTGGATCTCGCCTACGACGGCGCCGCCTTCGCCGGCTTCGCGGTCCAGCCTGATCGCACCACCGTCGTCGGCGAGCTGCGCGCGGCGATCCAACGCAGCCTGCAGCTCGAGGACGAGCCCTTCCTCGTAGGTGCCGGACGCACCGACGCCGGCGTGCACGCCTTCGCCCAGGTGGTCTCCTTTGACTTGCCCGAGGGCGTTCTCGAGGGCGTGGGACTCGAGCGTTTCACGCGCTCGCTCAACGCGCAGCTGCGCGGACGGGTCATCGTGACCCGGAGCCTCGCCGTGCCCGAGGACTTCAGCGCCCGTTACAGCGCGCTGTGGCGCGAGTATCGCTACCTGGTGGCGCCCGCGCCAACCCTCGACTCGCTCGCGGCGATCTCCTGGGCCGTGCGCGGCGAGTTGGACTTGGCCGCGATGAACGAGGCGGCCGAGGCCATCCGCGGCGAACACGACTTTCGCGCGTTCTGCAAGCGGCCCGCCGACAAGGGGCCCGACGAGCCGCTGGTGCGCAATGTCGTCGACGCGTTCTGGAGGATCGAAGCCGACGCGCTGGCCCTTACGCCCACGGGCGGGACCTTCTGGGTTTTTTCCATCCGGGCCAAGGCGTTCTGTCACCATATGGTGCGCCGCCTGGTCTCGAGCCTCGTCGCCGTGGGCCAGGGGAGCCTGACGAGCGATGACGTGCGCGAACGACTCGCGTCGCACTCGGGCGTCGGCCTGCCCGCCCCGGCGCCCGCGGGCGGCCTGGCCCTGGTGGCGGTGGGTTACGAGGCGCACGTGGGCGGCCCGGCCGGGAAGGCCGCTCTACGGCCTCGGTAGGATTCGGCCCATGACGACACCCGCTGGATTCCCCTTGGAGGACCTCGACCCCGCGCGACGCCCTCAGGACGACCTTTTTCGCCACGTGAACCAGCGCTGGATCGACGCCACGCCGATCCCCGAGGACAAATCCAGCTACGGCACGTTCTGGATGCTGGCCGAGGGTGCTGAGGCGGCCGTGCGCGAGATCCTCGACGAGGCCCGAACGTCGCCCGCGACGCCCGAGGCTTCAAAGATCGGCGCGCTCTACGAGAGCTTCCTCGACGAGGAGGGGGTGGAGGCCCTGGGGGCGAGTCCGCTCGCCGCGCGCCTGGCCGCGGTCGACGGGATTGCCAATCTTTCAGAGTTCGCGCGCCTGGTGGGCAGTTTCGAGCGTGAGGGCCTCGCCGGCTTCTATCACTCGTTCGTTGACACCGACCCCGGCGACCCCGAGCGCTACCTAGTCATGCTCGAGCAAGGCGGCCTCTCGCTGCCTGACGAGAGCTACTACCGCGAGGAGCACTTCGCGAGCGTGCGAGCGGCCTTCGTCGCCCACGTGGAGCGCTCCCTAACTCTGGCCGGACTGTCCGAGACGAGCGCGCGCGCCGCGCGCGTGATGGAGCTCGAGACGGCTCTCGCCGCGGGGCACTGGGACAACGTCGCCTCGCGCGACGCCGAGAAGACCTATAACCTGCGTCCCTTCTCAGCGGTCGTGGCCGCCGCCGGCGAGGTCCTGAGTGACTGGGCCGTGGCCCTCGGTGCCGAGAGCGCCCTCGACGAAGTCGTCGTGCGCCAGCCCAGTTACGCCGAAGCCCTCGGCGCTCTGCTAGTGGACGGACGGCTCGAGGCCTGGAAGGACTGGCTCGCCTGGCAGGTGGTGCGCGCCGAGTCGCCGTACCTCTCGTCGGCCTTCGTCGAGGCGAACTTCGACTTCTACGCGCGCACGCTCACCGGCCAGCCCGAGATGCGCGCGCGCTGGAAGCGCGGTGTCTCCCTGGTCGAGGGCGCGATGGGCGAGGCGGTGGGGCGCCTCTACGTCGAGCGCCACTTCGCGGCCAGCGCGCGAACGTCCATGGACGCGCTCGTCGCCAACCTCGTCGAGGCCTACCGGCGCTCGATTTCGACCCTCGAGTGGATGGGCGAGGCAACGCGTGAGCGGGCCCTCGAGAAGCTCGAGCGCTTCACCCCC
This sequence comes from Actinomycetes bacterium, assembly GCA_021790675.1. Taxonomy (GTDB): domain Bacteria; phylum Actinomycetota; class Acidimicrobiia; order Acidimicrobiales; family RAAP-2; genus RAAP-2. Next base: position 27,006 of record JAJYGN010000033.1, read on the forward strand.
AAGATCGGCCATCCGGTCACGTGGCGCGACTACTCCGCGCTCGAGATCGATCAAGCGAACCTGGTGGGCAACGTGCGCGCCGCCTCCGCCTTCGAGTTCGCCCGCCAGTTGGCCAAGATCGGCACCCCGGTGGACCGCGACGAGTGGTTCATGACCCCTCAGACGGTGAACGCGTACTACAACCCCGGGATGAACGAGATCGTCTTTCCGGCCGCGATCCTCCAGCCGCCCTTCTTTGACGTACACCGCGACGCCGCGTACAACTATGGCGCGATCGGCGCGATCATCGGACATGAGATCGGACACGGCTTCGACGACCAGGGCTCGAAGTACGACGGATCGGGCCGCCTCGCTGACTGGTGGGACGACGCGGACCGCGCGGCCTTCGAGGCGCGCACCGCGGTCCTCATTAGCCAGTACGACGCGCTGGTGCCCGAGGGGGTCGACCAGCACGTCAACGGGGCCCTCACGATCGGTGAGAACATCGGGGACCTCGGGGGCCTCGGCATCGCCTGGAAGGCCTACCAGATCTCTCTGGGCGGTAACGACGCCCCGGTGATCGACGGGCTCTCCGGCGCGCAGCGGTTCTTCCTCGCCTGGGCGCTGGGCTGGCGCGACGCGTCGAGACCCGAGCGGACCCTCCAGCTGCTGGCGATCGACCCTCACAGCCCCCCGGAGTTTCGCTGCAACCAGATCGCGCGCAACCTCGATCCCTTCTACGAGGCCTTTGGGGTCACCCCGAAAGACGCGATGTGGCTCGATCCGGCTCAGCGGGTCGCCATCTGGTAGGTGCCTGGCGCGCTACCAACGCGACGCGGTGGGCTCGCATCGAGTGTCTAGAGCGGTTGGTCGACGTGGTTTGAAAGAAATCTGATGGACGGGCTCTCGGCGCCCTCGAAGAGGTCAAGGAGTCCCTCGAAGGTGGACCTCGCGTGGCCGCGCTTCCACAGTTCCACCACCATCTCGCCGTGGTACAGCATCGGCCAGCGCACGTAGAGGCGCGGGTCATCGGGATCGTTGATGGCCGAGGATCGCTGAATCGTGGCGCGAGCCACCTCGCACATGAGATCGGTTCCGCACCCGAATCCAAAGGGGTACGTCGCACGGTCGGGTTCGATGGTTTCCACCACCGAATCGTCGGCAAACGTGATGCCGATGTGCGCGTGGACACCTGATCTGATGAGCGGCACCTCGTAGTCGCCCTGTGGGTCGAGCCGCCAGCGGGGCCCGTCGGACGACAGGCGAATCCGCGGGGCGGAGTCGAGAAGGCTCAACACCTCGGCCGCTTCTACGGAAGGTCCCTTCGGGCTCAGCCCGTGGGGAGCCGCAACCTGCACCCTGGCGTTGAGCGTGCCCGAAATCGGGGTGACCTCATCGCGATGCAATGCTCGCTTGTCGACATTCCAACTGCCCGACGCGGTGACCATTGTCGTCCTCGAGAGGGGATCCACGGCGAAGAGCATGCCCTCGCTGAATCCTTTGAGACCCAGATACTTCTCATAGACGCGGGCCAGACGCGGCGATACGTACTCTGAGATCTGTTGGGGCGGCGGGAGCAGGCCGAGTCGATCCATGCGGTGTCCGGCCTCGACGATGTCGTCAGGGATCGGCGTAGCCTCCCAGATCGAGGAGGAGAGGGCGTCTCGAACGATGTCAAAGCGCCCGCCCACCTCCCGAGCGCAGGCACTCGACACCAGTCGATCACGTAACCCCTCGGTATTCGTGGTGGTCTCGGTCGGATGCCCGCCTTCGAGCGTGCAGTACGTGATTTCAAACGGTCCGGTTCCTGCGACGAAGATGACCTTCGGTGAGCCAATGCGAGCCATGACGACGCGAGCGGTGGCCACCACGTCGGCGTGCGACCACGAGCGCAACTGCTCATCGGTTCCGACGAGAACAACCAGGTTGTCAGGTCGGCGCGCGAGTTGGTAGTCCCTCATCATCGTCAACATCAAGGGTTCAGTCCGCTCGGGGACTCGAAGGGCCAGAGGCTCCTGGCCGCTACGAACGTGGGTGGCGTCGATGAGAAGATCAATGCTCGCGTCGCGGGTGGTGGTGATGACGTGACCCTGACGACGAAATGACTCAAGCAGCTGTGCGCGAAATGCGGCCAGATGGGAGGGCACCTCAGAGCCGTTCACGCTGGCGACGCGCAGGGGACGCCACCAGGGACACGCTCGTACGTCACGAACTTGTTCGCCCACTCGCCGCCCTTTCGTTCAGGGACGCCACGACTCTGCATAACTGGAGCTGGTACACCGGGGTGTCACTTGTTCTAGTTGCTTGATTCCGTTTTGTCTGCGCACCCGTGGACTGGTCCAGAGGGGCCCCATTCGGGCGAGGCGGGCGAAACACCAACGGGCGTCTGGCGCGGAGCTCTGAGCGTACGAAAACCCAGGCGTACCTTCGACAAAGGGCGAGATCAGCGGGACTCTCGGGTGCTCGGTGCGATACGCTGACACCCTCGCGGGGCCGCCAGTGGGGCCAACTTGCCCACAGGGCCCGAAAGTTTGTAGGCTAGAGAGTCCCCTGGGCGCCACGGCGCGCCCGGACGTTTCGTAAGGAAGAGTTGTGCGCACCTACACACCGAAGGCCCAGGACATCACGCGCGAGTGGCACGTCATCGACGCCGAGGGCCTCGTGCTCGGCCGCGTCGCGACGGTCGCCGCCTCGCTGCTGCGCGGCAAGCACCGCACCTACTTCGCCCCCCACGTCGACACCGGCGACTTCGTCATCATCGTCAACGCCGACAAGGTCGTCGTGACCGCCAACAAGGCCGAGCAGAACTTCGCCTACCGCCACTCGGGATATCCGGGCGGCCTGCGCTCGACCTCGTGGAAGACCCTGCTCGCCGAAGACCCCGTCGCCCTCGTGCACGACGCGGTCAAGGGCATGGTTCCCAAGAACCGCCTGGGCCGCGCCCAGATGGGCAAGCTCTTCGTCTACGCCGGCGAGAAGCACCCCCACGCCGCCCAGCAGCCCACCGCGTTTGACACCTCGGCGATTCGCCGCGGTTAAGGAGACCTTCGTGACCAGCCCCCTGACCCAGACCACCGGACGACGCAAGGAAGCGGTGGCGCGCGTGCGCCTGCGCCCCGGCACCGGCACGATCACGATCAACTCGCGCGCCTTCGACAACTACTTCACCTCGGCCACGCACCGCCAGATGGTGATGGAGCCGCTGCGCCTCATCGAGGCCCAGCAGACCTATGACATCGACGCCACGATTGAAGGCGGCGGCGTGGCCGGCCAGGCTGGCGCGCTGCGCCTCGGCATCGCCCGCTCGCTGCTCGAGATCGATGAGACCGCGCGCGGCACGCTCAAGAAGGCCGGACTTCTGACGCGCGACGCGCGTAAGAAGGAGACCAAGAAGTACGGCCTCAAGAAGGCTCGCAAGGCTCCGCAGTACTCGAAGCGCTAATGGTCGCCGCCGTGCGCTTCGGCACGGACGGGATCCGGGGCCGGGCCCACGACGAGGTCACGGTCGACGTCGCCTACCGGCTGGGCTGGGCGGTGGCCCAGGTGCTGGCCACGACGGTCTACGTCGGCTACGACACCCGCGAGAGCTCGCCCGAGCTGGCGGCGGCCGTGCTGGCCGGCCTCACGGCGGGTGGCGCGCCGGCGATGAACCTCGGGCTCTTCACGACCCCCGGGGTCGCGGTGATCGCGAGCCAGCGCCACGGCGCCGGCGTCGTCGTCTCGGCCTCGCACAACCCCTACTACGACAACGGGCTCAAGGTGCTGGCCGTCGGTGGCGCGAAGCTCGACGTGGCGACCGAGGAGGCCATCACCCTGGCCCTGGCCCAAGCGCCCAGCCCGAGCGAGCCCGCGCCCGCCGTGCCGGTGGACCTTGGCGCGCAAGACGAGTATCTCGAGCACCTGCGCACCCTCGTGCCGGTGGACCTTTCCGGCCTGCACCTGGTGATCGACTGCGCGAACGGGGCCGCGAGCCACGTTGCTCCCGCCCTCTTTGCCGACGTGGGGGCGCGCCTCACCGTGCTGCACGACCGACCCGACGGACGCAACATCAACGAGGGCTGCGGCTCGACCGACGTCAGCGATCTCGTCGCCACCGTCCTTGCCCTGGGGGCCGACCTTGGACTGGCCTTCGACGGCGACGCCGACCGGCTGGTGGCGGTGGATCACCGCGGCCACGTGCGCGACGGCGACGACCTGATGGTGCTCTTCGCGATAGACCGCGCGTCGCGCGGCGCGCTGGGCGGCGGGCTGGTCGTGACCACGATGAGCAACCTCGGACTGCACCGCGCCCTCGGGGCGGCCGAGATCACGGTGCGCGAGACCGAGGTGGGGGACCGCAACGTGATGCTCGCCCTCGAGGAGGTTGCCTGGCGCCTCGGCGGTGAGCAGTCCGGCCACGTCATCTTCGCCGACGTCGCACCCACGGGCGACGGCCTGTTGACCGCGCTGACGCTTTGTGAGCTGGTGGCTCGCAAGGGACCGCTCTTCGACCAGGCCGACGCGGCGTGGCGGCGTGTGCCCCAGGCGCTCGTCAACGTGGCGAAGTCCGACTTCGATCGTGACGTCGTCGACGCGCTCTTTGACGAGCTCGTGACCCGCTACGAGGTCGCCGGCGACGAGGTCCGACTGCTCGTGCGTCCCTCGGGCACCGAGCCGGTCGTGCGCGTCATGATCGAGTCCACCGACGAGAGGGTGGTCACCGAGTTCACCGAGCGCCTGCACGCGCACTTTCGTCCGGCCCCGGGAGCGTCAAAGGCCCCCGAGTAGGCTGAAGCCATGTGCGGCATCATCGGCGTCGTAGGGGCCCCCGATACGCTCGGAACCCTCCTCGAGGGCCTCGAGCGACTCGAATACCGTGGCTATGACTCAGCGGGCGTGGCCTTGGCCGGTGCTGGTACGACCTGGCGAGCCCGGGCGGCCGCCGGCACCGAGTCGGTCGCCGCGCTGGTCAAAGAGTGCGAAACCGCCCCGATCGGGTTCTCCACGGGGCTCGGACACACCCGCTGGGCGACCCACGGCGCGCCCGAGGCGGTCAACGCGCATCCCCACCTCGACTGCTCGGGCCACATCGCGATCATTCACAACGGCATCATCGAGAACCACAGCGAGTTGCGCGAGGGACTTCTCGCGCGCGGGCACGTCTTCACCTCCGTCACCGACTCCGAGGTCCTCGCCCACCTGATCGAAGAGGCTCGCCGCGACGGTCAGGACCTGACCGAGGCGGTGCGCACCAGCCTGCTGGTGATCAGCGGGGCCTTCGCGATCGCGGTGCTCGACGCTACCGAGCCCGACGTCATCGTCGCCGCGCGACGCATCTCGCCCCTCGTCGTGGGCACCGCGCCGGGGATCACCTACCTGGCCAGTGACGTGCCGGCGATCCTCGACAAGGCGAGCGCCTTCTACGCGGTCAACGACGACGAGGTCGTGCGCCTCGGTCCGGAGGGCTTTCGCGCGATCGATCTCGAGGGTGCTCCGGTGCGGCTTCGCCAGCTCACGATTGACTGGGATCTCGAGACCGCCGAGAAGGGCGGTTTCGACGACTTCATGGCCAAGGAGATCTCCGAGCAGCCCGAGGCCCTGCGCGCGACCCTCTTGGACCGGCGCCGGCGCGACGGGGCGATCTGCTTTGACGAGATGAAGATCAGTGACGACGAGCTGCGCGACGTCAAGCGCATCGTCCTGGTGGCGGCGGGCACGTCGTATCACGCGGCGCTGGTGGCCAAGTACGCCATCGAGCGCTGGGCGCGGGTCAGCTGCGAGGTGGACATCGCCAGCGAGTACCGCTACCGCGACCCGATCGTGGAGATCGGCACTCTGGTCATCGGCGTCTCTCAGAGTGGCGAGACCATCGACACCATCCAGGCCACGCGCGAGGCCCAGCGCCGCGGCGCGCGCGTCGTGGCCGTGGCCAACGTCGTGGACTCGTCTCTCGCGCGAGAGGCCGACGCGGTCATCTACACGCGGGCCGGCCTCGAGGTCTCGGTCGCCTCGACCAAGTCCTTCGTCGCCCAGGTGGCGGCCCTGGAGCTCTTCGCCCTGCGCCTGGCCCAGCTACGCGGCACATTGGTCGAGCGTGACATCGAGGCCCACTACCGAGGCCTGCACGCGGTC
>JAJYGN010000083.1 GCA_021790675.1 Actinomycetes bacterium
GAGCCTGCTCGAGGCCATCGTCGTGGGCGACGACTCGCTCACCGAGCGCTACCTCGAGGGCGAAACGCCCGAGATGGGCGAGCTCGAATCGGTCCTCGGGCACCTCATGGTCGAGGGCCGCATCGTGCCGGTCACCTGCGGGTCGGTCACGGCCTCGATCGGCGTCGACCGCCTGATCACCCTGCTCGACGAGATCGCGGAGAGCCGGCCGATCCCCATGTTCGAGCACGGCGAACTCGTCCACCTCGACCGCTCCCCCGACGCCGACCTGGTTCTGCGCGCCTTCAAGGTCATCGTCGACCCTTACGTCGGGCGCATCGTCGTCTGCGAGGTCGTCACGGGCACCATCACCGGCGACGTCACCGTCACGAACGCGCGCACGCGCGGCGAAGAGAGGCTGCACTCACTTAGCTACCTCGTCGGCTCGAAGCTCCAGCCGACCGAACGCGCCGTGGCCGGCGACGTGGTGGCCTTCGCCAAGTTGAACAACGTGCGCGTCGGCGACATCCTGGCCCGCCCAGCGCGCGACCTGGTGGCCGTGACGGGCGCACGACGCGCCCACGCGCTGTCGGCAGCCGTAGTCGCGGCCCCGAGTGACGACGAGAAAGTCTCCACCGCCCTGCACCGCCTGGTCGAAGAGGACCCCTCCCTGGAAGTGCGACACGATCCCGTATCGCGCTCGCTCGTCGTCGACGCGATGGGCGAGATGCACCTCCAGGTCATCCAAGAGAGGCTCAAGCGCCGCTACGGCGTCGACGTCGCCTGGGCGCCACCACCCGTGGCCTACTTCGAGACCATCAAGGCAACGGCCGACGTCGAGGGACGACTCAAGAAGCAGACCGGGGGCCACGGTCAGTTCGCGGTCGTGAACGTCAAGATCGAGCCGCTCGCACCCACCGAGCCCTTCGAGTTCGTCGACGCCATCGTTGGCGGCGCGGTGCCGCGCCAGTACATCGGCGCGGTGAAGAACGGGATCGAGAAGGCGATGTCCCACGGCGGGCCGGCGGGCCAGCCAGTGATCGGCGTGCGCGCGACCCTCTACGACGGCAAGGCCCACAGCGTGGACTCCTCTGAGGCGGCCTTCGAGACGGCGGGTTCGATGGCCCTGCGCGCGGCGCTTGAGAAGTCGGGCACAGCGCTGCTCGAGCGCATCATGGCCGTCGACGTGACGGTGCCCAGCGAGTACCTCGGCGACGTGTTGACCGACCTCTCGGGACGGCGCGGGCGCGTGATCGGTACCGACCAGGACGAGCGCGGCGACACGGTGATCTCCGCCCACGTCCCCGAGGGCGAGTTGACGCGCTACGGCCTCGAGTTGCGCGCACTCACGGGCGGGCGCGGGCGCTTCAGCGCCAGCCACCACCACTTCGCCGAGGCCCCGAAAGTGGCGTCGAAGTAACTAGGTGACGATGACTAGTCGCACCGTGTCGGTGATCTGGGCGCCACCCGAGGTGGAGCCCGCCATCACGATCACGGTGTCGCCGACCTTGGCCGTACCCGAGACCTTGAGCTGGCTGACCGCGAAATCGCAGAGCTCGTCGATGTCGGTGTAGGGCGACAGGTAGGTCTCCTGGACGCCCCAGGAACTGCGCAGCTGGCGCGCGGTGCCCTCGCTCGGCGTGATCGCAATGATGGGCATCGGCGGGCGAAAGCGCGAGATGGCCCTCGCGGTCATGCCCGAACGGGTGCAGGCCACAATGGCGACGGCCTTCTCCTCCATCGCCGCGCGCCAGGCCGCGCCGGTGATCGCCGCGGTGATGCGCAGCGACTGCGTGCCGGTGCCAACAGTCTCTTGGACGCCGAGTCCCGCGCCCCATTGCTCATAGGGAAAATAGGCTTCGGCGCGGCGCACGATGCGGTCCATCGTCACCACCGTGGCGACGGGGTCGTCGCCAATCGCCGTCTCGCCTGAGAGCATCACCGCGCTCGCCCCGTCCAAGACAGCGTTGGCGACGTCGGTCACCTCGGCGCGCGTGGGCACCTGCGCGTGGGTCATGGACTCGAGCATCTGGGTCGCCACGACGACGGGACGCGCGTAGCGGATCCCGTGGCGCACGATGTTCTTCTGGAGGTGGGGCACTTCCTCGATCGGCATGCGCACGCCCAGGTCACCGCGGGCGACCATGATCGCGTCGGAGACGGCGATGATCTCGTCAAGGTTCGTCACGCCCTCACTGGTCTCGATCTTGGCCATGATCAAGATGTCGTCGCGCGACAGCACGCTGCGCGTGGAGACGATGTCAAAGGCCGAACGCACGAAGGAGACGGCGAGGATCTCAAACTCCTCCTCGCGTAGCGCCTCGAGGCGGGCGCGATCGTCGGCCGTCGGCAGGCGGTCGTTGAGCAGAGACGACGGCAGGGAGAGTCCCGGCTTTCCGGTGACCATGCCACCCGCGGCGACCAGCGCGCGCACGCTGTCACCAGTAGAGACGATCTCGAGCGAGACGCCGCCGTCGCCGATGTGGACCTTGTCGCCGATTCGCAGAAGCGACAAGACGTCCTCGCGCTCGACCACGATGCGCTCGGCCGTGGAGGTCTCGCCGAACCCCTCGGCCAGCTCGACGCGGCTGGCGCTGACGAGCTCGACGGCCTGGGCGCCGAAGGAGCCCGCGCGGATCTTGGGGCCGGGGATGTCGACCATGATCGCCACGTCGGGGGCCAGCGCGCGCACGCGGCGCAGACGTTCGACGCCCGAGGGGATGTCGCCGTGGGCGAAGGAGAGACGAAATACATCGACGCCGGCCTCGATCAGATCCTTGATGACCTCGTCGCTCTCGGAGGCCGGACCGATGGTGGCCACGATTCGCGTGCGTCGCACCGTTATCCCTTCGTCGCTTTTTCCAAGTCTACGAGAACCGTTCGCGGTGCTTCGAACGAGCCCGCGCGTGACCAATGGCCCCGTTCATGGGCATTTGGACCTCGAAGGCCAGGAGTACAGTACGACTAGTTCGTAAGCGCGACGTCGCGACGCCGCTCTCGTGTGCTCTCAAGGAGGATGCAGCGTGGAACCGACCAACACGGGCGAGCCCGAGTACTACCACCGTGTGGTCGATTGCCAGTGGGCCTGTCCGGCGCACACCGACGTTCCCGGCTACATCCGCCTCATCGCCCAGGGACGCTTCGACGACGCCTACCTGCTCAATCGACAATCCAACGTCTTTCCCGGCGTGCTCGGGCGCACGTGCGACCGGCCTTGTGAACCGGCGTGCCGTCGCGGGCGGGTCGACGGCAGTCCCGTGGCAATCTGTCGTTTGAAGCGCGTCACCTCGGATTTGAAGGGAGACCTCGCCGGTCGTCTGCCGGTGGCACCAAGTGAGAAGAACGGCAAGCGCGTGGCCTGCGTCGGCGCCGGGCCCTCCTCGCTCACCGTCGCCAACGACCTGATGCCCCTGGGATATGACGTCGTGATGTTCGAGAAGTTCGACCGCCCAGGCGGCCTGATGCGCACGAACATTCCCGAGTTCCGACTTCCCGACCGCGTTCTGGACGAGGAGACCGGCGTCATCTTGGACATGGGCGTCGATATTCGCTACAACTCGCCGGTCACCTCGATGAAGACCCTCCTCGACGAGGGATTCGATGCCGTGTTCGTCGGCGTCGGCGCTCCGCGCGGCAAGGAGCTCGATCTGCCGGGGCGCTACGACGACCCCGAGCACGTGCACATCGGCATCGACTGGCTCGAGTCGGTCAGCTTCGGCCACGTTGAGAAGATCGGACAGCGAGTGCTGATCATCGGTGTGGGCAACACCGCGATGGACTGCTGTCGCACCTCGCGCCGCGTGGGCGCACACGACATCAAGGTCATGGCGCGCCGCCCCCGCGAGTACTTCAAGGCCTCGCCCTGGGAGCTCGAAGACGCCGAGGAAGAGGGCGTTGAGATCGTCGTCAACCACGCCCCCAAGCGCTTCGTGATCGAGAATGGTCACCTGGTGGGCATGGAGTTCGACGTGGTCGAGTGGGACGACGGTGCGCGCCACTCGACGGTCACCGACACCGTCGTCATCCCCTGTGATGACGTGATCCTCGCCATCGGCCAGGAGAACGCCTTCCCCTGGATCGAGCGCGACCTCGGCCTCGAGTTCGGCGAGTGGGACATGCCCATCGTCGACACCACGACGTTCCAGTCGACGCGACCGGGCGTCTTCTTCGGCGGCGACGCCGCCTGGGGACCCAAGAACATCATCTGGGCGGTGGCCCACGGGCACCAGGCCGCGATCTCGATCGATCGGCACTGCCGCGGCGAGGACGTCGCCGAGCGCCCGCGCGACACGATGGGCCTCGTCAGCACGAAGATGGGCATGAACGAGTGGAGCTATCACAACGACTACAACCCCTCGCCGCGCCAGCAGATGAGCCACGTCGAACTGACCCGTCGCTTTGAGGCGTTGAACCTCGAAGTGGAGTTGGGCTTCACCGCCGAGCAGACCGCGCGCGAGGCTCAGCGCTGCCTCAACTGCGACGTGCAGACCGCATTCCAGGAGAAGCTCTGCATCGAGTGCGACGCGTGCATCGACATCTGCCCGGTGCAGTGTCTGACGATCACCCACAACGGTGAGGAGAACGACCTGCGCGGTCGTCTCTCGGCGCCCTCACCCAACCGCGACCAGCCGCTCTTCGTCTCCGGGGCGCTGCCCCAGACTGGGCGCGTCATGGTCAAGGACGAGAACGTCTGCGTGCACTGCGGTCTGTGCGCGGAGCGCTGTCCCACCTCGGCGTGGGACATGGAGGAGTTCACCCTCGAGATCCCCTACGCCGCGAGCGTGCACCGCATCCCAGTGCGCGCGTCCGGCACCGTCAGGAGTTAGTCATGTCCCTCGACGTCCTCACCCACGCGCCCGCCGTGAACGACTTCTCGGTGAAGTTGGCCAACGTGAACGGCACCGGGTCGGCCAGCGCCAACAGCCTGCTGATGCAAGCGATCTTCCGCATGGGCGTACCGGTGTCGGGCAAGAACCTCTTCCCCTCCAACATCCAGGGACTGCCCACCTGGTACGAGATCCGTGTGAACGCGCAGGGCCACACCGCGCGCTCGCTCGACTACGACCTCATGGTAGCGATGAACTCGGCGACGTATCGCGAGGACATCGCCGACGTGGTCCACGGCGGCTACGTGCTCTACGACTCGTCCTGGCCGCTGGATCCGGACCTCGCACGCGAGGACGTGACCTTCCTTGGTGTGCCGCTCGCCACGATGTGCATCGAGAACTTCGTCGCCCCGCGCGAGCGGATCCTGATGAAGAACATCGCTTACGCCGGCAGCCTGGTCGCCCTGCTGGGCATCGACGTCGACATCGTCGCCCAGCTGCTCGCCGAGACCTTCGCGCGCAACGAGCACCTGCGCGAGTCGAACCAGAAGGCCCTGCAGCTGGGATACGACTACGCGATCGAGAACTTCTCGTGCCCGCTGCCCTTCTCGGTCGCGTCGATGTCGGCGACGAACGAGTCGATCCTGATCGACGGCAACACCGCCGCAGCCCTGGGATGTCTCTACGCGGGCGCCACGGTCACCGGCTGGTACCCGATCACCCCGGCGACGGCGGTGATGGACAACTTCCAACGCCTCTGCCAGAAGTACCGCCGGGTGGCGGTGACGGGCGAAGACGGCGAGACCACCTACCAGAACAACTTCCTCATCGTCCAGGCCGAGGACGAGATCGCCGCGATCGGCATCGTGCTGGGGGCGTCGTGGAGCGGGGCGCGCAGCTTCACCTCAACCTCGGGCCCCGGGATCTCTCTCATGAACGAACTTCTCGGCCTCGCCTACTACACCGAGATCCCCGCGGTCGTGATCGACGTCCAGCGCACCGGCCCCTCGACGGGCATGCCCACGCGCACCCAACAGGCCGACATCTTGTTGTGCGCCTACGCGAGCCACGGCGACACCAAGCACATCCTCACCTTCCCGGCGAACCCCGCCGAGTGCTTCGAGATGGCGGTGGCCTGTTTCGACCTCGCCGAGAGGTTCCAGACGCCGGTCTTCATGCTGAGCGACCTCGACATCGGCATGAACGACTGGGTGGTGCCCAAGTTGACATGGGACGATAACTTCGTGCCCGACCGCGGACGGGTACTCACCGACGCCCAGCTCGCCGGAATGAAGGAGTTCTTCCGCTACTCCAACGAAGACGCCGAGCACGTTACCGCGCGCACCCTCCCGGGTTCGGACGAGAAGGGCGCCTACTTCATCCGTGGATCGGGACACGACCAGTTCGGCCGCTACACCGAAAAGCCCGAAGAGTACCAGCAGGTCGTCGACCGCCTGGCCCGCAAGCACGCCGCGGCCGCGTCACACGTGCCCGCGCCGATCGTCGAGACCCGCGAGGGCGCCTCGGTGGGCTTGATCACCCTGGGCAGCTGCGACCTCGCGGTGCGCGAAGCGCGCGACGTGCTCGCCGAGGCGGGGATCGTGTGTGACTACATGCGCGTACGGGGATTTCCCTTCGTGGCAAGCGTGCGCGAGTTCGTCGAGTCTCACGAGCACTGCTTCGTCGTCGAGCAGAACCGCGACGGTCAGCTGCGCACCCTGATCGCCACCGAGACCGGGGCTCCGCGCGAGTCAATGGCCTCGATCCTCGCCTACGGGGGATTCCCCCTGTCGGCACGCACCGTCATCGACGCCGTCACCGAGCACCTGGAAGGCTGATATGCCCTCAATCACCAAGCCCCTGATCCCCCTAGCCCCGCTCGCGAAGAACGAGCTGGGACTGACCATCCGCGACTACGAGGGTGCCATGTCGACGCTGTGCGCGGGGTGCGGCCACGACTCGGTCACCGCCGCGATCGTCCACGCGTTCTGGGAGTTGTCGACGCCCCCGCACTCCATCGCCAAGCTCTCGGGCATCGGCTGCTCGTCGAAGACCCCCACCTACTTCGTGCGCGGCGCCCACGGGTTCAACTCGGCCCACGGTCGCATGGCGACGATCGCGACCGGCGCCTACGCGGCGAACCGCGAGCTCACCTACCTGGGCATCTCCGGCGACGGCGACTCGCTCTCGATCGGCCTGGGCCACATGGCCCACGCGATCCGGCGCAACGTGAAGATGGTCTACGTCATCGAGAACAACGGCGTCTACGGACTGACCAAGGGCCAGTTGTCGGCTTCGGCCGACATCGGATCGAAGCCCAAGAAGGGCGAGGCGAACATCATCGCCCCGATCGACCCGATCATGCTGGGTCTCAGCCTCGGCGCGACGTTCCTCGCGCGCAGCTTCTCGGGCGACAAGGAGCAACTGATCCCGATTCTGAAGGCCGCGGTCGCCCACAACGGCCTCGCCCTGATCGACGTGATCAGCCCGTGCGTGACCTTTAACGACCACGAGGGCTCGACCAAGAGCTACCGCTTCATGCGCGAACACGAGGTCAAGGAGGTCGTCGCGGACTTCGTTCCGCTGCGCCGCGAGATCCACGCCTCGATCCCCAGTGACGGCACCCGCGTCGTGGCGATGCACGACGGGTCGATCGTGCGCTTCCGCTCGGTGCCCGAGGACTACGACCCCCACGACCGCAGCCGCGTCGAGGACTACATCCGCGAGCACCACGC
>JAJYGN010000018.1 GCA_021790675.1 Actinomycetes bacterium
CGCCCTGCGCGTCCCAGGCGGCGTAGAGGGTGCCGCCCGCGTCGATGCCGATCGACCCGTCGACCCACCACGTGGATAGGGGGATCTGAGCCGCGCTGACGACGCTCGGGGTACTCCAGGTCAGACCGTCCACCCCGGAGTGGCTAAAGGTGATCGGACCCGACGACATGGCGTAGGTGGTGGCTTCGGTGTGGTGATCCCACATGAGTGCGTCGAACGTGTCGTTGGGCTCGGCGACGAGGGCCGCCGACCACTCGCCACCGATCGGGTAACGCGGGTCGATGGGAATCTGGTTGCTCCACGTCGCCCCACCATCATGCGAAACCTGGACCACGGCGTTGTACTGGCCCGCGGCGAACGAACAGCTCTGACCCTTGGCGCACAAGAGGCTGTAGGGCGCGGTGCCCGGACCAAAGTCGTAGCTCACCGCGATCGTCCCGTCCGGCGCGATCGCGATGAAGGGACGGTCCGCGAAGTTCGACGTCGTCGGCGCCACGGGCTGATAGAGGGGCTGGGCCGCCGAGAAGCTCGCGCCGTGGTTGGTGGAGACTGCGACGTACGGTGAGGTCACCGCCACGCTCGAACAACTGGTAAAGACGCAGTCGACCCGTCCCACCATGTAGGCGAGATAGACGTGGTGGTCGGGCCCCACCGCCAGAGTGGGATCCCAGCTGGAGGGAGAGGGCGAGATGAAAACGGGCGCGGCGAAAGTGGCGCCGCCGTCAGAGGACGTGGCGACTGCGATTTTGGTCGCGGTCGATGCGCAGCCGATCCAGGCGACGTAGACGTAGCGACCGTCCACCGCCGAGACGGGCTCAGCATTGGGTCCCGCACACGAGCTGATCTGCGTCGTCGGACCAATCCTGACGACGGGTCCCGCCGTCGCCGCGAGCGGAGCCAAAAGCACCGCCGAGGCTAGCGCCACGCCCACGGCGCTCTTGAACCTCAACCCACGCATACGGCCCCCTGGTGGTATCGACCTTAACGATGCAGCACTGACTCCTCAACGCCAACGCCACGCTCGATGTATTGGCGGCGTTACGCCGAGAGTGCGGCGATGCCCTGGGCGAGCTTGTCAGTTGGGATCGCCCCGAAGTAGACGTTGGTCACCTTGCCCCGGGCGGTCAGGAACACCGTCTCGGGCAGGGTGAGGAACTGGAAGAGCCCGTTGGTGATCGTCCCGTTGGGGTCGAAGGCGACGGGAAAGCCCACCTTGTCCTTGGTGACGAAGGCGCGCGCCGCGGACTTCTCATCGTTCGCGTCGACGCCCACCACGCGCACGTTCCCCGTGTGGTGGGCGTGCAAGTAAGCGGCGACCTTGGGCATCTCGCTCTGGCAGGGGCCGCACCACGAGGCGAAGAAGATCACGACCGTTGGATGCCCACTGGTCCACGGTGACGACACTGTGCCGCCAAAGAGGCCCGGGCTGGAGAATCCCTTGAGGGTCTTGCCGACGAGCTCGGTCGACGCGAGCGGCGTCGCCGTGCTCGACGCGCCACCGGGCGAGCGACCATTGGTGAGAAACGAGACGGTCACGATCAGTACGAGCGCGATCGTCACCCCCAGTCCGAGCGACAACAGGGCCATCGGCGACGGTCGCCGCCGCGGACTAGTGGAATCGGACAAGGACGTCAACCGCCATGAACACGAAGAGGGCCGTCAGGTACGTGATGGAGAAGTGGAAGAGCCGCATGGCCTCGGCGACGTCGGCCTTGTTAGAGGCCGCGTGACGATAAAGGCGCAGCGCGTAGAAGGAGAACAGCCCGCCCAGCACCGTCGAGGCCAACGCGTAGATCCAGCCCAGGTGCGCGAAGGGACCGATCAGCATCGTGATCGCCCACAGAACGACCGAGTACACCAGAATCTCGAGGGTGGTGCGCCGCAGCGAGGCCACCACCGGCATCATCGGCACGTTGGCCGCCTCGTAGTCATCGCGATAGCGCACCGCGAGCGCCCAGAAGTGCGGCGGCGTCCAGATGAAGATGACGGCGAAGAGCAGCACCGGCGTCCAGGTGAGCGAGTTGGTGACCGCGGCCCAGCCCACCAACACCGGCACCGCGCCGGCCGCGCCGCCGATCACGATGTTCTGCTTGGAGCGCCGCTTGAGCCACATCGTGTAGACGAAGACGTAGAACGCGGTCGCCGAAAGCGCGAGCCACGCCGACAGCGGGTTGACCCACGTCGAGAGCACCGCGAAGGAGACGATCTCGAGGGCGGCCGCGAACACCGTCGCGGCGCGTGGTGTCATCACACCGGTCACCAAGGGTCGGCGCTTGGTGCGCTGCATCACCGCATCAATGTCGCGATCGATCACCATGTTGAAGGCGTTCGCTCCGCCGGCAGCCAGCGTGCCGCCGATCAGCGTCGTGACGATCAGCCACAGGCTGGGGATGCCATTGGCCGCCACTACCATCGTGGGAACCGTGGTGACGAGCAGGAGTTCAATGATGCGCGGTTTGGTGAGGGCGACGTATCCCTTGACCACGTCCGAAGTCGAGCGGGAGCTCGTGGCCGAGATTGTCATGGGGAGCATTCTATGAGTCGGGCATTCCCTAGGCTACGGAAATGACCGGAACTCGCCGACGCGTGACGATCCCCGTCTTTCGCTGGTTCGCGCTGGCGTCCTTCGTTTCGATGATCGTGATTGTCCTGACCGGAGCCGCCGTGCGCCTCACCGGATCCGGCCTGGGCTGTCCCGACTGGCCCACGTGCTACCACCACCGGATCGCGGGGTCGTGGTCGATCCACCCGCTCATCGAGTACGCGAACCGCATCGTCACCGTCACTCTCATTCTGGTAGCGATCGCCACCTTCATCGCCGCGTGGCTGCGTGAGGTGCGCCGTCGCGACCTGCTCGTCCTCGCGGGGCTGCTGATCGCCGGCGTCGTCGCCGACGCGATCCTCGGCGCCTTCGTCGTCTACTCCAAGCTGAACCCGTGGCTGGTCTCGCTGCACATGATGCTCTCGCTCTCCATGGTCGTCGTGGGCGCGATCCTCTATCACCGTTCGAAGTACGTCTACGGGCCCGGGGCGCGCCGTGACGTGCGCGACCCCCACTTTCGCCTGATCGCGAGGCTCCTGTGGATCCCCTTCGTGGTGTTGCTCACCACGGGCACCATCGCGACAGGTTCGGGCCCGCACGCCGGCGGCTCCCAGGGCCAGCTCGTCGCGCGACGCCTGCCCTTCGCCTTCGCCGACGCCACGTGGGTCCACTCGGTCGCTGCAGTCCTCTTCATCGGCCTGGTGACGGGGCTGGTCTTTGCGATCTGGGGCTCGAGCGCGCCCCTCGCCCTCCAGCACGGAGTGCGTCGCCTGGTCGTGATCTCGCTCGTGCAGGCGGCGATCGGCGTGACCCAGTACCTCACGCACGTGCCGGTCGTGCTTGTCGAGTTGCACGTCGCCGGTGCGATCTCGCTCTCGATCGGCGTCACCCAGTTCCACCTGCGCCAGAGCGCGCACGACCGCGAGCCGGGCACCCGGCGCGCGCCCAAGGTCGAGGCCTCAATCCCCACTTATTCCAGCGCAACGGCTTAACATCAGGGACAATAGGCGGGGGCTTTGGGCCCTGGTAGTTCTCCGCAATGACGTGCCACACTGGGTCCAACGGCATGAGATCGGAGAAACGGGATATCTATGGCGTGGATTTCTTTCCTGGCGGCGTTGATACCGCTCAATGGCTACGGCCACTATCTGCACTGGGGCGTCATCAACATCAGTGTGGCCAACTTCATTGTAATAGTCCTGATGGTCGTCACTTTTGTGGCGGCGCTGCTACTGCCCTTCCCCGGGCGTAGCCGCCGAAAGGAGAGCAAGTGAGCACCAGCATCGACCAGCAGTGGACCACTCGCCTGCGCCGCAAGGTTGCCGGCAAGCTGCCCCCGGAAAAACTCCTGCCCGACACTCAGCCGGCTTACGTTTCGTCGTGGATCTACGTCTTTGGCGTCACGACCATGTCGGCGTTGGCGGTCGTCATTGGCTCCGGACTGATTCTCTCGCTGCGCGGGCCGCAGTGGTGGCACGAGTCATCGATCGGACATTTCGTGAACTCCTTGCACCTGTGGAGCGTGGAGATCTTCTTCTTCGCCATGGTGGTACACCTGTGGGGCAAGTTCTTCATGGGCGCCTGGCGCGGCGGGCGCACCGCGACATGGATGACGGGAGTGGTTACGTTCCTCGCCTCGATCGCTACCGCGTTCACCGGCTACGCCTCCCAGAGCAACTTCGACTCGCAGTGGATCACCACCCAGGCCAAGGATGGCATCAACTCGACGGGAGCCGGCGCGTTCTTCAACGTGCTCAACCTCGGCCAGATGCTCATGTGGCACATCGTCCTGCTGCCGCTCGCCGCGGTGGCCCTCACCGCCCTGCACGTCCTACTCGTGCGCATCAAGGGCGTCGTCCCCCCCTACGAAGACAAGGTTGGTGAAGCACAGTGAGTTCCAAGCCATTCCGTCCCGACGTCGACGCCCCGGAGTGGAAGGGCGGTCACAGTCCCTACGACATCATCAAGGAGGGCACCATCGCCCTGGTGGTCGTGGGACTGCTCACCGTCATCCTCGCCACTCTCTTTGGCTCGCCGGACGACCACGAGATCACCATCAAGAACTGGGCCAACGCCGCGCCGACCGACTTCGCGCTGACCGCCATCAACGAGATGAACGGCACGACGACCACGGCCGGCTACGGGGCGCCCTACAACACGGCGAGCGAGGGCCAGAAGCTCGGTCCCTTTGCGCTGGCCAAGTGGGTGGGCGTGCGCATCCCGATCAACACCGAGCAAGACTTCGTGGTAAAGCCCCTCGAGTCGCTGCCCTACAACGCGCAGCTCTCGAGCGCGTTGTCCACGTGGAAGTCGGCGTCGACCAGCCAGCAGACGACCTGGGTCAACAACTACACCAAGGCCGACTCGACGATGACGTTCAAGAACGGCCAGATCGTGGTGAACACGACCAACGCGGGTCCCGTGCCCGTGTTCATCAACGACCTCACCGCGATGGCGCGTTCCGGTGCGCTTGACACGGCGCTGGTCCAGGGCGGGAACTTCTTCTCGATGGACTACACGAAGCCCCTCCTGTTCCTCTCCGACGGCGGTTACCTCGCGCAGCTCGCCGAGAAGCAGCACCTTCTGGGCAGCCAGTGGGGCATGATGAACGAGACCAACAGCTACCCGGGTCAGGCGTGGCTGTGGCTCTACACCTTCTGGTACCAGGTGTCGCCGTTCTCCACGAGCGCCAACGCCGACGTCCAAGTCTGGGCCACGATGATGCTCCTCTCGGTCATCCTGCTCTTCCTGCCGCTGATCCCGGGCCTGCGGGCGATCCCGCGCAAGGTCAAGGTCTACCGACTGATCTGGCGAGAGCACTACCGCGACTAGTCCAACCACGACGGCCCGGCTCCTTTGCGAGCCGGGCCGTCGTGCGTTCGGGGACGTTTCTAGGATGAGTTAATGGACCTAGATCTCGACAACCGAGCCTTTCTCATCACCGGCGGCACCGACGGCCTGGGCATGGCCCTGGCCGCCAGCCTGCTCGCCGAGGGCGCGCGCGTGGCCGTGTGCGGACGCGATCCTCAGCGCCTCTCCCTCGCCCAGGAGAGCCTCGGACCCGAGACCCTGTGCGTCGAGGCCGACGTCACCGACGCCGCCGCGCTCGACGAGTTCTACGACGTGGCTCTCGCGCACTTCGGACGCATCGACGGCGTGGTCAACAACGCCGGTCGCAGCGCCGCCTCCTCGGTGGCCAACTCGACCGACGAGGACTGGAGGGCGGACTACGAGCTCAAGGTCATCGCCGCGCTGCACCTCTCGCGCCGGGCCCTGCCCGCGCTCGAGGAGACCCACGGGTCCATCCTCAACGTGCTCGCGATCATGGCACGCACGCCGCCACCCAACTCGACGCCCACTGCCGCCTCGCGCGCCGCGGGGCTGGCCCTCACGAAGGCTCTCTCGCACGAGGTGGGTTCACGCGGCGTGCGCGTGAACGCGATCCTGATCGGTCTGATCGAGTCGGGTCAGTGGGTGCGCCGAGCCGCCGAGGCCAAGCGCAACCTCGACGAGTTCTACCGCGAGATGGCGAGCCGCGCAGGAATCCCCCTGGGTCGCATCGGCACCGCCGCCGAGTTCGCCAACGTGGCCACGTTCCTGCTCTCGCCGCGCGCGTCCTACGTCACGGGCGTGGGCATCAGCGTCGACGGCGGTCTCTCGGGTGCCATCTAGCTGAACCCGCGATTCGTGGCTCGCGCACAGTGAGGTATTAGCCAAAGGGGGAAGTCATGACCGATGCACGCACCGCCCTACTCGCCGCGGGCGTCGCGAGCCTGCGCGACGTCGAGGGCGAGATCCTCGCGTACCTCGGCTCCCTCGACGAGCAGACCGTGGCCGCGTTGCCCGCGGGTCTCGCCGAGGCGGCGAGCGAACGCCGCGACGTCCTCGTCACGTACCTGCGCGCTGGAGATCACGGCGTCCGCGCCACCACGAGCGTGCAGAACGACACCGTAGCCGTCGCTGGCCCGGCCTCGGTCGCCGCGGTCGCCCTGTACTCGCTGCTCTCGCACGCCACCATCGCCTACGCGGCGCTCTTCGAGATGTCGCTGCGCCTCTACGACCCGCGCCTGCGAGAAATCGCTCCGCGTCACCTCGACGAGACCGCGCAGGCCGCCAGCGCGCTCGCCGACGGGCTCGCCCAACTCGTGAGTGACGACCTCGTTCGCAAGGGACTCGACTGCCACTGTGTGTGCCCGATGTGCAGCCTCGGCGCGTGCGGCTGCGTCAGCGTGGGTCACGATGCCGCTGTTGCCCTCTCCTACCGTGACGACGACGCCCCCCGCGAGGGATTCGACCTGCAACGTCCGCGACCTGGCAGCCAGCTGGACGACGCTGGCGTCGTCGCCGGCGACCGACTGCTCGCGATCGACGGTGAAGCGGTCAGGACCGTGCTCGACGTCCAGAACGCCCTGCGGCGACACGACATCGGCGAGCGCGTCGAACTGCTGGTTGCCCACGGCGCCGCGCGCCGTCACCTGGAGGTGACCCACGTCAACGACTACTGATCGCCGAACGCCGAATCGGCCCCGACGGAGCCCGATACGGTGAGAGGCCTCACAACTCGACGCCGCGAAGCGTCGGACGGGAGCGTTCATGTCTGCCTGGATCGTGCTGATCATCGCGGCCGCGGCGATCGCCCTCGTGCTGCGCTGGTCGGGTCGCTACGGCGGACGCCACCGCGGCGGCACGTCCTTAAAGCGCGGGCCCCGTTCGCACACCAGCGCGAGGGGACGTCCCAAGGTGGGTTATCCCACGCGCGAGGCGGCCCTCGCCCAGGCGCATCGACTCAGCCGCGACGGTTCGCCGATGAACGTCTACCAGTGCGACACGTGCGCTCGCTGGCACGTCGGTCACACGAAGTAGGCGACCCGTTGGCCGCTCAGCTCTTGGGCGGGAGGGACTGCGCGTAGGCGAGGCCCCGACGCACCCAGCGTGTGAGATCGCGCGTCGTACGCAGCGCCTCGGCCTCGACGATGATCCACCCGGGCATCT
>JAJYGN010000008.1 GCA_021790675.1 Actinomycetes bacterium
AATCTCGCCCGTTGGGCGAGCCTGGGCTCAGTTGGAGCCCCGGAAAAGCGTGGAGCCGAGCATCAGACTGGGGTTCTCTCAGCGGCTGGCGATGACACGCGAAAGGGAAGTCCGGCGTTAGTCGGGCCGAACAACTCCGTGAGGAGTGCAGCATGAGTCGACTCACTAGAGATCACTCAGCTGCAACGGCGGTGAGTACATTGGACGGTCGTGGCCAGAACTCGCGCGCAGCGGCGCCGACACAACGTGTTGCTGGTGGCCGCGCTCGTCGTGACGCTCCTGGTGGTGCTCTTCGCGCGCGACGTGAGCCGCTCGGCCCACGAGGCGACGAGCCCGCGGCGCAGTGAGAACCGCAGCTTTGCGGCGCTCGCGAACCGACTAGTCACGCTCGAGAACAACGTCGACTTTCACCTGGCCTACCTGCTCGGCCATGGCGGTGGCCTGTCGCGACCAGTCTTCGCCGCGCGCCTCGACCAGATCGACCAGCAGCTCGGCCCTCTCCTGAGCGACGCCAATTTGCTGCATCGCCCCGTGCTTGCCCATCACGTCCAGCGCGAGCTGATCACGCTTACGGTCGCGCGCGTAGCGGCGGACCAGGCCGTCATCGCCGCGACGACGACCGCACTCACACTGCCCGGGGCGAGCGCCTCGACGACGAGCCTCGCGAGTGCTCAGGTGGCCCTGGCGGCGGCGGTCGCACGCTGGAACTACAAGCGCTTCTCCCTCGTCGGCGAGCCCGGACGGGTCTCGCTCGAGGCTGCGACCTCGCCGCTCGCGCACCTGGCGCTGGCCACGACCTTGTCGGCGCTGACCTCGGCGCCGTCGCTCACGTTGACGCGCGGTGTGTCGATCAGCGCCGTGGCCGTGACGCCCTCACCCCTGCCGGCGCCGTCAGGAAAGATCGTCCTGCCACCCGTGACGAAGGTCCACGTGGGGGTGTCGGTGACCAACGATGCCTACTGCACGCAGCCCGTGTCGGTCACGGTGACCTTCACCTCGTCCTCGGGCGCCACTCAGCGCCGGGTGATGCGCGCGACGATCGGACCGGACGCCTCCTTCGCCTTCGACGCGACATCACTGACGACGTACGCCAGCGAGAGGGCGACGCTGCGCGTTGCCGTGGCCGGCGCGCCCGCCAGCTCGTCGGGCACCGTCGAGAAGGTTTACGCGGTAACCCTGGCGCCCTCAGGCAACGGCTAGCGACGAGACCACCCCCGTCGGTTGGCCTACGATGGCGTGGCACCTAATTTCGAACCGAGGACATCGTGACGCAGTCCATTACCGTTACGGACAACCGCACTGGGGAGACGCGGGAGATACCGATTGAGAACGGCGGCATCGCCGCCAAGGAGTTCACAAAGGCCGTTCCGGGCGTGTGGTTCTTCGACCCGGGTTTCATGGCGACGGCCGCGGCCGAGTCGTCGATCACCTACCTCGACGGCGACGCTGGCATCCTGCGCTATCGGGGATATCCGATTGAGCAACTCGCCGAGCAGTCGACGTACCTCGAAGTCGCCTACCTGCTCAACCACGGTGAACTACCCACCACCAACCAGGCCGCCGAGTGGGAGCGCGAGGTCACCTACCACACCTTTATCCACGAGAACGTGCGCAAACGCTTCCTCGAAGGCTTTAACTACGACGCCCACCCGATGGGCATGCTGGTCTCGGCCATCGCCGCCCTGTCGACCTATTACAAGGAAGCCAAGATCATCGACGACCCGGCGATCTTGCACAAGCAGGTGGTACGCCTGATCGCCAAGATGCCCACCCTGGCCGCCGCGGCGCACCGCTTCAGCGTCGGCATGCCCTTCGTTTACCCGGACAACACTCTGGGATACACCCAGAACTTCCTCTCGATGATGTGGAAGGTGGCCGAGCCCCACTACGAGCCCGACCCGATCCTGAGCCGCGCTCTCGAGGTGCTCTTCATCTTGCACGCCGACCACGAGCAGAATTGCGGCACGACCGCCATGCGCCTGGTGGGCTCGTCGCACGGCGACCCCTACGTCGCCACGGCGGCGGCGACCGCGGCCCTCTACGGGCCGCGCCACGGTGGGGCCAACGAGGCCGTACTCAAGATGCTCAACAAGATCGGCAGCATCGAGAACGTGCCGGCCTTCATCGAGACGGTCAAGCAGGGCAAGACCCTGCTCGAGGGCTTCGGACATCGCGTCTACAAGAACTACGACCCGCGCGCCAAGATCATCAAGCAGACCGCCGACCAGGTCTTCTCGGTCACTGGCAAGAGCCCGCTGCTGGACATCGCATTGAAGCTCGAAGAGATCGCTCTGGCCGACGACTACTTCATCTCTCGTCGTCTCTACCCCAACGTCGACTTCTACTCGGGGTTGATCTACCAGGCGATGGGGTTCCCGCCGGAGATGTTCACGGTGCTCTTCGCGATCCCTCGCACGTCGGGGTGGCTCGCGCACTTCCAGGAGCTGCTCGACCAGGACATGAAGATCGCCCGCCCGCGCCAGCTCTACACCGGACCCGAGGTGCGCGACTACGTGCCGATGGACCAGCGTTAGGCGATTGCCTCGGCCATCTGCGCGGCGTGGTCGCGCGGGTGCGCGGTGTAGACCGTGATCCAGGTGGCCACGCTGTAGTGGCCTGCGTCGCTGTGCAGCCCGAATCGCTCGAGGTCGGCCTCGCTCAGGCGGCGTAACAGGTCGGCCGAGGCCGCGCGCACCGCGGCGACCACCGCAAGGGAGTGCTCAATGGGCAGCTCGCTGTAGCCGAGCGCCGCGCAGTTCGCCCACGCCGCCTCGTCGTAGCCCTGGATGATCGAGCCTTCGGGCTCGGCCAGCAGCCGGCGCAGTCGTGCGTAGGACTGAGCTTCGGCATCGGCCATGTGGTGGACGATCTGGCGCGCGCTCCAGCCGCCCTCGGCGTGGCGATCCAGCACGGCGTCGGTGAGTTGGTTGGCGGCGTCGAGGAAGGTCCAGGTCGACTCCTCGTAGGCGGTGACGACAGCGGCGAGGTCCATGGAGGGATCCTACGGCGCCGGGGGGGCGAGGTTCGGGTCGATCACCCGGGTGAGGCCCTCTTGGACCATCGAGACGCAGAGCTCACCGGCCCGGTTGAACAGGAAGCCGCGCGCGAGTCCGCGCCCGCCGTGGGCGATGGGCGAGTCCATGTCGTAGAGGAGCCATTCGTCGGCGTGCACATCACGGTGGAACCACATGCAGTGGTCCAGGCTCGCGCCCATGAAGGTGCCGTCGTCCCAGCGCACCGCGTGCGGAGCGAGGATCGCGTCGAAGAGGCTCATGTCGCTCGCGTAGGTCACCACGCACGCGTGTAGCAGGGGATCGGCCGCCAGATCGCCGTCGGCGCGGATCCACAGGCGCTGATAGGGGATCCGCTCGCGCGCCGGGCTCCAGGGCAGCTCGCCGATGAAGCGCTGGTCGATGGGGTGGTGGCGCTTGAACCACTCGTCGACGTCGCCCCACTCGTCCTTGACGCGCTCGAACAGCGGGGGGATGGTCTCGGGATCGGGCACCTCGGGCATCGTGAACTGGTGCTCGAGGCTGACCTCGTCGGTGTGAAAGCTCGCCTGCATGTTGTAGATGGCCCGGCCGTGCTGAACGGCGACGACGCGCCGGGTGGTGAAGCTGCGCCCGTCACGTATGCGGTCGACCTCGTAGAGGATGGGCGTCTGGGGGTCACCCGGGCGCAGGAAGTACGAGTGCAGGGAGTGCACGCGGCCCCGCTCGACCGTGCGCCCCGCCGCCATGAGGGCCTGGGCGGCGACCTGGCCTCCGAAGGTGCGTTGGCGCTCCTCCTGGGGATGCTGGCCGCGGTAGACGTTGACCTCGATGGTTTCGAGGTCCAGCAACTTCACCAGCAGTTCAAGGGCGTCGGACACTCGTCCATTGTGACAGTTGGCGAGCTCTCCCTCGTGGGTTGGCCACGGTAGGCTGTTGCCCGTGCCGCGGCGACTACAGGATCTTTGGGTGTGGGCCCACACCCACCAAGGCAAGAAGGTCCTGCGCTTCACCTCGGTGTCGGTGATCTCGACCGCGGTGTCCTTTACCTCGATCTCGGTCTTCTACGGGTTTCATCTCGTCAAGGGGGTCATCTGGGCCACGGTGCTGGGCAACTTGGTGGCCACAATCCCCTCGTACTACCTCAACCGCACCTGGACCTGGGGCAAACGCGGACGCAGTCACTTCCTGACCGAGATCGTGCCGTTCTGGACGATGTCGTTCCTCGGCATCGGTGTTTCGATGCTCGGCGCCGCCTGGGCGAAGTCTCAGGTCAAAGGACACGACTGGAGCCACGCGGTGAACACGCTGCTGGTCTCGACGACCAACCTTGCGAGCTTCGGTCTGTTTTGGATCCTCAAGATGATGGTCTTCAACAGGATCTTCAAGGACCACACTCTCGAAGAGATCGACGAGCACCTCTCGGCCGAAGAGGCGCTGCGCGGCTAGCTAGTCGCGGAAGTTTGTGAACTGCAGGGGCACCGACACGTCGGATTCTTTGAGCTTCGCGATCGCCTGCTGAAGATCGTCGCGCTGCTTGCCCGAGACGCGCACCTGATCGCCCTGGATCGACGACGACAGGCTCTTGACGCCCATCTCCTTGACGATCTTGTTGATCTGCTTGCCGACCTCTTGGGAGATTCCGGCCTTCAAGGCCACCTTCTGGCGCGCGGCGCCGTGGCTCGCCTCCTCGATCTTGCCGGCCTCGAGGGACTTGAGCGACACCTGACGCTTGACCATCTTCTCTTCGAGGAGTTGGTAGAGGGCTCGGAGGCGGTCCTCGGTCGAGGCCGAGAGGGTGAGCTCCTTCTCGGAGAACTCGATGTGCGCGTCCGTGTTCTTGAAGTCGAAGCGCGTGCCCGCCTCGCGGTTGGCCTGGTCCACGGCGTTGCGCACCTCTTGGAGGTCTATCTCGGAGACGACGTCGAATGTTGGCATGGGCAAATCGTAGAGCGTCGCGCCGTTGGCCGGCACAGGCGCCTGGGCTAGGATGCTCGGCGGGTCGGTGCCCGAGCGGCCAATGGGATCTGGCTGTAAACCAGACGGCTTTGCCTACGGGGGTTCAAATCCCTCCCGGCCCACCACGGCCCACTCAACCACGCGGTTGAGTGGGCCACGTCCGTACGAGTTCTGCGGAACTACGGTTACGGCACCGGTGGAGAGGAGACGTGGTGCGCATAACGACGTGGGCTCGTGGTGTCCGCCACGGCTACGAGCGCACGGTCGCCGAACTCGAAGCGGGCGTGCAGCTTCTCGAACGTCGCTACACGCCGCTGGGGCGT
Source organism: Actinomycetes bacterium (assembly GCA_021790675.1). Classification (GTDB taxonomy): domain Bacteria; phylum Actinomycetota; class Acidimicrobiia; order Acidimicrobiales; family RAAP-2; genus RAAP-2. Next base: position 5,273 of record JAJYGN010000008.1, read on the forward strand.
TTCAGTCCGGGACCCTTCGAGAACTGGTCCTTCCTGTGGCAGCCCGCCCTCTTGGGCTTCGTCGCCACGTCTCTCATTCTCGCCGGCGGGTCGTTCACGAATTCGCCCTTCAAGCTCGACATGACCAGCACTTGGTTCTTCGGCGAGCCCCCCCAGGGATTCTCGGGCACGCCGAGCCAGACCAAGCTCCTGCTCTCCATCGTGCTCGTCTACGGCGGCCTTCTCTTGCTGATGCGCGTCTGGCTGCGCCTGGCCGAGGTGATGAAACTCCACGCCGGCGCGCCGGTGCGCCAGCTCTGGTGGATCCTCGCGCTGTGGGCGGTGCCCATGATCATCGCCCCGCCGCTCTTCTCGCGCGACGTCTTTAGCTACGCCGCCCAGGGCGAGATGACGAGCCACCACCTCAGCCCCTACATCCTCGGCCCCTTCTCGCTGGGCTCGAGCCCCTACGTCAACCCCGTGGACCCGCTGTGGTGGAACGCGCCCGCGCCCTACGGGCCCTTCTTCTTGTTCCTCGACGGCTCGATCGCCAAGATCACCTTTCACAATCAGCTGGCCACGGTCGCGGTACTGCGACTGCTCGAGGTCGTGGGCGTCGCGATGATCGGCTGGGGGATCACGAAGTTGGCCCGCGGACTGCGCCGCGACCCGGGAGAGGCGTTCCTTTTGAGCGCGATGAACCCTCTGGTGCTGCTCACCCTGATCGGCGGAGCCCACAACGACGCGATCATGACCGGCTTTCTCGTGATCGGCATCGCCTTCGCGGTGAGCAAGAAGTTCATTCCGGCGCTGGCCTTTTGCGCCTGCGCGGCGGCGATCAAGGCGCCCGCCGCCTACGGACTGGCCTTCGTGTCCTGGACGTGGCTGGGCCCGCTCGCCAGTGTGCGACAACGTCTCAAACCCATCGCGGTGGCGACCGCGGTCACCGCCGTGATCCTCGGGGTGTGGACCTGGCTCGCGGGATTCGGCTTCGGCTGGGTGCGCAACCTGCTCTCCAACGGGACCGTGCGCAGCTGGGCGGCGCCGGCGACCGCGATCGGGCTGATCATCGGGCGCACCATCAACGCCCTCGGGGCGCACTCGATCAGCGTGGCCTCGGTACTCTCGGTGACGCGCTTCTTGGGATTCGCGATCGCTGCGGCCTTTGCGGCGTGGCTCTTGCTGCACGGCGAGAAGCGCGGCTGGGTGCGCAGCCTGGGCCTGGCCCTCGTGCTGCTCGTGGTGCTCGGACCCGTGGTCCAGCCCTGGTATTTCTCCTGGGGCCTGGTTCTGCTCGCGGCCAGCTACCAGGGCCGTGAGCACTTCTGGCTACTGGCGCTGTCCATCGTGGGGCCCTTCATCGGCCTGCCCGGCGGGCGCACCCTGCTCGCGGGGCTCGTGCACTCCAATCCCCTCTTGATTGCGGTGGCCGTGGCGATCCTGGGCGGTGTGCTGGTGCTGCCCATGGGGCGCTGGACCCAGTGGTCCTGGCCCGAGCAGACCGTCGACGTCTAGTTTCGCTTGGTCACGTACTGATACTCGACGACATCGAGCCAGACGCCGTGCTTGCGCCCAACCTCGATCTCAGTCCCGACCAGGGTGAACCCACACTTCTCGTGGAGGCGGATCGACGAGTCGTTCTCGCCCACGATCCGCGCGATCAGGGTATGGAATCCCGACTCGCTGGCCAGGGCGATCAGCTCGCGCAGCAGGCGCTCGCCCACGCCGCGCCCGCGCGCGCCGCGGTGCACGTAGACCGAGTTCTCGACGGTCGTCGCGTAGGCCGGACGATCCCGAAAGGGCGACACCAGGGCGAAACCGAGGATCCGCTCGCCGCGCGCGCCCAACTCACCGACGTCGTCCTCGTCGTTGACTGCCACCAGGCAGGGATGCGTCGCGCGGTGCGCCAGGATCCAGGCCTCCTGCTCGGACAGGGTGCGCGGGACGAGGTCGAAGGTGACCGTGGTCTCGACGACCTCGGGGTTGTAGATACCCATCAGGGCGGGGGCGTCGCCGACCTCGACCAAGCGGGTTCTCATGATACGAGGGTAGTGCCGCGCCCGCGGGGTGCGGGGTGGAATTGGCCCGCGTTCTCGCAGTACACTTGACGTTCGCGTCTTTTCGACGCTGCCCTCTTAGCTCAGTGGTAGAGCACTTCCATGGTAAGGAAGGGGTCGTCGGTTCAATCCCGACAGAGGGCTCGCCAGGCGGCGTAGCTCAGGTGGTTAGAGCACACGGCTCATAATCGTGGTGTC
>JAJYGN010000094.1 GCA_021790675.1 Actinomycetes bacterium
GTGTGTGTCCTAATTGGCGTGTGCGCCAGGAGCCACGACCGTCACCATCGAGTCGTGGCCTATTCGAGTGACCTGACCGATGACCAGTGGAAGATACTGGAACCTTTGCTGCTGGTTTCCTCCAAACGAGGACCGAAACACGGCGCCGACCTGCGCCACGTCGTCGACGCAATGCTCTACATCTCACACACCGGGTGCCAGTGGCGCTTCTTACCCGGGGAGTTCGGTCCGTGGACCCGGGTCTGGTCGGCCAGTTTCGCCGGTGGTCGAGGAACGGAACGTGGACCCGTGTTCTCACCGCATTGCACGCGTCGACGCGCGCGGCTCTCGGCCGCAAGGACCCGCGACCCTCAATGGTCGTCATCGATACCCACCTCGCCCGCGGGGCCTCGAACGGGGGTGTCACCTTCCACAACCAAGGTGGTCCTTATGGCCGCACCAACGGAACCAAGCGCATTGTCTGCGTGGACGTCACCGGTCTGCCGCTCTGTGTGCGAGTCGTCCCCGCCTCTACGTCCGAGGCGAACGCCGTCGAACAGATACTCGACGACCTCGCCCGAACCGGAGCGGACGAACGATTGGAGCTCGTGCTCGTGGACCGGGGCACCGCGCAGTGGGCAGCTAATCGGTTGACGGCAAGGTTCAACTACGAGGTTCGTCGGGTCGGATGGGACGAGCCACCACGCAACGAGCACGGCGCCAAGGTCTTTCGACCCATCCGTCACGCCTGGCGGGTCGAAGTGGCCCACGGCCATCTCGTGCGACGGCGACGTCTGGCGCGCTGTTTCGAGAACACCGTGACCTCGGCCACCGGATGGTTGCACGTCGCCTCAATCAGCGAGGTCCTCCGGGCGCTGTGCTGAAGCGACGATAAACCATGCGTATCTGCACGGAACTGAAACGAATCGAGAGAATCACCAGCGCCAACCTTGTGTGGGCGTCCGGGAGCATTGTCACCGCCACAAATCAGAGGCGATTGCAGAGAGACACCAACTGTCTTCGTTCTACTCAGCCCTGGCGTCGATACACGAAATAGGCGCGAGAGGATTCGTCGGTCGGGGGGTTCCCCGAGTCGTCCTCTTCGTGGAGCAAGTCGAAATCAGTGGCGAGAGTGGTCCTGACTGTCTCGAGGGCGACACCGAGCTCGCGAATGTTCTCCTGATGCAGCGTGAACGTTCCATCGCCCGCGGAAGCGAAGACCCGGATGTCCCAAAGGGTCAGTTCGTCGCCATCGCTTCTTACATCCATGATCAGCGTATTGCCGTCAAAGTCGTGGACCCAGGGTGGGCTCGTAACGAGTTGGTGCAAACGGCCAATCGTGTTGAGATCGAAGATGAAGAGACCCCCGGGCTTCAGGTGACGCGCCACGCCCTGGAACAACGACTCCCACGCCTCATAGTTCACCAGGTGGTTCACGGTGTCATACACGCAGGCGACGACGTCGAACGTGGTCCCAAGGTCGAAGTCGGTCATGTCGCCGAGCAGGAATTCGGCGCTCGGCACCTTGGCCGTAGCGGCGCTCAGCATCTCGGCGGAAGCGTCAAGCCCCACCAACCTCGGAATCAAGACCAGACCCTCCAGCACCGAACCGGTGCCACAACCGAGTTCAAGGAGTGAGGTGGCACCAACGTCAAAGCGGTCAATGGCTTCGAGAATCCGAGCGCTGCGCGATGAACCGTCGCCCATCAACGCGTCGTAGAACTGGGCGAACTGTTGGTACTCGCGCATGCCACATTCTTGTCGAGAGTCGAAGTGGTGCGGTGGAATCAGATTCACTCAACAAACTCGATTGCACGGTGCAGTGATCATCTCCCCTTCGCCGAGTCACGAGATTTTGTTGCCACGATCTCAGATCCGCCACCTGGCGTGTCACAGACACAACCAATACTGGGCGAAGTGGCTTCACGTCCAACTGCCCCCATCGTCTCGCACACCGGCGAGGTACTGCCACGGGCCGTCACCTTTCAGTTCGCCCTCGACCCGAACGCCGAGCAGGCCGTCCTCCTCGGCAAGTGCGCGGGTGCCCGCCGTTTCACCGTGAACCATCACCTGGCGCGAGTGAGAGCCAATCTGGACGTCAGGTCGGCGGAGCAAGAAGTTCTCGCAGAGAGTGGCGAACCGTGCGAACCATCAACTCCTTCCTTGTCCTGGTCAACCTTCTCCTTCATCAACGAATTCAACGCGTGGAAGAACGGAGAGTCTGATGACTCACCCGTCAACGAAGATGGCAGTCGCGGTCTCGCCTGGCGTCACGAACTCCCCAACGACGTCTTCGAGTGTGCGAGCGTGGACGCGGCCCGGGCCCTCGAGAACTTCGCTTCGTCAAGACGGGGCGAGCGCCGTGGCGCGCCCGTCGGGTTTCCCCGCTTCCAGGCGAAGGGCAAGGTAACGCCGAGCTTTCGGCTGCGCAACCGCGCGACGCCGAGCCGGTCACCCTCAAGCCAGACCATTCGCTTCAGTGACCCTGCGCACCTGCGACTACCCAAGTTCGGACCAGTCAAGGTCTTCGGCCCCACCCGCAAGGTCCGCCGGATGATCGACTTGGGTCGCTTTCACATCTACTCAGCGACACTGACTGAGCGTGCCGGTCGGTGGATCGTGTCACTCACCGGCGTCGCCGCTGAACTCCACCGGGCCGAGCGCAGTCGAACCAGCCGGCACGCCGTTCCCGTCGGAGTCGACCGGGGGATCATCTCCCTCTGCGTCGCCGCCGACGCGAACGGCGTTGCCTTCGAGAACTTCGAGGGGGTGAAAACACTGAAGCACGCGCTGCGCACGCTCAAGGCGGCCAACCGGGCCCTGGCCAGAACCACACCGGGGTCCAAGGGCCGCCAACGAGCGAGAGCCCGACTCGCGAAGACTCATCGCAAGGTCGCCAACATCCGTCGACACCTGGTCCACCAAGCCTCCAGGGCCCTGGTGGACCGATGTCAGATCCTCGTCATTGAGGACCTCAACGTCGCGGGCATGGTAAGGAATCGACACCTATCGCGGTCCACCTCGGACGCCGCAATGGGCGAGCTCTCGCGCCAACTCCTCTACAAGGCCAGGTGGCACGGCGTCGAGGTGCGGGTCGCGGACCGATGGTTCCCCTCGTCCAAGACCTGCTCGAGCTGTGGCGAGGTCATTAACGACCTTGACCTGTCGACGCGGACCTACTCGTGTGGGGTCTGCGGCCTGGTCATCGACCGCGACCTCAACGCGGCCATCAACCTCGCCCGCTGGCAGCCCGCGGGACCCTCCGCGGTGACACTGAAGGAACCAATGCACGCTCTGCTTCTCTCTACTGCCTGATCTGCCACGGATCTACACCGCGAAGCACGCGGGAAGAGCCGATCGTCACCCGCACAACCATCACGGCAACGTGAGGAGGGCCCTGGGTCGGAACCGATCACTCAGACTGACGATTGTCTGGGAGCTCGGACGGTGAGCAAGCACCGCTGGGCCTTTTGGTTCAGCTGGTCAAGGCGAACCGGTGGGTCCAATTAGGACACACGCTGTAAGTTCACCACGCTTCTCGCCGCGTGGTGCCATGATGGCGCCAGTGACGTCCCGTCGGACCTTCCTCTTCGCGCCCGAGAGCGCGTACGGGCCAACGAACAACTGCATCGGCATCGGCCGGCGACTGCTCGAACGCGGACACCGAGTGGTCTTCGCCGCAGAGGCCTCCTGGGCCGGTCGCCTCGTGCCCTACGGCTTCGAGGAGGAGTTGATCGATCTGGCCGCGCCGGTCTCGGGTGACGCCCAGGACCCGGGCCAGTTCTGGAAGGACTACGTCGCGGCTATCGCGCCCGAGTTCGCCACGGCGACCGACGAGCAGCTGAGAAGCGTGATCCGCCCCATCTGGGAGGAGCTGATCGCCGGCGCGCGCTACGCCGAAGACCAGCTGCGCGACGTGGTGGCGCGCACGCGTCCCGACGTGATCGTCGAGGACAACGTGGTCGGATTCCCGGCCCTCGTGACCGCGGACTCCGCCTTCGTGCGCATCGTTTCGTGCAATCCCCTCGAGGTGCCCGGCGAGAGCGTCGCGCCGGCCTTTTCCGGACTGGGCGAGGGAGACGTGGAGGGCTTTGCCCGCTTTCGACGCGCCTATCGCGCGACGCACCTCGATCTGTGGCGCGAGTTCAACGAGTGGTACGTCTCGCGCGGCGCGCCGGCGCTGCCCGAGCTCGAATTCATTGGTAGGGGAGACCTCAATCTCTACGTCTACCCCGCCGAACTTGACTACCCGCGCGCGATGGGGTCGGCCTGGCACCGGGTGGAGTCCTCGGTGCGCGAGACCGAGGGCGACGTCGAACTACCGATGGGCTTCGCCGACGGACGCCGGCCGATTCTCTACTTCAGTCTCGGATCGCTGGGTAGCGCCGACGTCGCCCTGATGCGTAGGGTCATCGACGCTCTCGTTGGCGAGTCCTACGACGTGATCGTCTCCAAGGGTCCTCGAGCGTCCGAAATCGAGCTCGCCGACAACATGTGGGGCGCCGAGTTTCTGCCACAGACGCGTCTACTGCCTTTGGCCGACCTGGTGATCACCCACGGCGGCAACAACACGGTGACCGAGTCCATGCACTTCGGCAAGCCGATGCTCGTAATGCCTCTCTTCTGGGATCAGTACGACAACGCCCAGCGCGTCAGCGAGCGCGGTTACGGTACGCGCGTGGCCACCTACGAGGCCACCGCGGACGACCTGCGGCGCGAGGTGGCCCGACTCCTCGGCGATGACGCGCTGCGCGCACGCTGCGGCGCGGCGTCGGCTCGCATTCGCGCGGCCGACGGTCTCGGCCGCGCAGCGGATCTCCTGGAGCGTGCTCACTAACCTCGAGGTGTGGACACCTTCTATGTCTCTGTCCCGGACTCCACCCTTGGCGCCGCGCTGCTCGCTTTGGGAGTGCCCGAGAACGTGCGGGTCATCGAGTGGGACATGACCGGACCCGCGCCGCGCGCGCACCTCGACGTGGTGGTGCCGCCCTACATGTCTCTCGTCTCCTCCCTGCGCCACCTCGAGGGCGTCACGACGCGCCTTATCCAGAGTCAGTCGATCGGCTACGACGGCGTGGCCGAGGTCCTCGGCGAGGGCCGCGTCTTCGCCAACGCCGCCTCGGTGCACGAGGCCTCGACGGCCGAGCTGACCCTCGGGCTCGTTCTCGCTTCTCAGCGCGGGATCGACGACTTCGTGCGCGCGGCCCAGGGAGGCCGCTGGGCGCCGGCCTGGCACCAGAGCCTGGCCGATCGAACCGTGCTGCTCGTCGGCTACGGCGGGGTGGCGCGGGCCATCGAGGAGCGTCTTGTCCCCTTCGAGGTCGAGATCCTTCGTGTGGCGCGCACCGCGCGCCGCGACGAACGCGGCTCGGTGTTCGCCGTCACGTCCCTCGGGGATCTTCTACCCCGGGCCGACGTGGTCGTCGTCGCGGTTCCCCTGAGCGAGGAGACGACGCGGCTGGTGGACGCCGGGTTCCTCGCGGCGATGCCTGATCACAGCCTGCTCGTGAACGTGGCTCGCGGCCGCGTGGTCGACACCGACGCGATCCTCGCCGAGGCCGAGTCGGGCCGGCTGCGCTTCGCGCTCGACGTGACCGATCCCGAACCGCTGCCGGCGGGGCATCCGCTCTTCGCCCTCGACAACGTGCTGATCTCCCCTCACGTCGGCGGGGCCACGTCGGCGATGCGCCCGCGCATGGCGAGGCTGCTGATCGATCAGATCGCTCGCCTGGTTCGCGGCGAGGCGCCGCGCAACGTTGTCCTGGGCTAGGTCGCGAGAAGTTCCGCCACGAGCGTCTCGACGCAGCCGGGCGCGTCGGCAATGGCGCGGTTCTCGCCGAATCTCTCCGCGAGGCTGACCAGTCGCGCGTGGGGGTGACGCGCGGCGAAGGTGGCCGCGGCGTCGAGATCGAGAGATCCGCATACCACGAGCAGGTCGGTGCTCGTGAGGTCGGCCACTCCGGCGACGACCTTGCCCTCGAGGGTGCCCTCGTCCAGTCGGCCCTCGCCGGTGACGACGAGTGAGGCTCCCGCGAGTCGAGTGGCGAGGGAGACTTCGCGGGCTACGAGTTCAAAGCCGCTCACCAGCGTGGCGCCGAGGGCGTAGAGAGCTCCCGCGATGCCGCCGGCCGCTCCCGTGCGCTCGAGGCTGGCTACGTCGACGCCGTGCTCGTCAAGGAAGAGGTCGCGGGCCATCGCGAGTCGCTCGTCGACGCGCGCGAGGTCGCTGTCGGCGACGCCCTTTTGCGCGGCGTAGCGACGCGCGTCGAAAAAGCGCGCCGTCACGTCGCACGCCGCGGTTACGGGGACGCTGAGCCCGCCGGCCGCGCGCAGCACCTGGTAGCAGCCGAGGCCCGCGTCCGACGTCGCCGAGCCGCCGCAACCCACCACGAGCGCGGTGACGCCGAGTCGGGCCCCTTCGAGGAGAAGACGACCGAGCCCGGCGCTCGAGGCCACGAGAGCCTCGCCGCGCGTCGGTGCAGTGAGGAGGTGTCGGCCCACCACGTCGGCGCTCTCGATGACGCCGACGAGCCCGTCGACGCCCTCGTGCAGGCGCACGCGCGCGGTGACGGTCTCGCCCAGGGGGCCCGGCACCGCGATCGCGACGTCCTCGCCGGCGAAGGCGTCAAGGAAGCCCTCGCCCCCGTCGGAGAGGGCGATCACGTCGACCTCGCGGTGCTGGTGTCGCGCGGCGCGCGCGGCCGCCTCGCCGAGTTGGCCGGAGGTGGCCGTGCCGCGAAACTTGTCGAAGGCGGCGACGACTTGAGCGTCGTCAGTCATCGTTGCGTGTTCCACCCGACCATTGTGCCGGTGGTAGCGAATCAGGCGCGATAGGCGTCGCGCGCCGGCATCTCGTCGTGGTGTTCGTTGATCGGGTGGCGCACGAGGTGATTGAGAAGCTCGGAGAGCTTCGCCTCGGCGACGCACACGACGCTGTCGGCCGCGCCGTAGTAGATGTGCAGCGTCTCGCCGTCCTCGCGCAGCACCCAGCCGCAGGGAAAGATCGCGTCGGGCACGTCACCGGTGCGCTCGTAGCGCTCGGTGGGTGCGAGGATCCACTCGTTGCCGCGCGCGATGACCCGGCTCGGGTCCGTGCGGTCCAACATGGCGAGGCCGAGACGGTAGATCGAGCCCGAGGCGGTCACGCGCACCGCGTGGTAGCAGACCAGCCATCCGGCGGCGGTCAGAAGCGGCGGCGGGCCGAGGCCGACCTTGTTGGCGTCCCACCAGCCCCCGCGTCGCGCGGGCAGGATGACGCGCGAGTCGCCCCAGTGGCGAAGGTCCGGGCTGAAGGAGAGCCAGACGTGGGCACCGAGCCCGAGTCCGGTCGGCGACGGTCGATGCAACAGGGCCCAGCGTCCGTCGAACATCACCGGAAAGATGGCGGCGTCCTTGTCGTCGGGGGTCATGAGAACGCCGTGGCGGTCCCAGGTGACGAAGTCCTTGGTGGTGGCGAGCAGGACGAGCGGTCCCGCGAGGGAGTAGCCCACGTAGACGACGTAATAGTCGTCGTCGATGCGCGTGATGCGCGGGTCTTCGATGCCCCAGCGTTCCTCGAAGCTGTCGAGTAGCGGCTCGAGACCGCGCTGGGGATCGATGGTCCAGTCGGTGAGGCCGTCCTTGCTGGTGGCGACCACGAGCGACGAGAGACCCGTGCGGTGCTCGACGCGCAACAGCAAGAGCGTTTCGCCGTTGTAGGTCGTCGCGCCGGGATTGAACACGGCGTTGGCCATGAAGGGCAGGTCGGCGGGCGTGATGATCGGATTCGCCTGGTGCCGGGTGAGCAACTCCTCTCGTCCACTGTGGCTCATCGCGAACTCCCTTCCAGCCTGGCTGGTCATGACCGCACGGTGGTGCGTTCAGTATCTGTCACACTGTCACCGCGCTCGATGCCGTGTCGAATCAGCGTCGTGGCGAGGTAGGCGATTGTCGACTCGGCGCCCTGATTCGTGTTGACGCTGCTCGCGCTGAGTCCGTCGCAGCCGGCGCCCGTGCTCGCGATGCCCAGCGCGAGGCCGGCGTCGTTGGTGCCGTCGAACCACTGCGCGCTGAGCGCGACCCGCCGGGCCCAGCGATCGTCGCCGGTCAGGCGAAACGCGCGTTCGCAGGCGCGAGCCATCGCCCAGGCCTCGATCGGCTGCTGGTCGAAGTCGGGCTTCGCGCCCCCGGGCCCGCGGCCGCTCACCGGCGCGAAGCTGAAGTGTCCATCGAAGGTCTCCTCGGCGACGAGCCACTCGAGCATCGCGAGCGCCCCGTCGAGGCGAGGGTCGTCGTCAAAGTGGGCGGCGAGCGCGAGCTGGGCCTCGACCAAAAGGGCGTTGGCGTAAGCGAGACGATCCTCGGGCCAGGGCCAGTCGCGCGCGGGGTCGCCGAGCTTGAGCCTGTCGCGCGCGTCGGCGAGCAGCCCACGGGCGCCGGCGTGCTCGGGCTGCACCGAGACGACGTGGGCCGCGCCGATGACCGCGTGGGCCATCGAGCGCGAATACTTGCTTCGCCAGTTCACCGTGGCATCAAAGAGCGCGCCGGCTCGCTCGCGCACGATGGCGCTCGGCGAACCTGCGGCGATGCCGAGCCCCTCGAGTGCGCGAGCAGTCGCGTCGTCGCTGCGCTCTGCGCTCCAGGTTCCATCGTGGAAGCGGCGCAGGCGGAACCCGTCGGCGCCCTCGCTCGCGTCCTCGAGGAATGACAGGGCGATGTCGCACAAGCGTGCCGCGGCCGCGTCGAGAGTCAGCGGCGCGAGAAGTCCCAGTAGCCGACCGGCGTCATCGGTGCAGTAGCCGAGCCCGCGCAGGGGTCGATCCCCGCGGGCGTGTTCGACGATCCCGTGGGAGTCGCAGAGCCGCTCGAGGTGTGAAAGCTTGATCGGCACCGTCATCGAGTGAGTGTCCGCCCGGAGATCTCATCGATGAGTCCGCCGAGGCGCAGCCCGATGCGCGGCCACACGAGCGACTGGCCCACCCGACGGGAGCGCTGCGCCATGGTTCTCGCGAGATCGGGTCGCGAGATCACCGCGTGCAGGGCGCGCGCGAGCGCCGGCACGTCGTCGAATTCGGTCACGATGCCGGCGCCGCCCGCGAGCAGCTCGACGGCGTGGGGGAAGCGTGTCGCCACGACGGGTCGACCCGCGGCGAGCGCTTCGACGAGCACGCCCGAGGAGATCTGGTCGCGTGACTGGTAGGGCAAGACGACAACCGTCGCGCTGCGCACGAGCGCGTGCAGCGCCTCCCACCCGCGATAGCCGTCGGCGAACTCGACGATGTCGGCCACGCCGAGGCGGGCCACGAGTTCAACGAGGGACGCGCGATACGGGTCCTGACCGTTGGAGCAGAGGTTGGGATGCGTGCGCCCGGCGATCACGTAGCGCATGGTCGGCAGCGACTCGCGCACGATCGCGACTGCCTCGATGGCGTGCTCGAGGCCCTTGCCCGGCCCGAGCAAGCCCCAGGTGAGAGCGATGGGGCGCTCGTCGTTCGTGGGCAGTGCAGAGAAGTTCGACGCCGCGCCGTGGGGCACGACGACTGCATTGCGCGCGCTGTAGCCGGCGTTGAGGCGCTCGAGGGCCGACCGGCTGGGAACGATTGCTAGGTCGGTCGCATCCAGCAGGCTCTGGAGGACGAACCTCTGGTGCGCGCTGGGGTTGCGCAGGATCGTGTGCAGAGTCGCGATCGAGGGCACGCGCAAGCCCGCCACGAGGTCGAGGATCTCGTCGCCGTCGGGTCCGCCGTAGATGCCGTACTCGTGTTCGATGACGATGACGTCGCACGTGTTGAGATAGTCAACGACGTCATCGAGTGAGGTGGGGTCGTTGCGCACCCAGTGGCGCGCGACGTCCTCGGGCCACTCGAAGGGCTCGTCGTCGACGACACGCACGACGCGCACCTCCCAGCCGGGGTTGGCCTCGAGCAGGGCGGTTCGCACGTTCGCTGTGAAAGTCGCAATGCCGCATTCGGTGGGCGGATACGTGCCGATGAGGGCGACGCGCCGTGGAGTGCTGAGCAACCGAGCGGGTTCGCCGAACGCCGGCATCGTCCAGTCGGAGACGCCCTGCGGAAATACGTCACTTCCATGGTTTGAAAAAACCATGCCATGCCTCCAATGGACCCATCTTGCCAGGGGTTGGAGAAAGTCGTGTCGGGGCTGGTCAGCGCGGTCAGAAAAAACATCCCCGCGAACTAGCGCACGAGATTGAGCAGCGGACTGAGCAGTGAGGCGACGATCAGGATGAGCACGATCCAGATGACGAGCTTGCCGCCGCGGCGCTTGCCGAGGTGCGAGGCCAGCACCCACTCCTGCTGAGCCATGCCGCTCGGGCTGAAGGGATCGGCCTCGAACCCGGAACCCGCCGCGGGCCACATGATGGGCGGCTCGTCGGGGTTGGCGCCGGGGCGCGCCGCGCCCGCCAGTGGGGGCGAGCGCCGCTTTCGCGCGTCGCGCGAACGGGTTCTGCGCGCCATCATCGCCGAGCCTACGAGTCGAGCCGGGCGAGTGGGGGATCTTCAACATTGGGCCGATGAACCTGACGAACACCGACCTGTCCCTGCGACGCGCCTGGCACACGCTGTGTCGCTCCGAGGAGGTCACTGCGACGCCGCGGGCTTTCAGCCTGCTCGGCCATCGCTGGGTCGCCTACCGCACGAGCGCGGGTGCGCCCCTCGTGTTCCTCGATCGCTGTTCGCACCGCTTCTCCCCGCTGTCGATGGGCCAGTGCGAGGGGGACGCCCTGCGCTGCGTCTATCACGGGTGGGTCTTCGACGAGGACGGGCGCTGCGTCGAGATCCCCGCGCTCGGCGACGGGGCGACGCTGCCGTCAAGAGCGCAGCTGAGCGTCTACGAGTCGCACTCGATGCTCTTCGTCGCCCCCGAGGAGTCGTTGACCCCTCGCCCGCGCATCTCGGCGGCCGAGGACGCGTTGTTCCTGCGCGGCGATCTCGACGTGATCGAGACACGCGCGAGCGCGGCTCTGCTCGCTGACAACTTCCTCGACATGGCGCACTTCCCCTTCATTCACGCGGGTACTTTTGGAGCCGACGAGGCGCGCGAAGTGCCCCACTACTCGGTGACGCGAGACGGATACGACTTCGAAGCCACCTACGAGCACGACTTCGCCCATCGCGAAGACCCCGGCGTCGCGGCCGGCATCCGCCCCCTCGTCCAGCGCCGACGCCTCACGTATCGCTACGTGGCGCTCTTTCACCTCGAGCTCGACATCGACTTCCTCGACGCCGGCGGGACTAACGTGATCGGCTTCTTCCTCACACCGATCGACGACGAGAGAGTGCGGATCTACTCGAGCCTCTGGCGCAACGACCTCGAGGGATCCGTCGAGCGCATGCGCGAGGTCATCGACTTCGAGGTCGCCGTGATCGAGGAGAACCTCGCCCTGCAGTCGCGCATGGAGGTGCTATCGATGCCCCTCGACATCACGACCGAGGTGCACTCCCGCGGACAAGACGACCGTCGAACTACGTCGCGTCCTCGCCGATTTGGTAGCCGCGGCGAACTGAGCGGTCGTCGATTCGCGCTCACCGCGGGCCAGTCCTACTGTGGGCGTGACGGCGCTCGAGAGCGAAAAATTCGTCGTCGAGCCGTCAGAACGGAGGCTGGGTGATGGAACTCGTTCGGTGGTTTGAGGACATTCATCTGGCCGACGCCCCGCTCGTCGGTGGCAAGGGAGCGAACCTCGGCGAGCTGACCCACGCGCAGCTACCCGTCCCTCCGGGCTTCGTCATCACCTCCGACGCCTACCATTACGCGGTCTCGAGCGCCGGCGTCGAGGCCGCGCTCGCCGCGGCTATTGCCAACGTGAAGCCCGAGAGCACCGCCGACCTCGCCCGGGCCGCGAGCGAGGCCCAGGAGAACCTTCGCCACCTGGCGTTGCCCGACGACCTGGTCCGGGCCATCCTGGACGCGTATCACCTGTTGGGCGACCGCGTGCGAGTGGCGGTGCGCTCCTCGGGCACTGGTGAAGACGCCGGTGACACGTCCTTCGCGGGCATGAACGTGACGTTCACGAATGTCGCGGGCGATGAAGCGCTTCTCGTCGCGGTGTGCAACTGCTGGGCGTCGCTCTACGGCGCGCGCGTGATCTCGTATCGGATCACACGCGGGCTCTCCGACGTGCCCTCGATGGGCGTCGTCGTCCAGGAGATGGTGCCCTCTGAGAGGTCGGGCGTGATGTTCACCGCCGACCCCTCGACGGGCGACACGTCGCGCGTCGTCATCGAGGCGGCCTTTGGCCAGGGTGAGGTCGTCGTCAGCGGCGAGGTCGAGCCCGATACTTACGTGCTCACCAAGGACGGCCCGACCCTCGTGCACGTGCGCGTGGGCACGAAGGACTTCAAGATCGTGCGCGGCCCCGATGGCGAGGACCTGCACGTGGACCTCGCACCGGGTGAGGCGAGCCAGCGCGTCCTTAGCGACGAAGAGGCCGTGGACATCGCGCGCCTGGGTCTCGCCACGGAGGCCCACTACGCCAGCCCTCAGGACACCGAGTGGGCGATCGCCGGAGGCGCCACGTACCTGGTGCAGTCGCGTCCGATCACCACCCTGGGCGCGCCCGACGCCGCGCGTTCCGCCGACACCGGCCGAGTGCTGCTCCAGGGTCTCGCCGCGTCGAGCGGCCGCGCCGCGGGCGTGGTGCGCATTCTCTCCTCGGCCGACGACGGCGATCAGCTGATCGACGGTGAGGTGCTGGTCGCGCACATGACGAGCCCCGACTGGGTGCCGATCATGCGCCGTGCGAGCGCGCTCGTGACCGACGGCGGGGGAATGACCTGTCACGCGGCGATCGTCTCGCGTGAACTGGGGGTGCCCTGTGTCGTGGGGGCGCGCACCGCCACCACCACGCTGCGAAACGGCGAGATCGTCACCGTCGACGGCGCCCAGGGCGTCGTGCTCGAGGGTGACCAGGTCCCGGCAGCAGCGACCTCGTCGGTGAAGGTCGCTGCCGCACGCGAAGCGCAGCGCGCGCCACTGCCGCTCGCAACACGCCTCTACGTGAACCTGGCCTTCGCCGAGCACGCCGAAGAGGTGGCGGCCCTCGACGTCGACGGCGTGGGACTGCTGCGCGCTGAGTTCATGGTGACCGACGCGCTGTCCGGGGTGCATCCCAAGCTGTTGATCGAGCGCGGTGAGTCGAAGTCCTTTGTCGACGCGATGGCGACCTCGCTGGTGAAGATCACCTCAGCCTTCGGAAACCGACCGGTCGTCTATCGCAGCATCGACTTTCGCTCCAACGAGTTCGCCAAGCTCGAGGGCGGAGACCGCTTCGAGCCGGTCGAGGAGAACCCGATGATCGGCTATCGGGGCTGCTATCGGTACGTGCGCGACCCCGAGGTCTTCAACCTCGAGCTCGCGGTCCTCGCCACGGTCTACGAGCAGACCCCGAATCTCACGTTGATGATCCCCTTCGTGCGCACCGCTTGGGAGCTCGAGGCCTGCCTCGAGCTGGTGGCGGCGAGCCCCCTGGGCGAGAGCGTGCCGATCTGGGTGATGGCCGAGGTGCCCTCGGTGGGTTATCGCGTTTCCGAGTACGCGGCGATGGGCATCAACGGGGTCTCCATCGGCAGCAACGACCTGACCCAGCTGATGCTCGGAGTGGACCGCGACAGCCAGGTCTGCGACGAGCTCTTCGACGAGTCCGACGACGCCGTCCTCGACGCGATCGGGCGGATCATCAGCGCGTCGCACGCGGCGGGGATCACCTCGTCGCTGTGCGGCCAGGCCCCGTCGAACCACCCGGCGTTCGCCGAGCACCTGGTTCGACTGGGCATCACGTCGATCTCGGTCAATCCCGACGCCGTCGAGCGCGCGCGCGCGTCGATCGCCCGCGCCGAGTGGCGTCTGCTCCTCGAGTCGGCCGATCCCGCGCACCGGGGCCTGGCGTCTCGCTGACACGACTCGGCTACCTTCGTGGCAGCCAGACATCGTGAGAGTGGCGCGATTCTCTGGCGCTCGCCTCACGTGTTGGGGCGCTATTCTTTACAAATATGGCGAAAGTAAAGAAACGGTGGCGTAGCACCAGGATCAGTGAGAAGCACCAGGTGACCATTCCCGTGGACGCCATGCGAGTCGCTGGCTTGCGGGCGGGCGAACGAGTCATCGCCAGGCCAGACGGACCCGGACGGGTGGTGCTCGAGCGAGAAGAGGACGTGCTGGAGACGTTCGCGGGGTACCTGACGGGCGTCTACGACCGCGAAGTCCTCGAGCAGCTTCGTGACGAATGGGACTAACCGTCATTGACGCTGGGGTTCTCATTGGATTCTTCGATGAGAGTGACGCCCACCATCTCGGGGCGAGCAAGGAATTGGCGAACGCCCGGCAGCGAGGTGATCAAATCGCCGTTCCCGCCTCAGCCCTTGCGGAGTCCCTCGTAGCCCCGGCACGCGATGGCGAGCCGTTAATCACGGCGGTTTGCGAGTTCATCGAGCGCCTCCCACTGTTAATTGTCGAGCTCGACAGTGACGTTGCCCTCGTGGCGGCGAGACTGCGCGCTCGTCACGGTCAGAAACTCAAATTGCCCGATGCGCTGGTTGTCGCTACCGCACTTCGCCACGGTGCGGATGTCCTCGTGACCACGGATCGAGGTTGGCCCAGCAAGAGAAGTCTCGGGTTCGACGGACTCCTCATCGTGCTCTAGGGACTGTCTGTGCGGGCTCGCCGGCGCCAGGTCGCCCCGAGCAAACCTTGGAAGATTCGAGAGTTACTACGATGCAGTCGTCGCAAAGGGGACACATGAGAGCCTTCCAGGACTATTACCCCGAGCACCTCGCCCACTGCTACGGCTGCGGGCGTCTCAACGAACACGGCTACCACGTCGCGACCGTCTGGGACGGCGAGGAGAGCCTGACGCGTTTCACTCCGCGCGAGTATCACACCGCGGTTCCCGGATACGTCTACGGCGGCCTGCTCGCGTCGCTCATCGACTGTCATTCGACGGGCACCGCTGCTGCCGCGATGTATCGCGCCGATGTTCGAGAGATGGACACGTTGCCGGCGTTTCGCTTTGTCACGGCGTCACTGCTCGTCAGCTTCGCCAAGCCCACCCCGCTCGGGCCCGAGATCCAGATCCGCGGCCGCGTGGGCGAGATCGCCGGGCGCAAGGTGCGCGTCGTCTCGGACCTGATCGTCGATGGTGTGGTGACGGTCACCGGCGACGTGCTCTGCGTGCAGATGCCCGAGGCCTTCGCGGTACAAGCGCCGGATTGAAATCATTTCGCCCCGCGAAGGGTCGTTGGTCACGGCGCCCCGGTGACACGTCCACGCGTTTCGGGCTAAAGATGGAGGGGTAAAAACCGCCCGGGGGACTCCGGCGGCGACGAAGGGAAGAGTCATGGCATTCACCGCGATCAATCCGGCCACCGAAGAGGTCATCGCCGAGTATCCGGCGCACACCCCGGAACAGATCGAGGCGGCAGTGGCCCAGGCCGTCACGACCTTTGCCAGCTGGAAGATGACCCCCTTTAAGGACCGCGGCGAGCTGATGACCCGCGCGGCCCAGTTGCTCGAGGACGAGCTCGACAGCGCGGCAGCCCTTCTCACCTCGGAGATGGGCAAGACCTTCGTCCAGGCCAAGGGCGAAGTGATGAAGTGCGCCAAGACGATGCGCTACTACGCCGAGCACGCCGAAGAGCTCCTCGGCGAGGAGATCATCGCCTCGCCCGCCTCGCGCAGCGGCATCCGCTACGAGCCCCTCGGCACCGTGCTCGCCGTGATGCCCTGGAACTTCGCGCTCTGGCAGGCGGTGCGCTTCGCGGCGCCGGCCATGATGGCGGGCAACGTCGGCATCTTGAAGCACGCGCACAACGTGCCCGGCTCCGCCCTGTACTTAGAGAGCCTGTTCCTGCGCGCCGGATTCCCCAAGGGCGTGTTCGCGAACCTCTTCCTCGGCCACCAGGCCCTCGCGGACCTGATCGCTGACGATCGTGTCGCCGCGGTGACACTCACCGGTTCTGAAGTCGCCGGCCAGAAGGTCGGCGCCCAGGCCGGTGCGAACCTAAAGAAGTGCGTGCTCGAACTCGGTGGATCGGATGCGTTCATTATCGCGAGCTCGGCCGACATGGACACGACCGTCCCGATGGCGGTTACGGCCCGCATCCAGAACAACGGCCAGAGCTGCATCGCGGCCAAGCGCTTCATTGTCGTAAAGGAGCGCTCCGAGGAGTTCATCGAGCGCTTCACCAAGGCCATGAGCGAAGTGAAGGTCGGCGACCCGATGGACCCGGAGACCAACATGGGACCGCTGGTTAACGCCGAGCAGCGCGAGTTGATCCACGCCCAGGTGCTCGACTCGGTCGCCAAGGGCGCGGTAGTGCGCTGCGGCGGCAAGATGATCGAGGGCACGGGCTACTACTACGAGGCCACGGTTCTTACCAACGTGCCGCGCGACTCGCGCGCGGGCTGCGAAGAGCTCTTCGGTCCGGTCGCGGTCGTCGAGGTCGTCGAGGACCTGGACGAGGCGATCACGCTCGCCAACTCGACCCCGTGGGGGCTGGGCGGCTCGATCTGGGCAACGGATCCCAGTGAAATCGAGCGCGCGATCAACGGCGTGGAGTCGGGGATGGTCTTCGCCAACGCGATCGTCGCCTCGACCCCCGAGCTGCCCTTCGGTGGCATCAAGAAGTCGGGATATGGCCGCGAGCTCTCGGCGATGGGCATCCGCGAGTTCACGAACGCCAAGACCTTCTACATCGCCTAGGCGCGGGTGCCGTTTCGGTTCGGCGCACGGATATAGTTTGAATTCTGACTCTTCTGGCGTTCTACTGGACGGATTACGCACTCAGTAGGTATAATTAGATCTGTTAGTACGTAACGAGGGATCTAAAGAGTGGAAATCCAACCATCGAGCACCGTGAACGAGTGGGAGGCGAGCTTCGGCCGCGCCGTGCGACGGCTGCGCCTCGCCCGACGACTCACCCAGGCCGAGCTCGCCGAGCGGGCCAACATCTCCCTGAGTACCCTCAAGAACCTCGAACGCGGAGGCGGCTCGAGTCTGGCGAGCGTCGTGCGGGTCGCGCGCGCCCTCGGACGCGCCGAGTGGCTCGACTCCTTCGCCCCGGCCGAGACCGACTTCAGCCCGATGGAGATGCTGCGCGCCCGCGGCGAGGCGGGTCGAACGCGTCGCGTTCGCCGAGCGCGCGCGGGGTCATGACCTACTCGCCCGCCACCGTCCTCGAGGTCTTGGCCTGGGGTCGGCGGGTGGGCGCCGTCGCGCTCGATCCGGCAACGGGTGTCTACGCCTTCGAGTACGACGAGGCCTGGCTCGACGACGGGCTCGAGCTCGCCCCGCTGCACATGCCCCGACGCGCCGGGGTCTACGAGTTTCCCGAGCTCTCGCGCACGACGTACTACGGGTTGCCGGCGATGCTCGCCGACGCCCTGCCCGACCGCTTCGGCAGCGCCCTCGTCACGGCCTGGATGGCTGAACAGGGCATTGGCGCGGCCCAGATCACCGCGCTCGATCGCCTCGCCTACGCCGGCAGCCGCGCCATGGGGGCGCTCTCCTTCGCACCGCCCACCGGTCCAGAAATCGCGGAGCCGAGTCTCGTCCAGGTCGCCCGCCTGGTCACCGCGGCGCGCTCGGCGCTGCGCGGGACGCTGCGCGAGGATGACGTTCACGACGCGCTCGCCGATCTCATCACGGTGGGATCTTCCGCCGGGGGAGCGCGCGCCAAGGCGGTCATCGCCTTCAATCCCACGACCTACGAGATGCTCTCGGGTCAGTTCAGTGCGCCCGAGGGATACGAGCAGTGGTTGATCAAGCTCGACGGCGTGGGCGATCCGGCGGTGCTCGATTCTTCACCCCTCGCCGACACCCAGCCCTACGGGCGCGTGGAGTACGCGTACTACCTCATGGCGCGCGCGGCCGGGATCGACATCAGCGAGTCGCGCCTCCTGCTGGAAGGCCCGCGGGCGCACTTTCTCACCCGGCGCTTCGACCGCGCGCCGCACAATGAGCGTCTCCACACCCAGACGCTGTGCGCGCTCGCGCACCTCGACTACAACCTGGCCCGCACGCACTCGTACTCGAGCTACTTCCTCACCGCGCGCGAGCTCGGACTCGGGCCCGAAGCGGCCCGTGAGATCTTCCGGCGCGCGCTCTTCAACGTGGCCGGTGTGAATCGTGACGACCACACGAAGAACGCCTCGTTCCTGCTCGCCGAGCACGGGACGTGGCAGCTAGCGCCGGCCTACGACGTCACCCACTCCTACTGGGACGCCGAGTGGCCCCAGGCCCACCAGATGAGTGTCAACGCCAAGTTCACCGACATCACGATTGATGACTTTCGCGCACTGGGTGATCGCCACGAGGTGCCCGGAATCGCCGCGACGATCGACCAGGTCAACGGGGCGATCGACCAGTGGCCCGACTTCGCGGTCGAGGCCGGCGTCGACGCGGCCACCAGCGCGAAAATCGCGGCCGACATCGCGCGCTTTCGACCCCGCTGAGCCGGTGTCGCACCTTGGAAGTTGGTGTGAGCCACAATTCGCGCGGGGTGACCGGCGTAGTGTGGACGGGTGATCCGACGCGCGCTTGCAGTACTCGTGGTGTCCTCGCTGATGGCGGGGGGCCTGGGGGTACTCGGCGCGCAGGCGGCCTCGGTACCGCCAACTTCGCTGGGATACGACATCAGCTTTCCCCAGTGCGGCGCGAACCTGCCTGCGGCCACGGGCTTTGGCGTTGTCGGTGTCGACAACGGGCACTCCTTCTCGGTCAACCCCTGCCTGGCCAGCGAGATCACCTGGGCGGGAACCTCGCTCTCGGCGAGCCCGCAGTTCTACGTGAACACCGACAACCCCGGCCCGTCGAACAACTCCAACTGGCCCCTGTCGCAGTCGACGCCCAAGCCGTGCTCGGGGGCGAACTCGGTGAACTGCTCCTACGACTACGGCTGGAACGCCGCGCAGGCCTCGTTCCAGGCCGTGGTCTCGGCCGAGACCCAGCTGTCCGCGGTCTCTCCGACGGCCGCGGCCCTCGGAGCCCAGTGGTGGCTCGACGTCGAGACGGGCAACGCGTGGCAGTCCCTGCGCAACGGCAGCGCCCCGACGAGCGCGCAGTTCGCCAACGACGCGGCGACCCTCCAGGGCCAGCTCGCCTACTTCGCGAGCATCGGAGTGGGCACCGTGGGCATCTACGCGACCAGCCTGCAGTGGGGCGCGATCGTAGGAAACAACACCGGCTCGGCCTTTTCGCAGAACCCGCTGTGGGTGCCCGGATACGCGACCATCGCCGCCGCCCAGGCTGCGTGCTCGATGACGAGCTTCACCGGTGGGCGCATCGCGATGATTCAGTACCCCTTGAACGGCCTCGACGGCGATTACGTGTGCGGTCTTATCGTCATACCGACTTCGGCGACGATCTCCCTCGCTTCGGTGTCGACGTTCTCGAGTCAGCTCGCGGTGGCCGGCGAGAGTGCGCCGGTGACCTACACCGAGACAACGGGCTCGCCGAGCCTGCTGGTCTCACCGAGCGGGCTCGTGACGACGGGTGGGACCCTGGCGGCGGGCACTTACAGCGCGTCGGGCACGGCCAGCGCCGGGGGACTCTCGGGGAACTTCAGCTTTGCTCTCACGGTGGGAACGATCGTCCAGACCGGAGCGACAACGGCGTCCACGTCGGTGCTCGGCTCGGCGACCTACACCAGCCAACTCGCCGGCGTCGGCGGCAGCGGCCCGCTCTCCTTCACGCAGACGACCGGCTCGCCGAGCCTGCTCGTCTCATCAAGCGGACTCGTGACGACGAGCGGAGCGCTCGCGCGCGGCACCTATAGCGCGAGCGGCACCATCGGTGACGCCTTTGGCGATCAGGGGACCTTCACGTACACCCTGAAGGTCGGATTCCTCACCCAGTCGTCCGCCATTCGTACGACGATCTCGCCGGCCGCTTCGACGAGCTACACGATGCAGCTGACGGCGACTGGCGGCAGTGGGCCCCTGTCCTTCACCCAGACGACCGGCACTCCCTCGCTCGTGGTCTCGCCAAGCGGACTAGTGACGACGGGCGGGACCCTCGCCGACGGCTCGTACGTGGTGCGTGGCGTGATCAGTGACGCGTCCGGCGATCGAGGGACGTACTTCTTCAACCTGCTGGTCGCCGCGGGCGCACTCGTGCAGGGCTCACCGACCAGCGCGACGGTCGCTCCGTCGGCGTCGGCTACCTACACGACTCAACTGGTCGAGACCGGCGGCGTCGGGAGCCTCACCTTCACCCAGACATCGGGCACCCCGTCGCTCGTGGTCTCTGCGACTGGAGTGATCACGACGAGTGGGGCGTTAGTGGTGGGCACCTACAACGCGGCTGGATCGGTCAGCGACGCGAGCGGTGACACAGGGACCTACGCGTTCACGCTGACGGTGGCCGCGCCGACGACGACGCCCCCGCCTCCGCCTCCGCTGTCGCCGGTCGCGACCCGGGTCGTCGGGCACGCGGTCGCGGGCCATATCGTGATTCTGCGCATCCTCGGCCGAGGGTTCATCGGACGTCCCACGGTGGTGGGCCCGAGGGGGACGAAGGCGTTCGTTATCCGTGACACCGGCACCGTCCTCACGGTGCGTGTGCGAGTGGTTCGCCACTCGCGTCCGGGCGTGCACACCTTCGTCATCGCGATGTCCAACGGCAAGATCGCCAGCGTGCGCTTCGTGCAGCGCTGACACGCGAGCGAACGACGGCCCTCGCACGCGAGATACACCCAACACGGATAAGCCTCGCTCGAGATCAGTGGCGCGCGTCCTCGCTCTCGCGGCCCCGCCGTTGGCGAATGATCGAGCGGATCTCGCGAAGCGTCCAGGCGAGGCGTCCCGCCGGGCCGTCCGCGCACAGGTCGTCGTCGCAGGACACCTCACCCGCTTCTCGGGGTGCGCGATTCGACGTTGTCCTTGAGCGCACGCCACGGCTCAGGCGGGCTCGCCATTGGTGCGTCGTCGTCGCGATCTCTCGCGGGCTCGCGATATCCCAGTTGGTCACCCGGGTCAGCGAAAGGGCATCCCAGGGTGCGAGCGGCCTTTGGAGTAGTTATTCTGGTGGCAACTAGAAAATTGATGTCGTTCGACGAGGTGCCGATGAGCGAGACGGAGATTCAACGAGAGGCGCGCGCGCTGGGAGATCCCACGCGCTATTCGATCTTCCGGCGCATCGCCGACGCCGACGGGCCGCTCAGCGTGGCCGAGTTGACAGCCTTCGTGGGGCTCAACCACAACGCCGTGCGCCAGCACCTCGCGGTGTTGAAGGACGCCGGACTGGTGAGCGAGGAGCGAGAGCTGCGCACCCGTCCCGGGCGCCCGTCGCTGCTCTATCGACTCCACCCCGAAGCCGCGGGCAAGTGGTCGACACTCGGCTCCTACGAGTGGCTCGCGCGCCTGCTGGCTGAGGCAGTGCACGAGGGCGCGAGCGTGCGCGACGTCGGGCGACGCGACGGGCGTCGCCGCGGTGCGTCGGATGGCGGCGACGCAGTGGACCGGATGGAGGTCGAGCTGTTGCGCGGGGGATTTCGGCCCACGCGAGTGGACCGCGCGACGACGACCGACTTCGTCCTCGGACGGTGCCCCTTCGAAGAGGTGGCGGCGACCAATCCCCACGAGGTCTGCCAACTTCACCTCGGCCTGGCCGAGGGACTCGCTGACTCACTCGGCGATGTGACGGTCGAGCGACTCGTGAAAAAGGACCCGCGTCGTGCGGGCTGCCGTCTGGTGATCTCTCGGGCGACGCACTAACGCGAGGACTTGGTCGGACGGGTCCTCAATTCGGCGGCCAGTGTGATCGGCGACGGCTCGCCGCTCTCCACGCTCGGACGCGAGGCGCGTAAGCGCAGGGGCCGCCAGGCGAGGTCGATCGCCGTGATGACGCCCACGCACGCGAGCAGTCCGCCACCGAGTCCGATGGCCGACGTCGACGAAGCGGCGATGCCGGCGACGAGCGAGGCTACGCCCGCGTTGACGAGGGCGAAGTCGACCGCCGCCCAGTGCCGGTTGAAGAGGTCCGCGAACATCAGCTGCGCGCCGTCGCTGGTGGTCGACACGCCGCGCGCGCGCAGCGACGACCACGCGATAAACGGGACGATCTTGAACGAGTGACCCACGAGGGCGACGAGCAGCCAACCGGCGACGGCGCCGACGGCCGCCGCTACGAGGGCGACGCCGCGGGGGTGATTGGCGCCGAGGGTGAGGGCCCCCGCGAGGGCCAGCGTCGCACCGATAATCAGCCAGATCGCCGAGGCGCTCACGAAGCCCAGGTGCAGGTCGGCGCCGCGGCGCCGGTGGCGGATCGTTCGCACGAGCGAGGTGAGGTGGGCCGCCAGTCCGAGGGCGGCGCCGCCCGCGCCGAGCACGGCGAGGGGCCAGAAATTGCCGAGAAGCCCCGCCGAGAGGAGAACGGTGCCGCCAAAGAGCGCCCACACTGAGAGCTTCGCGCTGCGCTGGCGGCCCGGGACGTGCGAGAGCATGAACATCGGCCAGAGCTTCTGTGCCACGCTCACGTAGGCGAGGCCCAGCCACGCCAACAGCCCGACGCACGCGTGGGCCAACACGACGTGGCTCGAGAGGTCGAACCACTGGCCCCGCCGGTCGATCACGTAGACGACGCCGTAGCAGGCCGTCACCACGAGGCCGAGCACGCTGAGTCGCAGCCCGCGCACCGCCGCGCTGTCCGAGCGCGCCGACAAAGCACCCCACACATTGATCACGAGCAGCGTCACGGCGGTGGCGGCGAGCGCCCCACCGGCCTCGACGACGCCCTCGCGGCGCGCGAGGAATCCGATGGGCAGCAGCCAGGCGCCGCCGAGCCAGCTGAGGAACGTGGCGCGCGAGAGCCGCACCGAGGCCAGGGCCCGCTGAGTGATCACGGGGATGAACTGGTGCAGCGCGCCGAGCACTCCCATCGAGAGTGTGGCCAGCATCGCCAGGTGCGCCGCGCCGACGACGCGATCGGTTGTGGGATCGCGAACGATCGACGCGCGAACGGCGACGATCGACACGCCACAGGCGACCAGGCCCACTGCGGCCGCGGCGAGAAAGCTCAGCGGCACCGTCGGTGGGGGGACGCCCGCGGGCATCCCGGCGGGTCGATCGCGCCAACCGGCGTTGGTGGGGGGGATCGTCACGGTGGCCTCCTGGACACGAGTCCGCGTCTGTTATTGTTCTAGTTTATAGTAGAAGAATAGACGGCCCCGGGGCCGGAAGGGTAGGGACCATGGCCACACTCGACGTTCGACCACTGCTCGCGGACGGCCTCGAGCCGTTCGACCAGATCATGAGTGCCGTGGGTCAGCTGAGCCCGGGCGAGGACCTCGTGATCGTCGCGCCCTTCGAGCCCGTCCCCTTAGAGGGGGTGCTCGGTAGCCAGGGTTTCGCCTTTGACGCCGTCGAGATCGGCGACGGCGACTGGCGTGTCACGTTCTCGAGGCCCGCGTGAGTGCCGACGTGGGGCGCGCCGCTCGGCTCGCGAGTGCCGGGCGCGAGTTCAACTGGGCCTGGCGGGCGCTCGCTGAGGTGATCGACCCCGAGCTGGGTCTCGACATCGTCTCACTCGGCCTCGTCTACGACGTCGTGAGAGAAGGCGACCGGCTGGTCGTCGCGATGACGCTCACGACGCCCGGATGCCCAGCGTCGGAGACCCTGCCGGCGATGGCGCGCGCGGCCCTCGTGGAGGCGGGTCCGCAGGGTACCGACCCGGACGTTCGCCTGGTGTGGTCGCCCCCGTGGGACCTGTCCATGATCGACGAGGTCGCTGCGGCGAGGGCCGGTCTCAGAGTGCGGCGCTAGTCGTGGCCCGCCAGATCTCGCTCCAGCGCGTTTACGACGAGACACCCCGGGGCGCGCGCGAGTATCGCGTGCTCGTCGACCGGCTCTGGCCGCGTGGGCGCCCCAGGGAGTCGATCGACTACGACGAGTGGGACAAGGACATCGCCCCGAGTCCTGATCTGCGCAGGTGGTACGGACATGAGATCGAGCGATTCGCCGAGTTCTCTCGCCTCTATCAGGATGAGCTCGCGTGCGGAGTCGCCGCCGAGCACGTGGCGCGTCTGCGCGCGAGCGCCCGCGAGCATCACGTCGTGCTGCTCACGGCGAGTCGCGACCTCGACCACTCGCACGCGAAGGTCCTCAGTGACGTCCTGCGCGCTCGGTGACATGTAGCGCGGCCCACTCGATATAGTTGATCTAGTTACAACTAGAAATAATAAGTAGCGGCCGCGGCCGGCGAAAGGACGACATCATGACCGAGGGAAACGACGTCGCGTACGGACAGATGCTCGCTCACCACAGCGAGCTGGTGGAGAACGTGTTGCGCCGCGTGGTAGCGCTCGAGACGGCGGTAGCCGAGTCGTCCCCTTTCGAGGAGGTGAAGGTCGACCTCCTCACCTACGTGGTCGACGAGGTCCTGCCTCACGCCTTGGCTGAGGAGTTGACGGTCTACGCGAGCGCCGCGCGACGCGAGGGCGTGGCGGCCACCGTCGAGCACATGGTTAGCGAGCACCGTACGCTCGCTCTCGAGGTTGAAGGTCTCGCCCGGGCGGCGAGCGGGGTCGATGCGGTCGCGCACGCGCGCGGCTTCTTTGATCTCTTCGACGCGCACGTCACGCGCGAGAACGAGGTGCTGCTCGCGCCAATGGTAGGTGACGACGAGGTGGATCTCGCGGCGCTGCTGAGCGCGATGGGCCAGTTGATTCACCACCACTCTGACGACGCCGTGCAGCTGCGCGTCGAGCGCGCGGACCACGAGGCCCTGGTGGTGCGGACGCTGATCGACGCGACACTGTCGCTGGCGCGAGCGGGCGAGGGGGAGCGGGCGTGCTCGCTCGCAGCCCGAGCCTGGGCGGCTCTTCGTATGGCCCGTCCCGACCTCGCCGACGAGGTGAACCGGGCGATGCACCGCCTCGTTCGCGTGAGCGGCGCGAGCGCGCAGACGACGTCCTCTGGGGAGTCGTCGGCGGAGGACATTGTGCTCGACGTGCGCCCCCTCGTGCCGCGCGAGCGCCACGAGACGATCTTTCAGACGTTCGACGACCTTCGCGCGGGTACTGGCTTCCTGCTCGTGAACGACCACGACCCGCGACCGCTGCGCTATCAGTTCGAGGCCGAGCACGCCGGCGAGTTCACCTGGGACTACCTCGAGAGCGGACCGCGCGTTTGGCGCGTGCGCGTCGGACGCGTCCGCTAGATCGATCCGATTCAGTCCACGGCCTAGGGTGTCGCGGTGACGTTGCTCTGGACCTTCGTGCTCTTCACTCACGTGACGGCGGCGGTCTTTTGGGTTGGCGGCCAGCTCATGCTCTCGTTCGTGGTGCTGCCGGCGTTTCGCCGACTGGCGCCGCCACCTTTGGTCGCCCAGGTAACGATCGCCGCCGCCCGGCGATTCGCGCGCATCGCCAATCGCGGACTCTTGCCCGTGTTGGTGGTGAGCGGACCACTGCTCGCCTGGCACGACGGCGTGCGTCCCTCGACGATCGACGCGACGGTCTTCGGTCAAGTCCTCGAGGTCAAGATCGTCCTCGTCCTCGTGGTGGTGGGCCTCGCGCTCACCCACGGGGTCACGGCGAAGCGCTTGTCGCGACGCGGCTCGCGACGCCTGGGCCTCGTCACGATGGGACTGTCGGTCCTGATCCTGGGCTTCGCCGCCGCGCTCGCGGTCCTGCCGTCGCCGAACTAGAAGAACTGACTGCAACGCGACGCGTATAGGTGTCAGCGACTGGCGACTGGCGACAACCACGACCCTCGTGATCGTTCGCGTGACTTCGTTGTCCATTACGAAACGTGTCGAGTAATCCATCCCATTATGTAATGGTCGCGTTAATCTCTTCCAACAACGAGCTCGGGGGAGACAATGACCACTGAAACGCAACTGCAACGCAATGCGATCGGCCTGCGCGAGGTGGTCTTCCAATCGATTTGCTCGATGGCGCCAGGTGCCGCGATCGCTGCTTCGATTCCGTTCGGTGCACCTCTCGCGGGTGGCGCGCTTCCTCTTGCCGTAATCTTCGCCTTTGTGGGGATCTTCTTCACCGCCTCGAGCATCGGTCAGTTGGCCAAGCACATCCCTTCGTCGGGATCGGTGGCCACCTACAGCGCGATTGGGCTACGTCCGTGGGTGGGTTTCCTCGTCGGCTGGGGTTACGCGGCGGTGGAAGTTCTGATCGTGCCGCTGGTCATGCTCCAGCTCGGCTACACGGTCGCGGGAGAGTGGAACTCGAAGGTTCACTCTTTTCCTTTGGGTAGTTGGTGGGTATTCACGGCACTAGGTACCATTCTCGTCTGCTACACCGTGTGGCTGGGTATCCGCACATCGGCGAAGACCGCAACGATCCTGGGTTTCGTGGAGATCGCGGTGTTCGCTTTACTTTCGATTGTTCTGATCGTCAAGGCCGGGGGACACAACACGCTTGCGGTGTTCACCCCCAAGTACGCGACTGCGGCGGGCTTTCACGGCTGGAGTGGTGTGATCGCGGGTTCGGTGTTCACCCTCCTGGCCTTCTCGGGGTTTGAGGCGGCCGCTCCCATGGCCGAAGAGACCGAGAATCCGCGGCGCAATGTCCCTCGCGCCATCATGATCGCGACAGTCTGCATCGGCGTCCTCTACGCGTTCTCCACCTACGCAGCCGATGTCGCCTACGGGCCGAGCAGGTTCACGGGATTCGCGGCCTCGGCCAACGGCGTGCCGTGGGATGGACTCGCGAACTCGGTGTCGATCGTGTTCTGGGCGCTCGTGCTCTTCGCCATCATCAACTCGACCCTCGCGAACGCCATCGCGGGCACCAACGTGTTTACTCGCACGGCCTTCGCCTTCGGCCGCGCTGGGGCCTTTCCGAAGTCGCTGGCCAAGCTCAATGAGAAGCACCGTTCACCGCAGAACGCGCTGATCATCCAGTTGATCTTGGGTCTGGTGATCGCGCTGGCCTTGGGGGCGAAGTACGGGCCGACCACGGCGTTTGGCATTGTGGCGACTGGCCTCGTCGTCGTAGTGGTCGTCGTGTACGCGATCACCAACTTGGCCTGCATCGGATACTTTGCTAAGCACCGCCGCGAAGAGCGCCACGCGGGGTTGCACATCGTAGTGCCGATCCTCGGCTTTATCTTCCTAGTGCCGGGATTCATGAACGCGGCCGGCATCACGGGAGTGCCCGGGCTCAAGTTCGTGTCCGCACTTCCGGCGCCCTTGTCTTACGGTGCGTGGGCTATGGGAGCGTGGGCAATCGTTGGCCTCGTGTCGCTGCTAGTCCTTCGATCCAAGTCGCCAGACTCTGTTGACGCGGTCGCCTTCGTCCACGAATAGAAGCAGCGACGTTGCTCTCGCTGATGCGGGAGGTACCGGCAATAGTGTGATTCAACGAGGGATGGAGTGCTCATGAGTACTGAATTCACCACTGTTCTGAACTACGAGATGGACCACGATGGTGATCCCAGCCGCCTTGTTTACACTTTCGGCGGTGCCGAGCCTCGTGCCTCGATTTCGCCCGGTCAGGTGTTGGACACGTCAAGTCTGGACTGTTTCGCTGGGGCGATCCACTCGGTTGATGACCTCGTAAGCGAAGTATGTGATCATCGATTCCTCAACCCTCAGACGGGGCCGTTTTACGTCGAAGGTGCGCAGCCGGGCGATGTATTGGCGGTGCACTTCGCAAGCATCGAACCACGTCACACGCTGGGTTTCTCGACCACGGTGCCGCTTTTCGGGGCGCTGACGGCGAACGGCTTTACCCAAATGCTGCACGCACCGTTGCCGGAAATGACCTGGGTATATCGCATCGATAAGGAGAAGCGCACCGTGCGCTACGAAGCGAGAGAGTCGGACGCGACCTACGAATTGCCTCTCGATCCCATGCACGGCACCGTCGGAGTGGCACCCGCTCTGAACGAGGCGCGATCTGCACTGACGCCGGGAGACTGGGGCGGCAATATGGACACCCCCGAAATGCGCGCGGGCGTGACCTGTTATCTCGGCGTCAACGTTGAGGGAGCTCTTTTCAGCTTCGGTGATGGTCACGCGCGTCAGGGTGAGGGCGAGACGTGCGGCGTTGCAGTGGAGACTGCGATGGACACTGTCATCGTCATTGACGTCATCAAGAACATTGAGCCAGTACTGTGGCCGCGCTTGGAGAGCGACACCGCGATCTTCACGACAGGATCGACTAAACCCCTCGAGGATGCGTTCCGAATTAGCCAGGCTCAGATGGTCCACTGGGTTGCCGAACTCACTGGCCTCTCGATGATGGATTCTTACCAATTTGTATCTCAAGCGGTCGAGGCGCCGATCGCCAATGTCGTCGACACCAACTACACGGTGGTTGCCAAGTTGCGTAAGGACTACTTGCCTGCGGTAGCACCCATGAATGGCGTCCATGCGCGCCTGAAGGCCATAGGAAGGGCGTATCTGGATACGAAGTAAAGGCTTCGGCCGTCACGCATGGGCGTGGAATCAGGGCTCACGCCGGGTCACGACCACGATGTTGATTACTTTTTTCATCCATCGGTGGCAACTCCACGGGTAGCATCGCGTGCAACCTCGTTCGAGCAAGGTTGTAGCCGCGTGAACGTTCTCTTCATCACCCTCGACCAGTTCCGTGCGGATGCCTACGGTGCCGCGGGAAACTTCTTGGTAGCCACACCTACCCTCGACTCCCTGGCGAGTGAGGGCGTGCGACTGGCTCGTCACTACTCTCAGGCGGCACCGTGTTCACCCGGACGAGCCGCCCTCTACACCGGCACCTACCAGATGAACAACCGGGTGGTGGCCAACGGCTCACCCTTGTCGGCGCGCTTTGACAACGTGGCCATGATGGCGCGTCGCGCCGGCTACGTGCCAACGCTCTTTGGCTACACGGACCAGGGGATCGACCCCGCGATGGCCGACGGGCCCGACGACCCGCGTCTGGACAGTTACGAGGGAGTGTTGCCGGGCTTCGCCCTGGGCCACTACCTGCCCGAGAGCCAGGCCACGTGGGTCGAATACCTGCGCGATCTCGGCTACGACGTCCCCTACGGCTGGCGACTCTCGCTGATGGGCGAGCCAGAGCGTCCCGCCGAGCACTCGCTGACGAGTTTTCTCACGACCAAGTTTGTCGAATGGCTGGCGACGCAGGACTCGGGCTGGTTCGCGCACCTCAGCTACTTGCGGCCCCACCCGCCCTACGCCGCGGCGGGCGACTACGCGACTCTCTACGACCCGGCCGACGTCGCGATGCCGATCCCACCGGTCGAGGCGAGCGAGCGCCACCCGCTGCACGAGATGGCCCTGGGAGTGTCGGCGAGCGCGGCGCCGCGCGAGGAGGAGGCGATTCGTCGCCTGCGCGCCCAGTACTACGGGATGATCAGCGAAGTCGACGCCAACCTGGGGCGCGTGATGTCCGCGATCAAGGATCGCGGAGAATGGCAGGACACGCTCGTCATCGTGACCTCGGACCACGGTGATCAGCTCGGCGACCACGGACTCATCCAGAAGCTCGGCTTCTTTCCCCAGAGCTATCACATCCTCGGCATCTGGCGAGATCCGCGTCGCACCCGCCGCGGAGAAGTCATCGAGCGCTTCACCGAGAACGTGGACCTCGCGCCGACCCTCGCCGACGCGCTGGGCCTCGAGATCCCGGCGCAGTTCGACGGACGCGTCCTCACGCCTCTGCTCGACGGCGAGATCGGCGACTGGCGCACGAGTGCGCACTACGAGTGGGACTATCGCTCGTACTTCATCGCCGAAGCCGAGACCCGCTGGCCGCGGGACCGCACGCTGTCGCGACAGAACCTTGCGGTGGGCGTCGGCGAGGACATCGCCTACGTGCAGTTAGGCGACGGGACTTTCAAGTGCTTCGACCTCGCGGCTGACGCCACCTGGCGTACCGAGTGCGTCGACGCTGACCGCGTCTTGCGCGCGGCCCAGGAGATGCTGGTCTGGCGCCAGGAGCACCTGGAGCGCGAGTACACCGACATGCTCCTCGAGCCTGGCCGGCCGGGGCGCTGGCCGGCCCTTCATTAGCTACTCGACGGTGACGAGAGTGCCGAGCGGGGTGTAGGGCCAGAGGATCTTCGCTGTGGCGAAGGGCATCTCCACGCAGCCCAGGCTTTGGGGCCAGCCGTAGGAGGAACGGATGAAGCCGTGCAGCGCATCGCCGCCGTTGAAGTACGACGTCCACGGGATGCCCGTGTCGTGATAGGGCTTGCCGTCGGGCAGGGTACCCGACATGGTGGTCGTCACGTAGCGCAGGTACACGGTGAAGGTGCCCGGCGCGGTGGGGGCCGCGGCAATGCCGGTGTTGGCCAGGGTCGTAAAGGAGATCTTGCCGTTGCGATACAACCAGACGCGCTGGGGGAGGGCGCGGCGAACGACGACGAAGTTGTAGGTCTCGTCGCTCTTTTGGTGGCGCAGCGCGGCGCTCACCAGTGCGAACCACGTCGGGGGGTACATGTCGCCCGTGACGGGCAGGTTGTGCTGGGCCTGGAATCTCATCAGGGCGCCACGAAGGACCACGTTGAGGGTACCCACGTGCCAACTGGCCTTGAGAGACGGCGGGAGATCGTTGAAACGCCACACGTAGTGGCCGCGCTGAAGCGTCACCGGGGTCACGCGCACAGATTGCGGTCGCCGGGCTGGGGCGCTCAGCGTTGTGGTGGTCGCCGGCAGTGTCGTCGACGAAGTGGTCGTGGTCGGCGAGGTCGTCGTGGTGGTGGGTGGCTTGGGCTTCGGCGCCGAAGCGGGCACGAAGGCCACGGGTAGGAAGTTCAGATTGGCGAGGAGTTGGTCCTCGAGGGCGACCGAAAAGACCACCGAGCGGGGATTCACGGCCGCCGGGCGCGTCCCCTGGGCCGACGCCGGCGTCGTGACGACCAGTGGGGCGGCCGCGATCACGGCGGCGCACAGGGGCAGGAATCGGCGAAGGGCTGGTCGGACCATTGATTCACCCTATCGATGCGAGAGGGCAATGATGACGTCACGCGCACGGATCGCCGCGTCGTTATCGCTCGTGAAGTCCGGCGGATGTCGTGGGCGATTACTGTGCGGCGGTAATGAACTCGCGCACCCCGTTCCTTCGTCCCATGGCGCTCCTCGCCGCCGGTGGCCTTGTCGCGATGACCTATTCGGTGTCGGCGGTCGCCGCGTCGTCGCACTCGGCGACGACGACCACCTCGGTGAGCACTCTGCCCGGCTCGACCACGACCCTTCCCACGACGACGACCACGCCACCGACCACGACGACCACGCCGCCGAGCACGACGACCACGGTGCCGCGCACCCTGACCTGGCCCGCGGGCGAGAGTGCGGCGGTCCTCGCTCCCGAGGTGGCGGTCGCCGCGGTATCGCCCTACCAGCCGCGCGTGGCGATCGCCAGCCTGACCAAGATGATGACGGCCTGGGTACTGCTGCACCGCATGCCCCTCACGTTCTCCCAGCGGGGCCCGTGTCACGTGGTGAACGCCCACGACGTCGCCCTCTATCGCCACGACGTGGCGACCGGTCAGTCGAGTGCGGCGGTCGCGTTGGGTGAGCGCCTCTGCGAAGGGACGCTGCTGCGGGGCCTTCTCATCCACTCGGCGGGCAACTACGCCGAGATTCTCGTCGAACTGGCCGGTCTCACGGACCGCCAGTTCATCGCGGTGATGAATCGCACCGCCGTGGCGATGGGACTCCACGACACGCACTACGTGGACATCACCGGCATCGGCGCGGGTGACCGTTCGACCGCTCGCGATCAGGTTCACCTCGCGCAGATGCTGATGTCGAAGGAACCCATCGTGGACCGCATTGTCACGATGCCATCCATCCGCCTGCCGGTCGCCGGTGTCCTCAACTCCTACACGCCCTTCGTCGGACAGGGAGGCGTCGTCGGGGTGAAGTCCGGCTACACGGACCTTGCGGGCGGCTGCGACGTGATGGCCATCGTCTTTCGCATCGGGACCTTCTCGACCACGGTATACGCGGCCGTCCTCGGTGATCACGGGCCGAACGCCATCGTGGGTGCCGCCCAGGTCGCCCTCAACCTCGCGCGCGAGATTCGCCTCGACCTCCGCGTGGCGGGCTCTTCGTCGGGCCGACACCTCGCCTGGGCGGGATCGCCGGGCTACGTCGTGACCACGACCACCACTCCGCCAACGACCACGACGACGACCAGCACTACGACGACCACCACTGTTCCAACGACGACGACAACTCTTCCGTAGGTCGGCGAGGGCGACGCAGTGGTCCGCCGTCTTGCTAGTGAAGTCCAAGCAGCTTGAACACGAGGAACGCCGGCCAGAACAGTGCCTTGACGATCGCCACC
>JAJYGN010000063.1:0-493 GCA_021790675.1 Actinomycetes bacterium
ACCGTCCGGATGACCAGGATTCCCTGGCACTTCTCCGTTCCGTCCCAGAGCCCCACCCCTCTCGAGGCTTGTGCGGGTGGCGAACGGCTCTTCTCGTGTGCTTCGGTGCAGGATTCACGGTGGCCAAGCACCGTGAAGCCGCTATTCACAGTACCGACTGGGTGAAATACACATACTCCGACTCGGGGACTTACGGACGTCGTAAAATACCTGATGAATGAGCATAAGTGAAGTAACCAGAGGGACCGGTTCACACTAGATCTCGGGACCTATCACATGCCTCAATCATGCTTGGCAGGTGAGTAGTTCTTCCTACTATGGTAGTTATTACCAGAGTAGGAAGACGAGAGCCGTGGCCACAGACAAGTTGAGTATCTCCCTCGCACCCGATCTTGCTGAGGCCATACGTACTGCTGCCGAGCGTCTGCACCTGTCAACGTCTAGTTGGCTGGCCGAGGCTGCGAGGGAGAGGTTGCGCGGAGACGCCCTAGAC
>JAJYGN010000063.1:503-106690 GCA_021790675.1 Actinomycetes bacterium
TTTCTCGTGGAGTGGCAGGCAGAGAATGGGGCGTTCACACAGGCGGAACTAGACGCGGCTGATGAGATGCTGGGCGTCAACAAGAAGATCGGCCACGGGCTAACTGAGGTCGGGCAGGTTCTCATTGGCGAGAGAGCTTCAGTCGAGAACCACCCGTGGCACACACAGTTGTCTAATCCGCGCTACCGGGCGCTGGTCCTCGTGTCCGATTCACAGAGCCTCCGCGACATTGTGTCCAAAGCCCGAGAGCGCGGGGAAGATGTCACCGTTCTTGAAGTCAGTGAGCCGACAGCATGACGACTCTTGTTCTGGATTCGGGGGCTTTCATCGGCGTTGAGAACAACGATCGTCGTGTGCTCAGTGGTGTGCAGCGCGCACGAGACCTTGGTTGGGGAGTGAGGACTACCGGGGGTGTCGTGGCAGAAGTCTGGCGTACCGGTAGCGGCAGGCAAGCCCCGCTCGCTGCTCTCCTTAAAGGTGTAGAGATTATGACGATAGACGATGAACTTGGTCGCGCAGCAGGACGGCTCCTTGCTGTGTCGCCCTTAGGCGGCGCCGTAGACGCGACGGTGGTGGCGGTGGCAAGGAATGACGACACAATCCTCACCAGCGACGAGAAGGAGATAGTCGCGCTCGTAGCAGCGTCCGGCCGTCACATCGACGTCGCACTCTGCTAGGGACGCTTGGGTGGCGCTGGCAGCAATCCGTTCGTGCCGCCGCTACGAGAAGTTGACCGTATTCTCGTAAGCCACGTGCGAGTTTTCCCGCAAGACCTGGCGATTTCAAGCGGTCAGTGCAACGACAGCAGCAGTGTAGCGATCGAAAGCTGACGCCCATTTGAAGATCCTCCTAGGCGTCGTGTTGATGCGGTGACTGATCGCGTCGAGGTCGTTCTGTGAGTCGACTCTAGTTAGTGGGAGATAGAACACACGCTCTTTGAGTTCAGCGCCGACGCCACGCACGTCTTACGATGATCACGCCGCGTGCGGCAGGAGGTGAAGTCATGGGAGTGTTCAGCACGTCGCTCGCGACGCGAACCCGCAGGCTCGCCGCGGCGACGATGGCCGCAGCAACCTTCAGCGTCGCCCTTGGGGTCGAGGTGGTCAGCGCGCCGACCACGCAGTCGGCCGCAATGAGTCCGTACTGCAAGACGCTGACGACGTTTCACCCGAAGAGCCCGCCGGCGAGCAACAACTACACGGCCTACCGCGCGTGGTCCAAGCAGTATCTGCCGTTCTTCCAGAAGCTCGCGTCCCAGGCCCCCAACGCCGCGACGAGGACGCTGATGAACGACTTGGTGCACTACATCAAGGCCGGGGCCACCGCGACCTCCGCCAAGGCCCTGGGCGCGTACCTGGTGGCTCACCGCGCCCAGTGGACCAAAGTGTGGAGGGCGTTCATCTCGGCCACCATGGCCTGCGTCACGAGTCTTTACTAGATCATCCGTAGAACAAGGCGGTGTTGTCTCTCGACGGAGCACTGTCACCCGCGGGTCCCTGGGCGAAGAGGGCCAGCAGGTTCTGTGTTGCGGTGCGCAGCGCCGCGGTGGCGGGCATCGCGTCGGGCACCCAGTGCCCGCCCAGGCGCGGTGCGTTCGACAGGTGAAAGATCCATTGGCCGGTGCCCGAGCACCAGACGCCGCCGCGCCCCAGCTCGGCACTGTAGGTGACGTCGCTCACTCCGCCGCCCACGACCGAGTGGGCAAAGATCTGCACGCTGGACGGATTCGGCTCGAGGGGGTTGAACCGGTTGAACTCGCCGCCGAGCGCGTCAGCGAGGACCGTCGCGTCCTCCACGGCGCTGCCGCGCCAGAACCACGTCGCGGCGTCGGCCACGCTCAACGAGCCGATGCCCTGGGCGCCGCCGTAGGACGAGCCCGAGAAGGTGCTCGAGGGTGCGTCGGCCGGGTACGACGCCCAGTTGACGGTGGCGAGCGACGGGTCGGTGGCCATGATCGGGTCGGCGGTGGATCGGTAGTTGACCATGAGTCGTAGTTCCCCGTTCACCGATGGTTCGAAGCGGATCTTGCGGAAGATGAAGTTGGCACCGAAGAAGGCGACGTTGACCCCGTTCGCCACTGCCCCGACGAGCGCGTCGCGCATCGGGCCCGAGTAGTACTCGTCGTGGCCGAGCGAGAGCACCGCACGGTGCCGGGAGATCGCCGAACCCTTCTCGTGTAGGTCGAGGTCCGTCCAGTAGGCGAGGTCCAGTCCCAGGCTCTCAGCCAGAAAGAGGAGCGGGAACTCGTTGCCGATGAAGTCCGCCGCGCCGTTGGCGAAGGACCGCGCGTAAGGCCGATTGAAGGAGACGCGCACCGCCCGGTTGGCGTTGGAGATGATGGTGTCACCCGTCACGTCGCTCTGGCGATACAGACTGAATCCGCCCCAGGTGTTGTAGGCCTGCCAGGTCGTGACCGCGCTGAGATAGAGGAACGTCGCCGTCGAGGCGTCGTCGCGGACGAGAAAGGGCACGAAGCGGAACCGTCCCGCCGGATTCTCCAGTCTGATGAGGTACTGACCCGGCAGGTACCGCGCGTCGAGCTCGAGTCGAAACGTCACCGGCCAGTCGCAGTCGACGGTGCCCAGCGCGTCGGGTGCGGGCACCACGCGCACGTGGGCGGCGATGTCGTTGATCGTCTCAATGAGGCGCGCGCCGAGCCCCTGGTAGTAACCGACGCGATAGATCTTGGCCGTCAGTCGCGCCGTGGTGCTCGAGACGAAGACCGAGAGGGTTTCTCCCAGAGCGAGGCTCGGAGTGTCGGTGTAGGCCTCGAGCGTGCCGGCCGGCGCGCCGTCACCGGCAAGCCAGGTGG
Source organism: Actinomycetes bacterium (assembly GCA_021790675.1). Lineage (GTDB taxonomy): Bacteria > Actinomycetota > Acidimicrobiia > Acidimicrobiales > RAAP-2 > RAAP-2. The sequence goes on from JAJYGN010000063.1 coordinate 3,316, forward strand.
CGTCGCCCGGGCGCGCGTTCTCCACTTCTACCCAGCTCGCCGTGGCCACCCTCGGCAGGCGCAGCGGAGCCAGAGAAGCCGCATTCGCACGTGCCTCGACGAGGGCCGCCAGAGTGGTGGCGCCGAGTCCCTGGAGCAGCGCGCGACGCGTTGAGGAGAAGTGCACGGCGCCACACTAGAAAGACCACTCGCTTCACGGAGGTCAACCCCGTGATTCTTAACTCAATTTAAGCGATGAAGTACTTGGCGCGCGGGTGGTGGCAGATGATCGCGTCGGTCGTCTGCTCGGGGTGCAACTGGAAGCCCTCGGAGACCTCGACGCCGATGCGCGCAGCGTCGAGGAGCTCGGCGACCTTCGCGTTGTCGGTGAGATCCGGACAGGCTGGGTAACCCCACGAATAGCGCCCGCCCCGGTACTGCTGACGAAAGAGACCGGTCAGGGTCGGGCCGTCCTCGTCGGCGTAGCCGAGCTCTTCGCGAATGCGATGGTGCCACATCTCGGCGAGCGCTTCAGCCATCTCTACACCGAGGCCGTGGAGCTTCAGATAGTCGGTGTAACGATTCTCGGCGAAGAGCTCTTGGCAGCGCGCCGAGATGCGCGGGCCCATCGTCACGAGCATGAAGCTCGCGTAGTCGTGCTCGGGGCTCGTCGCAGGACGAAAGAAGTCGGCGATACACAGGTAGGGGGCGACGCGCTGGCGCGGAAAGTGAAAGCGCGTCGACTCGATGCTGCGCGAGTCGTCGGTGTAGATCACCAGGTCGTCACCGTCGCTGGCGGCCGGGAAGTGACCCCAGACGACCTGTGGGACCAGGAGATCCTCCTCCTTGGCGAGGGCGAGCTGCTCGCGCAGGACGGCGCTGACGCGCTCCTTGAACGCGGTGTCGTCCTCGCCCTCTTCGGGGCGGTATCCCCATTGGTTTCGAAAGAGGGCGGTCAGGTTGAGGTACTCGCTGATCGCGTCGACGGACATGCCCTTGGCGACCCGGCTGCCGACGAAGGGCGGCGCGAAGAGGGGATTGTCCGTGTCGACCTCGGGACTGCGTGAGGGCAGGTCGGTAGGGGCTGGCTCTTCGTCGCGAAAGCGCCGGTTCACGTTCTTCTGGGAGATCTCGCGACCGAAGTCGTCGTCGGCGTCGGGATCGCGGCGCAGTTCGCCGAGGCGGTCCAGCACGCGCAGACCCTCGAAGGCGTCCTTGCCGTAGAACAGGCGGCCCTGGTAGATGCTGCGCAGGTCGCGCTCGACGTAGGTTCGCGTCAGCGCCGCCCCGCCCAAGAGAACTGGCAGGTCGTGCATGCCCCGCTCGTTCATCAGCTCGAGGTTCTCGCGCATGATGAGCGTGGACTTGACCAGCAGCCCGCTCATGCCGAGAGCGTCAGCGTGGTGTTCCTCGACCGCGGCGAGCATCTCGGAGATACCCACCTTGATGCCCAGGTTGATGACCTCGTAGCCGTTGTTGGTCAGGATGATGTCGACCAGGTTCTTGCCGATGTCGTGCACGTCGCCTTTGACGGTGGCCAGAACGACCCGACCGCGCCCCCCCTGGTCGCTCTTTTCCATGTGCGGTTCGAGGTGGGCGACCGCGCTCTTCATCGTCTCGGCGCTCTGGAGCACGAAGGGCAGCTGCATCTCGCCGCTGGCGAAGAGGTCACCGACCTCTCGCATGCCGTCGAGGAGGACGTCGTTGACGATGGCGAGCGGCGCGAGCCCGGCGGCCATGGCCTCGTCGAGGTCGCCCTCGAGGCCCACGCGCACGCCATCGATGATGCGTCGGCGCAGGCGCTCCTCGAGGGGCAGGTCGGTCAAGTCCGTCGCGGCGGTGTTGGTAGTGCTGACCCCTTGGAAGAGGGCGAGGAGCTCGGTCAGGGGGTCGTAGCCCTCGTGGCGCCGGTCGTAGATGAGGTCCAGGCAAATTCGCCTGGCCCCGTCGTCGATGCGCGCGAGGGGCAAGATCTTTGACGCGTGCACGATCGCGGCGTCTAAGCCCGCTTGGGTGCACTCGTGGAGGAACACGCTGTTGAGGACCTGGCGGGCTGCCGGGTTGAGGCCGAAGGAAATGTTGGAGAGACCCAGGATCGTGCGCACACCGGGCAGCTCTGCCTTGATGCGCCGGATGGCCTCGATCGTCTCGAGTCCGTCGCGACGTGATTCGATCATGCCGGTTGACAGGGGTAGGGCCAAGGGGTCGATGAAGATGTCGCGCGCGTCGAGGCCGTAGCGCGAGACGGCCAGGTCGGTGATGGCGCGCGCGGCACGCACTTTCCAGTCGGCGTCGCGGGCCTGGCCGTCCTCGTCGATGCAGGTGGCCACGACCGCGCAGCCGAACTCCGCGGCGAGGCTGAGGAACGAGTCGAGGCGGGTCCCAGGTCCGTCACCCTCTTCGAGGTTCACCGAGTTGAGCATCGCCTTGCCGCCGAGCCAGGTCAGAGCGGCTCGGGCCACGGCGGTTTCGGTGGTGTCGACCATGATCGGCACGGATGACTGCGTGGCCAGGCGGCTCATCAACTCGTTCATGTCCGCCACGCCGTCGGCGCCGGTGTAATCGACGCAGACGTCGAGCACGTGGGCGCCTTCGCGGATCTGGTCGCGCCCGATCGCCACGCACGTGTCCCAGTCGCCGGCCAGCATCGCGTCGCGGAACTTCTTGGATCCGTTGGCGTTGGTGCGCTCGCCCACCAGCAGCACCGAGCGGTCCTGGTCGTAGGTGGTAGAGGAGTAGATCGACGCGACGGCGGGCTCGAGCACGGGTGCGCGCGGCGCCGGGGCGAGGTCGCGCACGGCCTCCACCACGGCGGCCAGGTGCGCCGGCGTGGTGCCGCAGCATCCGCCGACGATCGAGATGCCGTACTCGCCGACGAACTTCGCGTGGTGCTCGGCGAGGGCCTCGGGAGTGAGGTCGTAGTGCATGTGGCCGTCGACGACGCTCGGCAGGCCGGCGTTGGGCAGGCACGAGATCGGCACGTTTGCGCTCTCGGAGAGTTGGCGCAACGGCTCGTACATCTCAACCGGGCCGGTGGCGCAGTTGATCCCGAGCACGTCCACGCCCAGCGGCGAGAGGGCGGTGATGGCCGCACCGATCTCGGTGCCGGGCAGCATGCGCCCGGTCAACTCGATCGTGACCTGGGCCTGGATCGGGACGACGCGCCCGTGGCGGGCCATCGCGCGATGACAGGCGGCGATGGCGGCCTTGCCCGAGAGCAGGTCGAACATCGTCTCAACGACCAGGACGTCGACGCCGCCTTCCAAGAGGCCGTAGGCGAGCTCCTCGTAGCTGGCGCTCAGCGCGTCGTAGGTGATCTGGCCCAGCGTCGGGAACTTGGTGCCCGGGCCGATCGAACCGGCGACGAAGCGCGGTGAGCCGGGGCTCGCGTACTCGTCGGCGACGCGCCGCGCGATACGTGCGGACGTGACGGCGAGCTCGTGGGCGCGGTCTTCGAGGCCGTACTCGGCGAGAACGACGGAAAAGGAGCCGAAGGAGTTGGTTTCGATGACGTCGACGCCCACGTCGAGGAACGAGCGGTGCAGCCGCTCGATCACGTCGGGGCGCGTCAGGCACAGGACCTCGTTGCAGCCTTCGAGGGCGCTGGATCCGAAGTCATCGGCCGTGAGGTTGGCCAGTTGGAGGTTCGTGCCCGTGGCGCCGTCGTAGATCAGCACGCCGCGCGAGGCAGCGTCAAGATACGGGTCACCGGCGCCGGGACGGGCGAAGGGGGCGTGGGCGTGCATTGCCCCATCAGGCTATGCGGTCGCGTACCCAGTTACTACGCTGAGAGCGTGAAGATCTACACGCGCGGTGGAGACAAGGGCATGACCGGTCTCTTCTTCGGCGGGCGCGTGGCCAAGACCTCGGCCCCGATCGAGATCAATGGCGCCGTCGACGAGGCGCAGGCGGCCCTCGGCTGGGCGCGTTCGCTCAGTGAGCCGACGAGCCGGATCAACGACCTGCTGGTGTCGCTGGAGCGTGACCTGTGGGTGCTGATGGCCGAAGTGGCCACGCTCGAGGAGAATCGCCGCAAGCTGGTCGATGGATCGACGCGCGTGACGGCGGCGATGATCACGCGACTCGAGGAGCTGATCGACGAGCTCTCGGCCGACACCGAGATGCCCGACGAGTTCGTGGTGCCGGGCGAGACCCAGCTGTCCTCGGCCCTCGACGTCGCCCGCACGGTGATCCGGCGCGCGGAACGACTGGCGGTCGGCCACCCGATCGAGGGGTCCTTCGTGATCGCGTACCTGAATCGCCTCAGCGACCTCGCCTGGACGATGGCGCGCTGGGTCGAGGGACCCGAGCACCGCACCGCCCGAATCCGCTAACCAAGGAGAGGTCATGACCCGACACGCCCGACTCGTACGGCCCGATGAGGGTCGCGAATTCGCGGCGATCGCCGTGCCGGTACTCGTCGACGGCGATGGCGCCTTCGTGTCCGAAGCCGTCGTCGCGGCCCTGCCGGACGCGGGTCTCGTGCCGACGCTCTCGAGCGAGTGGTGCAGCGCGCACGGCCTGACGGAGTCGGCGGGCACGGCGGTCGTCTTGCGCAGACTCGCTGGACCGATGGTGGTGCTCGCCGTCGTGGGCGCCACCTTGAACGACCTGGAGTCGTACCGGCGCGCCGGAGCGGCGGCCGTTGAGGCCGCGGGCGAGGTCGACGTGGCCTTCTTTTTGCCGACCGATGGTGTCGAGCATCCCGAGGAGGTGGCCCAGGCCCTCGTGGAGGGTGCACTGCTCGCCTCGTATCGCTACCTCGATGACTCGGAGACCACGTTCGCGGTCGTGCCAGTGGGAGCGCCGCTGCCGAGCGTGGACGCTCACGACGCGGTGGATCGGGGACTGGCGCGCGCGGCGGTCGTAGCTGACGCGGTCAACTGGGCCAAGCAGCTCATCAACACCCCGGCGAACGCGATGACCCCGCGCGACCTCGCGCGCGCCGTCATCGAGCGTCTTGACATCAGCCACGTCACGACGCGGGTGTGGAACGAGGACGACGTGGCCGCCGAACGCTGCGGGGGCGTGGTGGGCGTTGGCCAGGGCTCGGTCCACCCGGTGCGCCTGGTCTTTGCCACCTACGATCCCGAACCCGGCGCCACGATGCCCCACGTGGCCCTCGTGGGTAAGGGCGTGACATTCGACTCGGGGGGCCTCAGCCTCAAGCCGGCGGCCGACATGCACCTCATGAAGACCGACATGACCGGCGCGGCCGTCGTGATGGCGACTGTGGCGGCCGTAGCGAGCCTGGGCCTTCGCGTTCGCGTGAGCGCGATCGCGCCCATGGCCGAGAACGTCGTCGGCGAGAACTCGATCAAACCCGGCGATGTGGTGACGATCCGCAATGGCCTCACGGTCGAAGTGCTCAACACCGACGCCGAAGGGCGCCTCCTGCTCGCCGACGGACTCAGTTTGGCGGTCGAGGCCGAACCCGACGCGATCATCGACATCGCGACGCTGACCGGGGCCCAGCGCGTCGCTCTGGGCAACGACGTGGGGGCGATGTACGCGACGACCGACGAGCTGGCGCGCTACGTCTCGTCGGCGAGCGCGCGCAGCGGCGAGCCCTTCTGGCGCATGCCGCTGACCGCCTCGTACCGCAGCCAGCTAGAGAGCTACGTGGCGGACCTGGCCAACATCGGCAAGGCCGGCCAGGCGGGCTCGGTGGTCGCCGCTCTGTTCCTCGAGCGGTTCACCGCGGGCGTTCCCTGGGTGCACCTCGACGTCGTCGGGCCGGCGCGGGCGGAGGCGACGAAGGGTTACACGACCAAGGGCGCGACGGCTTTCGGTGCGCGAACGCTCATTCACCTGCTCGAGGCGGTTGCGGACGAGTCGTCGCGCTAGGCACGCGCCGCACCCGCTGCGCGCGCGTGGGGACCTCACGCCCTCGCGAGGTCGACGGCTGGTCGCGCCCGTCGCCGCGACCGACGAGCACCGTGGCCACAAGCTCTTCGTCAACGATGCCTGCCCAGTCGAGCACTTCGCGCTCGTGGCGGAAGTTTCCCCACAGGGCGGCCTGAAGTCCCGCCTCCTCAATCAGCAAGAGGAGGGCCATCGTCGCCATCGCCGCGTCGCTCGTCCAGTAGGGGACGGTCCACGCCTCGCGCCGCGCGAGGTCCGAAGTGGCCTTGTCGGGCTCGGCGTAGCGCGCGAGGTAGTCCTGGGGACGCGTCGTGACGAGCACGACGGCGCCCGCGCGTGAGACGCCGGCGTAGCGGGGCGAGCCCTCGCGCCAGGCGGCGTCGGTGGCGACGTTGAGATAGTCGATCACGTGCTCGCGGCCCAGCGTGTTCATGCGCACGCCCGCGCTGTTGCCCGCGGTCGGTGCCCACAGGGCGTCGGCGCAGCATTGGTCGAGCCAGTCGAGGTCTATGGGCGTAGCGTCGAAGGAGCGCACCATGCGCCGACGCGCCAGGAGTTCACGCAATTCCACGCGTCGGGTCTAGCAGGCGGGCGAACCAATTGTTAAGTGGACCGGTAGGATTTGCCCACCGAGAAGGAGGAACGTTGGCCACCCCCCGAGAACTACTAAACGCCGCCAAGGCCGAGATTCGCGAAATCGACCCCCACGACGTGGCCGCGAACCTCGAGAACTACCGCATCCTCGACGTGCGCGAACCCGACGAGTACGAACAGGGCGCGGTTCCCGGCGCAGTGCACATCCCGCGCGGTCAGCTCGAGTTCTCCGTCGAGGCGCGTCTGCTCGATAAGGACGCCTCCGTCGCCGTCTACTGCGCGGGCGGGGTCCGTTCGGCCTTCGCGGCGCGCACGCTCCAAGAACTCGGTTACACGAACGTGGTCTCGGTCATTGGCGGCTTTAACAAGTGGAAGGACGAGGGCCTGCCCTGGTCGACGCCGCGAGCCTTGACCGCCGATCAGCGCAACCGCTACCAGCGCCACCTCCTGCTGCCCGAGGTGGGCGACGAGGGCCAGATGAAGCTGCTCGACGCCAAGGTCCTCCTCCTGGGGGCGGGCGGTCTCGGCTCGCCCGCCGGGCTCTACCTGGCCGCGGCCGGCGTGGGCACCATCGGCATCATTGACATGGACGTGGTCGACGCGTCGAACCTGCAGCGCCAGGTGCTGCACAACATGGACCGCATCGGCATGCGCAAGGTCGACAGCGCCAAGGCGACCCTGACTGCGATCAACCCCGACCTGAAGGTCAACACCTACGACGTGCGTTTGGGTGCGGACAACATCCTCGAGATCATCGACGGTTACGACGTCATCGTCGACGGCACCGACAACTTCCCGACGCGCTACCTGGTCAACGACGCGGCGCTGCTGAAGAACATTCCGGTCGTTCATGGGTCGATCTTCCGCTTCGAGGGCCAGGCGACGATCTTCAGCCCCTACGTGGGCCCGTGCTATCGCTGCATGATCCCCGAGCCGCCGCCGGCCGAGCTGGCGCCCAGCTGCGCGGAGGCCGGAGTGCTCGGTGTGCTGCCGGGCATTATCGGATCGATTCAGGCGATCGAGACGATCAAGCTCATCCTCGGCCTCGGCGACCCCCTGATCGGGCGGCTGTTGACCTATGACTCGATGGACGAGAGCTTTCGCACCTTCCGCGTGCGCCGTGACCCCAACTGCCCGGCCTGTGGCGAGAACGCGGGTCCGATTCAGATCGCCGAGTACGACGATCTCTGCATGCCCCACGTGGTGGTCGGGGCCTAGACCCTCACCACCAGCGTGCCGGCGAATTTGTCGTGCAGGGTCTGTTTGCGCGCGTCAAAGAGCGGGAACAGGCAGTCGATGAGGGCGATCACGGTGGGAATTGCCGCGTAGGACGTCGGCAGGGTGACGTCGAGCACGCTGTAGATCGCGATGAACCCCCAGCGGCGTAGCGCCTGGCTGCTCGTGATCGCCGCGCCGGTCAACGCGTCGCGCACGGCCGTGTCGACGACGCGATTGCCGATGGTCTGGCCTTTCACCGAGGCGAGGAAGTGCACCATGTAGGCCCCCTGCACCGCCAGCGCGGCCAGGGCGCCTACGTAACGACCCGTGACGTCGGCCACGAGCAGGAAAGCAATCGACGAGGGGATGAACAAGAGCAGGTTGTCGACCATGGTCGCCCCGACTCGTCGCCACCAGCCTGAGAGCGCGACCGCGCTCGTCGGCGCTGCGACGGGGGTTCCACAGACGGGGCAGAAGGCGCCGTCGACCTCGCTTCCGCACTGGGCACAGTTCATCTGACCATTGTGGTCGCTGGCGCCGGGGGCTCCGGTGATGCTGGGGCGACGTAGAGCGTAAATTGGCCAGATGGCTGAGGAACGGGTGACTGATTCGGGTATTGAGATTCATCCGGTCTACGGACCCGAGGACCTCGCGAGCTTCGACGAGGCCAGCGCCCTCGGGTCGCCGGGACGCTATCCCTTCACCCGGGGGGTGCATCCCACGATGTATCGCGGCCGCCTCTGGACAATGCGCCAGTACGCGGGATTCGGCACGGCCGAGGCCACCAACCAGCGCTTCAAGTTCCTCCTCGGCGCGGGCCAGACGGGACTCTCGTGCGCCTTCGACCTGCCGACGCAGATGGGATTCGACGCCGATCATCCGCGGGCCGAGGGCGAAGTTGGCAAGGTGGGCGTGGCGATCTCTTCGATCGACGACATGCGCCTGCTCCTGGCCGACCTGCCGCTCGATGAGGTGACCACGTCGATGACCATCAACGCGACGGCCTCGACGCTCCTGCTGCTCTACCAGCTCGTCGGCGAGGACCAGGGGGTCGCCGGACACCAGTTGCGCGGGACGATCCAGAACGACATCTTGAAGGAGTACGTCGCGCGCGGCACCTATATCTACCCGCCGCGCCCGTCAATGCGCCTGATCGTGGACACCTTCGCCTACTGCGCGAAGGAGATGCCCCAGTGGAACACGATCTCGATCTCGGGCTATCACATTCGCGAGGCCGGCTCGACCGCGGTCCAAGAGATCGCCTTCACTTTGGCCAACGGCGTCGCCTACGTCGAGGCCGCGTTGGCGGCGGGCCTCGCCCTGGAGGACTTCGCGCCGCGGCTTTCGTTCTTCTTCAACGCGCACAACAACCTCTTCGAGGAAGTGGCCAAGTATCGCGCGGCGCGGCGCCTGTGGGCCTCGATCATGGCCACGCGCTTTCACGCGACGGATCCCAAGGCGATGATGTTGCGCTTTCATACTCAGACCGGCGGCTCGACGCTGACCGCCCAACAACCCGAGAACAACATCGTGCGCGTCACCGTCCAGGCCCTGGCCGCGGCCCTCGGTGGCACCCAGAGCCTGCACACCAACGGGTTCGACGAGGCGCTGGGACTGCCTACCGAGCGCGCCGCGCGCCTCGCGCTGCGCACCCAGCAGATCCTGGGTTACGAGTCCGGAGTCGCCGATACGGTCGATCCGCTCGCCGGGAGCTACTACGTTGAGTCGCTCACCAACGAGGTGGAGTCGCGTGCCCGCGAGTACCTGGCGGCGATCGACGAACGTGGGGGAGCGGTGGCGGCCATTGAGGCGGGCTACATGCAGAACGAGATCGAGACGGCCGCCTACGAATTCGCCCGCGCCGTAGACCGCGGCGACAAGGTCGTGGTCGGGGTCAACCGCTTCGCCGATGGCGAGTCGAGCGCCGCCGACGTCTTTCCGATCGACCCACAGAACCAGCGTGACCAGGTGCACCGGGTGCGCGAGCTCAAGGCCGCGCGCGATCAGGACGGCGTCGACACGGCCCTTCGCGACCTTGAGACCGCCGCGCGCGGCTCGGCCAACGTCCTCTATCCGATGAAGGTGGCCCTCAGTCGGCGGGCGACCCTCGGTGAGGTGTCCGACGTCCTACGCGGGGTCTTCGGCGAGTACCACCCGCAGAGTTAGGCGCGATCAATCGGTGCCGCGAAGTGGGTCACCTGGGGTACCTCGACGTACCAACGGTGGGTGAGCGTTCGCCAGGACTCGAAGAGGTCGCTCTCGCGAAAGGCCAGGTGGGCCTCGACCGACTCCCAGCGCACGAGCAAGAGGTAGACGGAGGGGTCCTCGACCTGGCGGCGCACCTCGGCGCCGTGACAGCCGGGCGCGGATTCGATGATGGGCAGGGCACGCGCCATCGAGGCCTCAAATTCCGCGGCGGCGTCGGCGGAGATTCTCAGTAGGGCGTGCTCGACTTTCACGCGCGCTCCATCAGCCTCGCGCGAAGTCGCGCGTCGAGGGCGATTCCCGCGCCGGTGTGCGCGAGGGCTTTCGCACCGTCGATCACCGCGCGGTCGGCGCTGTCGCTGACGCAGGCGGCCGTGAACTCGGGCTGGTGGTTGACGGCGCCGTGGGTGTCGATGGCCAGCAGCGGGTGGATCGAGGGAACCGCGAGCGAGACGTTCGCCATGTCAGTCGAGATCGTCGGCAGCGCCTCGCCGGCGTCGTCGGCGCGAAAGCGCCGTCCGAGGTCCTCGGCCGCTCGCCGGTAGTGGGCGAGCATGTCCACGTCGGAGACCATGTGCGAGAACGCGCTGCCGAGCTCCTCGACGGAGAGCTGCGCGCCGGTCGCGAGGGCGCCGGCGCGAAAGCAGGCGTCGAGTTGTGTGCGGAGCTCGGCGAGGCGCTCGCTGGTGCTCGAACGGGCCATGAAGCGACCCACCACGTGCGCCGGGATGATGTTGGCGGCCGAGCCGCCCTCGAGCACGATGCCGTGAACCTGGTCGCCGCGGCGCAGTTGCTGGCGCAGCAGGCCGATCGCGACCTGAGCGATGGTGAGAGCGTCGAGTGCGTTCACTCCCTCCCACGGGGCGGCCGACGCGTGGGCGTCGCGACCGTGGTAGGTCACGTCGAAGTGGTCGACCGCGAGGCACGCGGCCTCGAGACGGTCCTCGGGCCACGGGTGCACCATCATCGCGGCGTGCGCGTCGTCGAAGTAACCCGCGCGCAGCAGGTCGATCTTGCCGCCGCCGCCCTCCTCCGAGGGCGTGCCCAGCAAGATGACGGTGAGATCGAGCTCGTCGGCCACCGCGGCAAGGCCGATGGCGGCGCCGAGGGAGGACGCGGCGATGATGTTGTGCCCGCAGGCGTGGCCCACGTCGGGCAGCGCGTCGTACTCCGCGCACAGCGCGACGTGCAGGCTCCCCGAGCCCTTGATGGCGCGAAACGCGGTGGCGAGTCCGCCGGCACCACGCTCGACGTCAAAGCCCGCGGCCTGCGCCGCGCGCGCGACGGCCTCGGCGCTTTCGTACTCCTCGTAGCCCAACTCGGGATGCGTGTGGACGAAGTGACTGACCTCGAGCAGCGCCGGCGCGGCCGCGTCGATCGCCGCGGTGATGGCGTCGGTGGTCATTCGATGGTCACCACGACGTCGCCGGTCGCCACGGAGTCACCCTCGGTGACGCGCACCGCGCTGACCACGCCGGCGCGTTCGGCGGCCACGGCGTTCTCCATCTTCATGGCCTCGAGGATGACGACCGTCTCGCCCGCCTCGACGCTCTGGCCGACCGTGACGTTGACCTTGACGATGGTTCCCTGCATGGGGACCGTGACGTTGCCCGAGCCGCTGCCCACGACGCCGGCGTGGTGCTGTCGGCGGGGCTTGGCGGCGGTGCTGACCGCGGCGGTGCCCTCCTCCGGATTCACCCACAAGGTGACGTTCACGCGCCGACCGTTCACTTCGGCCGTCACGTCGCGGCGCACGCGCGCGTCGGTCTCGCCGAGCGCGGGGGGCGCGCTCGTGATGCTCGAGAAGTCGAGGGTCTCTTCGACCCACTTCGTTGAGTGCGTGCCCTTGACGAAGTCCTCGCTCGACAGGATGATCGTGTCGGCGGGCAGGGTCGTCGCGACTCCTTCGATCACCGTCTCTTCGATCGCGCGCAGCAGTCGGCGACGAGCGCGCTCACGGTCCTCCGCCCAGACGATCAGCTTGCCGATCAGGTTGTCGTAGTACTGCGAGACGGCGTCGCCCGCGCCGTAGCCGGCGTCGAGGCGCACGCCTGGTCCACCGGGCTGCTCGAAGCGGGTGATCAGTCCCGGTGACGGGCTGAAGCGGCCGCCGGCGGCGTCCTCAGCGTTGATGCGCACTTCAATGGCGTGGCCGCGACGCACGATGTCGGACTGGCCGAACGTCAGCGCCTCGCCTGCGGCGACGCGTAGCTGCCACTCGACGAGGTCGAGTCCGGTCACCAGCTCGGTCACGGGGTGCTCGACCTGGAGGCGCGTGTTCATCTCGAGGAAGTAGAACTCGCCGTCCTGGTAGAGGAACTCGACGGTGCCGGCGTTGACGTAGCCACAGGCGCGCGAGACCTTGACCGCGGCCTCGCCCATGGCGACGCGCACCTCGTCGGGGAAGTTGGCCGCCGGCGACTCCTCGACCAGCTTCTGGTGGCGGCGCTGGGCCGAGCAGTCGCGCTCACCCAGCCAGAGGGTGTTGCCGTGGGTGTCGGCGAGCACCTGCATCTCGATGTGTCGTGGCCAGGTGAGGTAGCGCTCGACGTAGCACTCGGGGCGACCGAAGTAGCTCTGGGCCTCGCGCTGGGCGCTCTCGAGAGCCGCCTGGGCGTCCTCGGGCGCGTGGACCACCTTCATCCCGCGTCCGCCACCGCCGTAGGCGGCCTTGATGGCGACCGGCCAGCCGAACTCGTTGCCGAAGGCGACGACCTCTTCGGACGTGGCGAGCGTCTCGCTGCGTCCGGGCACGCCCGCGACCCCGGCGCGCTCGGCCGCGATGCGTGAGGAGATTTTGTCACCCATGACTTCGATGGCCTCGGGCGGGGGGCCGATGAAAGTCACGCCGCGCGACGTGATGGCGCGCGCAAAGTCGGTGTTCTCGCTGAAGAAGCCATACCCCGGGTGCACGGCGTCGGCGCCGCTGGCCTCGATCGCCGCAAGGATCGCTTCGGTGTTGAGATAGCTTTCGGCGGCGGTTGTTCCGCCGAGCGCGTAGGCCTCGTCGGCCAGACGCACGTGCAGCGCGTCGCGGTCGAGCTCGGAGTAGACGGCGACGGTGGCGATGCCCATCTCGCGGCAGGTGCGCATGACGCGGACCGCGATCTCGCCCCGATTGGCGACCAGGACCTTCTGTAACACGCACACCTCCGCAGTGATTTCTATTTTTCTACCACTTACCTTCCAAACCCTAATCTTTGAGGGTGAACTCACTCGTCTGGCGCGTCGAACACGTGACCGAGGTTGACTCGACCAACGACGCCGTCGTCGAACGCGCCCGCGCGGGCGAGGCCGAGGGCCTGGTGCTCGTCGCAGATCACCAGAGCCGCGGCCGTGGACGGCTAGGGCGTACCTGGGACGCGCCGCCGGGCTCGGCGCTGCTGTGCTCGCTCCTGCTGCGGCCCGCGCTCGACGACGACCAGGCCCAGTGGGCGGTCGGTGCCGTTGCGCTGTCGGCGCGTGCGGCGCTAGCGCGCTTCGGGTTGGCCTGCGAAATCAAGTGGCCTAACGACCTGCTCGTGGACGACGCCAAGATTGCCGGGATCCTCGCGGAGCTCGTCACGGCGCCCTCGCGCGGGGTCGTCGTGGGCCTCGGCCTCAACCTGAGCGACAGTCCCCCCGACGTCGGTGCGACCCACCTGACGCGCCACCTTGATACTGCACCGTCGGCACGCGAACTTCTCGACGTCGCCCTGGAGGAGCTGAGTGCCCGACGTGACTGGCTGGACTCGTCTGACGGGCTCGCGCGCCTCGCCGCGCAGTACCGCGAGGCCCTGGCGACTATCGGTCAGCGCGTCGTCGTGCACCAACGCGAAGGGTCATGGACGGGGACCGCACGTGACGTCGACGACATGGGTCGCTTGATCGTGGACGGCGCCGATGGCGTGCGTGTCGTCGCGGCGGGCGACGTCGTGCACCTGCGAGCCGACCGATGACGCGCGCCACGCGGGTTCTTGTGACCGGTGCGGCCGGCCAGGTCGGCGTCGACGTGGTGGACACGCTGCGCGCGCTGCCCGTGCCCGGCGCCGACGAGCACTATTGGGCCGACGCACGCGGCGTCGACGTCGGCGAGTTCGACGTGCTCGCCCTCACGCGTCACGACGTCGACTTCACCGACGAGACCGCGCTGGCCGCGGCGGTGGACCGCGCTCGCGCCGACGTCATCGTGAACCTGGCCGCCTACACCGCGGTGGACCGCGCCGAGGCCGACACGGCGACCTGCTACGCGGTCAATGACGCCGCGGTGGGCGCCCTGTCGCGCGCGGCCGGCGAGGTTGGTTCGCACCTGATCACGATCTCCACCGACTACGTCTTCGACGGCGCCAAGGGCGCGTCCTACGTCGAGGACGATCCGACGGGTCCCCTCAACGTCTACGGCGCCTCCAAGCTCGCCGGCGAGCGTCGCTGCTCGGATCGCGACACGATTGTGCGCACGTCCTGGGTGATGGGAGTGCGGGGGCGCAACGTGCTTCGCGTGATCGCCCAGCGGGCGGCGAGCGGAGACACCGTGCGCTTCGTGAGCGACCAGATGGGCACGGTGACCGTGGCGGCGGACCTCGCGCGAGCGCTCGTGGTGCTCGTGCGCGAGCGGCCGGGCGGCACGTGGCACGTGGCCAACGAGGGGGCAACGACGTGGTTCGACGTGGCTACCTTCGCCGGTCGCGAACTGGGACGCGGTGACGACTTCGCAACGGCGATCTCGACGGCGGACCTCGTGCCCGCGCCGGCGGCCACCCGTCCGGCGCGCGCCGACCTCTCGACCGAGAAGTTCCTCGCCGCGGGCTTCCGACCGCCGCCGCCGTGGCGCGACGGTGTCGCTCGCCTGCTTGCCGGCCGGGACGGCTCATGGTGAGCCCCACGATCAGCGCGGTCGTCGTGGACTATCGGGCGGGCGAGGCGCTCGCGCACTGCGTGGCCTCGCTGCGGGCCAACGGCGTCACCGAGGTCATCGTCGTCGACAACGCCGAAACCCCCGAGAGCGTGCGCGTCCTGGCTGGCGACGCCGCTACGGTGGTCGCGGCCGGTGTGAACCTCGGCTATGGACGTGGCGTGAATCGGGGCGCGGCTCTCGCCACGGGCGAGTATCTGGTCGTCTCGAATCCGGACATCGTCGTGCACGAGGGCGCGGTGGCAATCCTCGTCGCCCACCTGTCGGCCCACCCCGAGGTGGGCGTCGTGGCGCCGCGCATCGAGCGACCCGACGCGAGCATCTATCCCTCCCAGCGGGTCTTTCCCAACGTCTGGCTGGCCGGGGCGCACGCTCTGCTCTCACCGGTGTGGCCCGAGAACCCCGCGACGCGCCGCTACCGCGCGGCGCGCGTCGACGGCACGGTCGAGTGGGTCTCGGGCGCCTTCTTCGTCATGCGCCTCTCCGACTTCGAGGCGGTAGGCGGTTTCGATGAGCGTTTCTTCATGTTCGCCGAGGACATGGATCTGTGCTGGCGGGTGCGCGAACGCGGCCTGGGAATCGCCGCGGTCAACGAGGCCGTCGTCACCCACGCCGAGGGCCTGTCGCGGCGCCACGCGACGCGCGCGATGCTGGTGGCCCATCACGTCAGTGCCCTGCGCTTCGAGGCCTACCACGCGCGCGGCTGGCGACGGCTCCTGGTGCCGGTGGCGGCGATCGTCCTGGGCGTGCGTCTCGCAGTCGCCCTGGTCACGACGGGCGCGGCGACCCACACGGAGTAGACTTGCGAGGGGCTGCGGGTGGTTCTGTGGTTGAAAGTCGAGGCCAGCCGCGGGCAAAGCGACCCACGTAAGGCGTCTTTTGGACGCTGAGCATGGCGCGGTTTAGAAGTAAGTCCTGCCGGACGGCGGTCAAAGTGGCCGCCGGACGAGCCGGTGAAGTGTGCGAACCGCCCCCGAAGAGCGCGAGCTGTCGGGGGTCGCACGGACACCGCCGCAGGCAGGTGTGGGGTCAAAGACCAGGTCAGACACGCGCAGCCCCGTAAGAACGTCCCGGTGACCGGTAGGGTGAATCCAACATGAGTGTATTTGGCAAGATGCTTCGGGCCGGTGAGGGCAAGCGCGTGCGCCAGCTCGCCGAGCTGGTGGGACCGATCAACGACCTCGCCGGGGAGATGGCGGGCCTGACCGACGGCGAATTGCGGGCCAAGACTGATGTCTTTCGCGAGCGCTTGGCCGAGGGCGAGACTCTCGACGACCTGCTGATCGAGGCCTTCGCCGTCGTGCGTGAGGCCGCCACGCGCGTGCTGGGTCAGCGCCACTACGACGTGCAGCTGATGGGCGGCATGGCCCTGCACTTCGGATGGATCGCCGAAATGAAGACTGGTGAGGGCAAGACCCTGGTCTCGACCCTGCCCGTCTACTTGAACGCCCTGGCGGGCAAGGGCGTGCACGTCGTGACCGTGAACGATTACCTGGCCACGCGCGACGCCGACTGGATGGGCCAGGTTCACCGCTTCCTCGGACTGACCGTGGGCCGCGTCGGGCCGGACCGGCCGGACTTCGATGACAAGCGCGAGGCCTATCACAGCGACATCACCTATGGCACGAACACCGAGTTCGGCTTCGACTACTTGCGCGACAACATGGCCCGGCGCGCCGAGCACATGGTCCAACGTGGGCACAACTACGCCATCGTCGACGAAGTCGACTCGATTCTCATCGACGAGGCGCGCACCCCGCTGATCATCTCGGGCCCCGCTTCGGACGTGACCAAGCTCTACTACCAGTTCGCCTCTATCGTGCGCACCCTCGTGCGCGACGTCGACTACGAGGTCGACGAGGAGAAGAAGACCGTCATGCCCACCGAGGAGGGCATCGCCAAGGTCGAGAAGCAGCTCGGCGTGACCAACCTCTACGACGAGGTGGCAACCAACTACGTTCACCAGCTGGGCCAGGCGCTGCGCGCCAAGGAGCTCTTCCACCGTGACAAGGACTATCTGGTCGACGGGGGAGAGGTGAAGATCGTCGACGAGTTCACGGGGCGCACGCTGGATGGGCGACGCTGGTCCGACGGCCTGCACCAGGCCGTCGAGGCCAAGGAACGGGTCCGCATCCAAGAGGAGAACCACACCTGGGCGACGGTCACCTTGCAGAACTACTTCCGTCTCTACGAGAAGCTCGCGGGTATGACCGGCACCGCCGAGACCGAGGCTGCGGAGTTTTCTTCGACGTACAACCTCGCGGTGGTCCCGATCCCGACCAACCGGCCTTCGATCCGCGTCGACCAGCCCGACCTCATCTTCAAGACCGAGGAGGCCAAGTTCGAGGCCATCGTCGAAGAGGTCCGCGAGCGCAGCGATCGCGGTCAGCCGATTCTGCTGGGCACCGCGTCAGTGGAGAAGTCCGAGCTGCTCTCGCGCGCCCTCTCTAAGGCCGGCGTGGTCCACGAGGTCCTCAACGCCAAGCAGCACTTCCGCGAAGCCGAGATCGTTGCTCAGGCCGGTCGCAAGCACGCGGTGACCGTGGCCACCAACATGGCCGGGCGAGGCGTCGACGTCATCCTGGGCGGCAACGCCGAAGGCCTGGCGCGACGCGACACCCTGGCCAAGGGCCTGGTGCCCGGCACCGAGGAGTTCGACGCCGCCTACGGGGCGTCGCTCGCCACCTTCAAGGTCCAGTGCGAGCAGGAAGGTGACGAGGTCCGCGCCCTCGGGGGACTCTTCGTGCTCGGCACCGAGCGCCACGAATCGCGGCGCATCGACAACCAGCTGCGCGGACGCTCGGGCCGTCAGGGCGACCCCGGCGAGAGCCGCTTCTACCTCTCGCTCGAGGACGAGCTGTTGCGCCTCTTCGCCACCGGCGCCGTCTCGTGGGTGATGGAGCGGGCCCTGCCCGAGGGTGAGGCCATCGAGGCCAAGATGGTCACCAAGGCCATCGAGCGCGCCCAGAACACCGTCGAGGGCCGCAACGCCGAGATTCGCAAAGACGTCTTGAAGTACGACGAGGTGATGAACGAGCAGCGCAAGGTGATCTACGCGCGTCGCCAGCAGGTGATCGCCGGCGAGGACATTCATGACGCGACCATCGCGATGATCGAAGAGCAGGTGACCCGAGCGGTCACCGAGCGCCTCGACAGCGAGTACGCCGAGGAGTGGGATCTGCCCGCCCTCCTGGTGGACCTGCAGACCTACTATCCGACGCGTCTCGACGTGGCGACCCTAGAGACCTACGACGACCGCGATGACGTGGTCGCCCTGGTCGTGGATGAGGCCGTGAACCTCTACACGCAGAAGTGCGAGGCCTTCGCGGGGGGGCTGGAGATGGCCAAAGAGATCGAGCGCGACGTCATGCTCCAGATCCTGGACCAGCGCTGGCGCGACCACCTCTCGGACATGGACTACTTGCGCGACGGCATCCACCTGCGCCAGGTGGCCCAGCAGGACCCACTGACCGCGTGGCAGAAGGAGGGGTACTTGATGTTCGAGCACCTCCTTGCGGCCGTTGATAGCGACTTCGTGCGCTACATCACCCACGTCGAGGCGGTGGTCGAAGAGGAGGCCACTGTCGACGCGGGTCTCGAGCGCGCGATCACCAACGCGGTCGAGATTGCCCCGGGTGCCGTGGACCTGCCCGGTCACGGAGCCGCGGCACCGGTCAAGCGCGAAGGCGAGAAGATCGGTCGCAACGAGCCGTGCTGGTGCGGCTCGGGACGCAAGTTCAAGCAGTGCCATGGCCGACCCTAAGGCGGAGAACGCCCTACGCGACGCCCAGGCCAGCCTCGACCAGCTCGAGGAGCGCTGGCGCGCAGCGAGCGACTACTTGAAGATCGAGGCGAACCGGGCTCGCCACCGCGAACTCGCGGTGGCTGTCGAGGCGCCGAACCTCTGGGACGACCAGGACCACGCGCGCGAGGTCACGACCGAGTTCGGCCGGCTCAGCGCTGATCTCGAGTCCTTCGACCGACTCGGTAGCGCCCTTGAGGACTGCCGGGTACTGGTGGACTTCTCGCGCGACGCGATTGCCGAGGGCGAGGCCGACTGGTCGTTGCTCAACGAACTCGAGGGCGGCGTCACCTCCCTCGAGGCCGCGCTGACGGCCCTGGAGGTCCAGAGCCTCTTCTCGGGCCCCTACGACGAGAACGACGCGATCGCCGACCTGCACGCCGGCGCCGGCGGCACCGACGCCCAGGACTGGACTGAGATGCTGCTGCGCATGTACGTGCGCTGGGCGGAGCGGCGCGGATTCGGCGTTGAGATTGATGAGGTCACCGAAGGCCAAGAGGCCGGGCTGCTGTCGGCGACGTTCATCGTCAAGGGTCGCTTCGCCTACGGCTGGCTCTCGGCCGAGCGCGGCGTGCACCGGCTGGTGCGCATCAGCCCCTTCGACTCCCAGGCCCGCCGTCAGACCAGCTTCGCGAGCCTCGATGTCACGCCGCTGCTCGCCGACAACGCCGCCGAGGTCGAGATCGACGAGAAGGACCTGCGCGTGGACACCTACCGCTCTTCGGGCGCGGGCGGCCAGCACGTCAACAAGACCGACTCGGCGATTCGCATCACCCATCTGCCAACGGGCATCGTGGTGAGCTGTCAGAACGAGCGCAGCCAGCACCAGAACCGCGCGCGCGCCCTCCAGATCCTCGAGGCCAAGCTGGCCGAGCGCGCCCGCGCCGAGCGTCAGGCCGAGATGGACGCCCTCTCGGGCGAGCGTGGCGACAACGCGTGGGGCTCGCAGATCCGCAGCTACGTCCAAGCGCCGTATCAGTTGGTCAAGGACCATCGCACCGACCACGAGACCGGCAATGTCGACGCCGTGCTCGACGGGGACCTCGACGGGTTCATGGAGGCCGAGCTGCGCCGCCAGCGCTTCCGCGAGGGCGCGCGATCCTGAGAATCTCGAATTCGCATCCTCACAAGGTGCCGGTGGCACGGACGTGCTCGGGGGCGAAACTAGAATGGCGTCATTAGTGATCTCGGCGCGGTGCGCGCCCTTCGACGTCCTGCCCAGGGGGTACCCTCGTGATTCGATTTGAGCACGTCTCCAAGACGTACAAGAACGGCACCCCGGCACTCAAGGACATCAACCTTGACATCGAGAAGGGCGAGTTCGTCTTTCTGGTCGGCGCCTCGGGTTCGGGCAAGACGACCTTCCTGCGACTCTTGCTGCGCGAGGAGCTGCCTGACTCGGGACGCATCCTCGAAGCCGGCCGCGACATCGGCAAGCTCTCCAAGTGGCGCGTGCCCTATCTGCGGCGCAACATCGGCTGCGTCTTTCAGGACTTTCGCCTTCTGCCCAACAAGACGGTCTTCGAGAACGTCGCCTTCGCCCTCGAGGTGATCGGGCGCCCGCGCTCGACCGTCGAGTCCCAGGTCCCCCAGATCCTCGAGTTGGTCGGCCTGACCGAGAAGTCCAAGAACCTCCCCAACGAACTCTCCGGCGGCGAGCAGCAGCGCGTCGCCGTGGCGCGCGCCTTCGTCAACCGCCCCCTGATCCTGCTCGCCGACGAGCCCACGGGCAACCTGGACCCGACGAACTCCGAGTCGATCATGGCCCTGCTCGAGCGCATCAACCGCACGGGCACCACGGTCGTGATGGCGACCCACGACAAGGCGTTGGTGGACCGCATGCGCCGGCGCGTCATCGAGCTCGACCGCGGTGAGATGGTCCGCGACCAGGTGCGCGGTGTCTACGGCATCGACGAGTCCACGGTGGTCATCTAGTGCGCGTCTATCTTCGCTACGCCGTCAAAGAGACGCTGTCGAACCTCTGGCGCAATCGCATGATGACGATCGCGGCGGTCTTGACGGTCGCGGTCTCGCTCTCGCTGGTGGGAGCGGCGCTGTTGCTGAAGCAGAGCGCGGCCCAGGCCTCGGCCCAGTGGCAGCAGGGGACCCGCGTGACAGTCTGGATGCAGCCCACCGCGACCGCGGGCGAGCTCTCGAGCGTTCAGAGCCAGCTGGCCAACTCGCCGATCGTCAAGGACTGCACCTATTTCAGCCAGGCCCAGGACTACGCCGAGGCCAAGCAGCTGTTGCCCAAGTCCGAGTGGGACGTCCTCAGCGTCAAGGCGATGCCCTCGTCGTATCGCTGCGTGCCGGTCGTGCCGTCGGACGCCTTCGCCATCGAGAGCACCTTCTCGAATCAGCCCGGCGTCTACAAGGTCACTGCGCCCGAGCAGCAGATCCGCGAGATGAATCACGCGATCCGCATCCTCCAGGTCGTCTTTCTGGCCCTGGCCGGCGTCTTGTTGCTGTCGGCGACCGTGTTGATCCTCAACACCATCCGCATGGCGATTTTCGCGCGCCGCCGCGAGGTCTCGGTGATGAAGCTGGTGGGCGCGACCAACTGGTTCATTCGCGTCCCCTACATCACCGAGGGCTTCATCCAGGGCCTGCTCGGCTCGGGGGTGGCGATGCTCGCGGTGTCGGCGCTGCACATGTGGTATCCGCTGCACAACGAGTTCGCCCTTGACGCGGCCGCCCTGTGGGGAACCAACATCGTGGTCTTGATCGTGGGCGTCGTGATCGGATCGGTCGGATCGGCGATCGCGATCCGCCGCTTCCTCGACGTCTAGCTCTCGCCGGCGAAGTCGATCGCCAGGGAGTTGACGCAGTAGCGCAGACCCGTGGTCGTGGGCCCGTCCTCGAAGACGTGCCCGAGGTGACCGCCGCAGCGCGAGCAGAGGATCTCGGTGCGGGTGCGCCCCAGCGAGTGATCGGGCCGCTCGACGATGGTGTCCGGCTCGCACGCGTCAAAGCTGGGCCAGCCGCAGTGCGAGTCGAACTTCTGGTTCGAGGTGAACAGGACCTGTCCGCAGCCGCCGCACGAGTAGACGCCCTCGTCGGTGACGTCGAGCAAGGATCCGGTGAAGGGGGCTTCGGTCGCCGCCTCTCGCAGCACCTGGAAGCGTTCGAGGGGCAACTGGCTGCGCCACTCGTCGTTTGACTTGGTCACGGGGAAGTCCATGGCGTCAGCGTACCGGTGCCGACCTAGAGATAGCGCGAGTGAGGAGCCTCGGGCAGCGGGTGGGGGAATTCTGGTTGGTCGGACAGCATCCGCGCGAAGGCACTCGCCAATCCGGCGGGGTCGAGGCCCAACTCGGCCAGCAGCTGGTCGGGCCGGTGGTGCTCGAGGTAGGCGCGCGGCACGCCGAGGATGCGCGTCGGAGGGAAGGGAAGGCCCCGCTCCTGGGCGCGGTTGCGCACCGCGGCCACCATCAGTGTGCCGGCTCCGCCGTGACGGGTGCCGTCCTCG
Source organism: Actinomycetes bacterium (assembly GCA_021790675.1). GTDB lineage: Bacteria > Actinomycetota > Acidimicrobiia > Acidimicrobiales > RAAP-2 > RAAP-2. Next base: position 25,339 of record JAJYGN010000063.1, read on the forward strand.
ACAGTGACGATCCGCGCGTGGTTCAACGCGTCGTCGATCATCGACGGGTCCGGAGGCAGCACGCGTACGTCGTAGAGCGTGACGTGTGACGCGTCCACACCCATCAGCGAGAGCGCCCGGTAGGCCGATGCGGTCATCTTGCCCACCGCGAGCACGCACAGCGAGCCGTCACCGCGTGCGATCTCGCGTGCCTCGAGCCCCGAGCCCACTTTTGCGTCGAGGGGCTGGGGCAGCGTCTTGGGAAAGCGCAATGCGCTCGGCGTGGACAGTGACAGCGCCGTGGCGAGCATCCCGGGGATCTCCTCGGCGCACGAGGGCGCGAAGATGGTCATGTTGGGGATCGCGAGGCACAGGGCGATGTCCAAGAGTCCGTGGTGGCTCGGGCCGTCGTCGCCGGTGATCCCGGCGCGGTCGAAGACGAAGACGACCGGCAGGTTCAACAGGCCCACGTCCAGATGGGCCTGGTCGAAGGCGCGCGAGAAGAAGGTCGAGTAGACCGCGACCACGGGGCGAAGCCCGCCCATCGCCATGCCCGCCGCGGCCGTGACCGCGTGTTGCTCGGCGATGCCCACGTCGAAGAACCGCTGGGGGAAGAGCTCTTGGAAGCGCAGCAGGCCGGTGGGACCGGCCATCGCCGCCGTGATCGCCACGACTCGCTCGTCGAGGTCGGCCAACGCCACCAGGGCCTCGCCGAAGGCCTCGGTGAAGGACTTGGGCGGCACCTCCTCGTCGTTGAGCTTGGGCGGCAGCTTGTAGTCGTGCATACGCAGGTCGTCGCTGGTCGCGGGCTCGTAGCCGCGTCCCTTCTCGGTCAGGACGTGCACCAGGATCGGCCCGTCCCATCGCGCGGCGCTGGTCAGCGCCGTCTCCAGGGCCTCGATGTTGTGGCCGTCGATGGGTCCGACGTAGCGTACCCCGAGGTTCTCGAAGAAGGTGTGGGGGGTCACCATCTCGCGCACCACTGAGGTCATCACGTCAACGCCCATGTAGGCGGCCTTGCCCACGCGCGGCAGGTGAGGGACGAGGCGACGGATGCGATCGCGTAGCGACACGTAGGTCTTGTTGAGCCGCAGAGCAGTCAAGCTCTCGGAGAGTTTGGAGATTGTGGGCGCGTAACTGCGGCCGTTGTCGTTCAAGACGATCACGACGCGCTGGTTTGAGTGCCCGAGGTTGTTGAGAGCCTCGTAGGCCATGCCGCCGGTAAGCGAGCCGTCGCCCACGACCGCTACTACGTGGCGAGTGCCGCCGCGTCCGATCAACTCGCGACGCTGTTCGAGGGCCACGGAGATGCCGTGGGCGTAGGAGAGCGCAGTCGAGGCGTGCGAGGACTCGATCCAGTCGTGCTCGCTCTCGGAGCGATTGGGGTATCCGCTGAGCCCTCCGCGGCGGCGCAGGTTCTTGAACCCGTAGCGTCGTCCGGTCAGCAGCTTGTGGACGTAGGCCTGATGACCGGTGTCAAAGAGCAAGATGTCGCGTGGGGAGTCAAAGACACGGTGCAGCGCGACGGTCAACTCGACCACGCCCAGGTTCGAACCCAGGTGCCCGCCGGTCTTGGTGACGCTCTCGATGATGAAGTCGCGGATCTCGCGGCTCAGGGTGTTGAGCTGGCGATAGGACAGGCCCTTGAGGTCGGCGGGTGTGTCAATCGACTCCAGAATCACCCCTTGATCCTACCGGTGGGTATGTAGAGAGCGATGGCCGGGACGAAAGGCCCGGTACGCTCTCGTCCATGGCGAAGCCCCTGGTTGAGACCGACGTGATCGAGCGCGTACTGGGTGCGGCGCGGGGATTCGGCGACTTCGCCGAAGTCTTCGTCGAAGATCGGGTGACCTCGTCGGCCTCCCTGGACCAGGGGCGCATCGAGGAGCTGAGCAACGGCCGCGACCGCGGCGCAGGCATCCGCGTGGTGGTGGGCGAGACGACCGGCTTCGCCCACACGGCCGATCTGTCCGAGACGGGCTTGATGGCGGCGGCCACGGCCGCCGCGACCATCGCCCAGCGTGGCGGCGGCGGCGCGCGCCGCGTGGCGCTGGGCACCCGGGCCGATCACGCCCGTCTGGCCGAGGTTCTGCCCAGTGACGTCGACAAGGCCGCCAAGGTCGCGTGGTTGCGCGCGGCGAACGACGTGGCGCGCAGCGAGGGCGCTCAGATCACCCAGGTCCAGGTGGGACTGGGCGACTCGTCGCGTCGCTTCCTCGTGGCCAACTCCGACGGCGTCTTCGCCTCCGACCACCAGGTGCGCACGCGCTTCATGGTCTCGTGCGTCGCCCAGGGCGACACCGGGATGCAGACCGGCTACAAACCCTTCGCCACAACCCGGGGCTACGAGGCCTTGACCGATGACGTCGTGGCCGACGCCGCGCGCCAGGCCGCGCGCCAGGCGCTGACGAAGCTCCGGGCTCGTCCGGCGCCCTCGGGGGATTTACCCGTCGTTCTCGCCGGCGGATCCGGGGGGATTCTCTTTCACGAGGCCTGCGGCCACGGACTCGAGGCCGACGCGATTCTCAAGCGGGCGTCTGTCTACGCGGGCCGCGTGGGCGAGCAGGTCGCGAGCCCACTCGTCACCCTGGTCGATGACGGTACCGTCCAAGGCGAGTGGGGCTACCTCGCGATCGACGACGAGGGCTACGCGGGAACGCGCAACGTCCTGATCGAAAACGGGGTGCTCACCGACTACATGTGGGATCTGCTGCGGGCTCGTCGCGAGGGCCGGGCGTCTTCGGGTAACGGGCGACGCCAGAGTTATCAGCATCTGCCAATGGTGCGCATGACCAACACTTACCTGATGCCCGGCGCCGACGACGCCGACGAGATCATCGCCCAGACCCCCTACGGCGTCTACGTCGCCCAGCTCGGCGGCGGCCAGGTCAACACCGCGACCGGTGACTTCGTCTTCGGCATGACTGAGGCCTATCTCATCGAGAACGGGGAAATCACCGCTCCGCTACGCGATTGCAATCTGATCGGCAACGGTCCCGAGACCCTCGCGCGCGTCGACGCGGTCGCTGCGGACTTCTCGATGACCCCGGGGACCTGTGGCAAGAACGGCCAGTCGGTGCCGGTGGGAACGGGTCAGGCCACAATGCGTCTTTCCAGCGTCACCATCGGGGGGACGGCGGCGTGAGCGAGTTGATGGAACGGGCTCGCCGCCTGCTCGAGAGCGGCCGCGGCGACGAGCAGATCGAGGTTTACCTCTCGCGCGGCGTCGACACCGACGTCGAGGTCTACGAGGGCAGCGTCGAGAAGCTGACGACAGCCGCGTCAGCCGGCGTGGGGATCCGCATTCTGGTCGATGGCGCCGGCGGCGCCCGCGTGGGAACGGCATGGGCGGGTTCGCTCGACGAGGGGGCCGTCGCCGACGCCCTCAATCAGGCCCGCGACAACGCGCGCTTCGCGACCGAGGATGAGTTTCTCGCCTTCGCGCGCCCCGACGGTGTCGCACCGGCCGGAATGAGCCTGCGCGACGAGTCAGTGATCACCACACCCCTTAACGACAAGATTTCTCTGGCCGTCGAACTCGAGCGGCGCGTGCGCGCGGGCGATCCGCGCATCCGCCAGGTCGAGAGCGCCGCTTACAGCGACTACGTGATCGAGGGCGCCTTAGCCTCGAGCGTCGGCGTTGAGGCGAACTACGCACGCTCGGGCGCCTACCTCTCGGTTGAGGCGATCGCGAGCGACGGAACGAGCGACCAGACGGGCTACGGGCTCTCCGCGGCCCGCCGCCCGCAGGATCTGGATCTTGACGCGGCGGCCACCGATGCGATCATTCGCTCGACTCGCATGCTCGGGGCCACGCGGCCGAGCACCCGGCGCACCGTGGTCGTCTTCGATCCTCGTACCGCCGCCACCGTGCTGGCTATCATCGGCGGCGCGCTGAGTGGCGAGGCCGTCGTGCGGGGCCGCTCGTTCTTCGCCGGGCGCCTCGGCGAGGTGGTCGCCGCGAGCGCCGTCACCGTGGTCGACGATCCGACCGACGCGCGCCACTTCGCGGCGAGCAACTTCGATGGCGAGGGCCTCGCCTGCCGGCGCAACGTGCTGATCGAACGCGGCGAGCTGCGCGCGTTCGTCTACGACACCGTCTCGGCGCGCCGCGCGGGCACGACCTCGACGGGTAGTGCGGTGCGCGCGGGAATCGCGGGTACGCCGTCTGCGGGGCCGCGCGCTCTGGTGATGTCATCGGGTTCCCACAGTCAGGAGGAGATCCTCGCAGCGGTGGGCCAAGGTCTCTACGTGGACTCCCTGACCGGGGTGCACTCGGGGGTTAACCCGATCTCCGGTGACTTCTCCGTGGGCGTGACCGGCCTCATGATTCGAGACGGGCAACTGGGCGAGCCGGTGCGCGAGGTGACGGTGGCCTCCACGTTGCAGCGCATGCTTCTCGACGTGGCCTATGTCGGCGCGGACACGACGTGGCTGCCGGGGGTGGCCGCCGGTCAGAGCTTGGCGATCGCCGACCTCGCGATTTCGGGCTCCTAGTCGGAGCTGGCCGGCGCGGCAGGCGCCGACGCGGCCGCAGGCGCCGCGCTCGTCGAGGTGCCGCGGCTGTCGTTCTTGTAGAACCCGCTGCCCTTGAAGACGATGCCGACCGCGGAGAAGACCTTCTTCAGTTGGCCCCCGCAGGCCTCACAGGTCGTCAGCGCGGGGTCCGAGAACCGCTGGACGGCTTCGACGCGCTGGTGGCAGGCCTGGCACTCGTATTCGTAGGTTGGCATCACTTCTCCCAAACGAAGTTGCTACGAGCGAAGTGTACCGTCCCGCCGCGCGGGCCCGGTCAGGGAAGCCGCGCGAGCCCGTTCTGTAGCATGGCCCGGTGGACGATTTCCACCAACTGCGCCGTTCGCCCCGCGAGGGCGCCTTCCCCCGGGACCTGAGCTCCTCGGAGGTCAGCGCGCGGCGCGCCCTGGCGCGCGGGCGCGTCTACATGTTGGCCGCGACGACCGCGGCGGTGGCGGCCAACACCATCAATAAGGGTGACGTCCTGGCAACCGCGCGGGTGGCCGGCGTCCAGGCGGCCAAGCAGGCCTCCATGCTTTTGCCGATGGCCCACGCCGTGATGGTGGGCAATGTCTACGTGAACTTCCTGATCGCCGACGCCTACATCGAGATCGAGGCCAGCGTGGACACGGTGGACCGCACCGGCGTGGAGATGGAGGCCCTGGCGGCGGTCAGCGTCGCGGCTCTCACGATCTACGACATGTGCAAGTCGTCGGATCGGACGATGACGATCGAGAACATCGCGCTGTGGGAGAAGTCTGGTGGCCGATCCGGCTCGTGGCGTCGCGACGACGCGGACGATGCCGAGGCGGGATCGTGATCGAGGTAGCGGAGGTGATCCGATAGTGGCGACGTCGCGTGCCGCAGAGGAGAGTCGCGAACGGCTAGTGGCGCTGGTGCTGCTCTTGCAGAGCGCGACCCGTCAGAACCCGCTCACCCAAGAGGCGATCGTTCGCGAGCTGATGGTCGACGACGCGTCGGACAAGGTCATACGCAAGGTGCCCGCGTACCAGGGCAGCGACAGTGCCATTCGCCAGAAGTTCGAGCGCGACAAGGCCAAGATCCGCGAACTCGGATTCCAAATCGACACCGTCGACATGGACGGTGGCGGTGTGGGGTACTGGATCGATCCCGACAGCGCGACGGCTCCGCGCATCGACTTCACCGAGGCCGAAGGACGCGTCGTCAGCCTGGCGCTGCGTTTTTGCGGGTTTGGCGCCGCGGGCGCCTTCAGCCTGTTCAACGAGGGCCCGGCGAGCGAGGGAGGTCTCGAATTCACGAACTACTACACGCCGGTGCTGCGGGCGCTCAACCTGCGCCGCGTGCTGCGCTTCGACTACCGCAGCGCGAGCGAGAAGTCCCGCGTCGTCGAACCCCTGGCAATCGGCGTCTTCGAGGGCGCCGCCTACCTGGTGGGTCGTGTCCACGGCACCGAGGAGATCAAGGGCTATCGAATTACCCGGATGACCAGTATGCCGGTTGTTCTCGAGACCACTTTCGAGGTTGACGACGAAGCGCGTGACCTCGCCCGGGCCTGGCGGCCCGAGTACGCGAAGGTCCTCGAACCGATCGACGTGGTCGTGAACACCAGCGAGAACTACGCGGAACTCTTGCAGCGCCAGTTTGCCAACGCGTTTCGTCAACCTTCTGACGACGGCACCGTTGATGTGAGCATCGCGTTCGAGAGCCCGCGCGACGCGATGCGCTTCCTGCTCGACGCCGCCGACCGAGTCCGCCTGCGCTCGCCCAAGTCGCTGCGTCGCGAGCTGGCCGATTGGTTGCGCAGGGTCAACCGCGGCGAGGTGCCCGACCTCAGCGGCGTCTCGTTCGCCCCGAGCGCCACCAATGACTCCCTCGGCCAGACGCTCCAACTGCTGCATGCGGTCTATCTGGCCGACGGAGGTCTGCGCATCAGCGACCTGGCGCACCGCTTCTCGCTCGCGCCCTCGATGGTTCGTCGCGTCATGGACCGCCTGGTCACCTTCGAGCCCATGGCCGGCGCGTACGGATTCCCCGCGCACGTGGTCAAGGAGTGCGATGACTGGGACGACGAGGCCAACGACGACTCGCTCTACCTGGTGGAGTCCTTCGGGCGCGACGGAAGCCACGAGCCCGCACCGCTGTTTTGGAGGGATCTCTTCGAGCTCAACATCGCCCTGCGCGAGGCGGCTCGTGTCTATGAGGATCCGGCGATTGATTCGGCGATCCGCAAAATCGAGGCGGCCATCGACGGTTTCGTTCAGGTCGAGACGGCGACGGAGTCCCTGCTCGACGACCTGCGCGCCGCGATCGAGAATCACGAGCAGATCAAGATCGACTACACCCCCAGCGAGGCCGAGCGCGCCGAGACCCGGGTCATCGAGCCGCGGGACCTGCGGATCCTCAACGGCCACGCCTACGTGCGCGCCTACTGCTCGACGCGTGAGGGCTGGCGTACGTTTCGCGTGGATCGAATCGGGGCGATCCTCGCGAAGTCACCCGCGGACTCTTCGCATCCCGATGACACCGTCGCCAACTGGCTGACCCAGGTCGGTGAGGTCGGCGACGAGGTCGTTGTCGTCATTGAGCCGGGACTGCGCTGGCTGTTCGAGCCGCTGCCCAACGCGCAGTGGCGGGCACTCGACGACGGCCGCGTGGCGGTTGCCTTCCGCACGAACGACCAGGCGTTCCTCGATCACCTCCTGCTGCGCGCCGGACCCGGCGCCGTGGTGGCCACGCCGGCCTACGCCAAGGCGGGGCGCGCTCTGGCCGCGCGGATCGCCGAGCGACTCTAGCGACCGTTGTGGCCCAAGGGGGCCACGTGCTGCGCATCTTCTCGCGTCGATCGCTCGACGTTCGATACTTCACCGACGACCCCGCGCGCGAGCTCGAGGGGCTGCGCCCGCAGGGTCCGGGCTGGTGGTTGCGCGGGGCGGGCGACACCACCGATCCCGAGTGCGTGCGCGGCGTCCTCGCGTCGAGCGAGAGGGCGAGCGTGGTGGGCTACGACATCGTCCTCGCGGCGCCGCGGCCGGTGTCGGTCCTGCTCGCCATCGACGAGCCCTCCGGTGCGGCTCTGGTCGCCGCGCACCGTCACGCCGTGGCAGAAGCACTGGGATATCTGGAGGAGCGTGGACTGACCGTGCGTTCCCAGCTGGCCGGGGAGCGTTACGACCTCGCCGCACGCTGGGAAAGTGTGGTGGCCTTCACGCACGGGGTCAACCGCCACGGTGAGCCTCACCTCCACGACCACGTTCTGGTCGGCGCCCGGCCCACCGGCGAGGACGCGGTGCTCGATCGCCGTGGCCTCTCGGTGCACGCCGGGGCAGCGGACGCCCTCTATCTCGCCACGCTGCGCCACGAGGTGAACGCCCGGACCTCGTGGCGGGCGTGGCGCTCCTTTCAGGGCGTCGAGCACGTCGTGGGAGTCGACGAGGGCTATCGGGTGCTGTGGGGAGGACATCACGAGGGTCGTGGCGAGAAGATCCACTGGTCCCGCGAGGAAGCGCGCGCGGCCTGGCGCGACGACCTGACGCGCTATCAGCTCGAGGTGGCACCGTCCGCGCCGGCTCGCACCTTTGACGCGCACGCCTTCGCCGCGTCCTTCGAGGGGGCGCTCAGCGTAACGCGTCGTCACCTCGTGCAAGCCTGGGCCCACGCGTCAACCTTTGGTGAACGCGCCACCCGTATCGACGCCGGACTCGACACACTCGCGCCCGAGCTGTTCCATGAGCGCGGCGTGCGCGAGGCATCGATAACGGTGACTCGCGCTCGCAGCTTGGCGCCCTCAATCTCACGCCAGCACGTACTCGATCGAGCGCGCGAGACGGCGCGTCACCGCGAGCGAGAGCGCGACTCGCGCGCCGGCTCGGAGCGTTCGAGGTAGCGCGAGAAGCGCGCGTCACGATGAGCCGGGGTCAGTTCGATCCAACTCATGGTCTTGTCTGGCGCGAGCCCGAGGGCGTGGCCGGGCCGCCCACGAGCCAGGTTCGCCACGCTGGCCCGGTCGCGCTCGACCCAGCTGGTGGTAGTGCCGCCAGGGCGACCCCAGGTGCGCCTCTGGTGCGACACGCTGGGCGTCAGGTGACGTCCGGCCAGGTGGTGGAGGAGTTCGAGGGTCGCACGATCCGCCACTCCCGGCAGGACGACGGTGGTGGCGAAGAGGGAGACAAACCCGTCTGCGGCACCGCCCCAGCGCGCGCGAGCCTGGCTGAGGTCCTGGAGGCAGGCCATTGTCACCACCCCCTGGCCGCCTCCTTCGGAGACGACACCGGCGAGTCGCGGCAGCGGAGCTACATTGGCGACCTCATCGAGAGCCAGCAGCAGCCGCGCACCCCCTCCGTGACGGTCGTAGGTGGAGTGGATGACGTGCTCGACGAGTCCGACCACGAGCGGAACGCTGAGCGCTTGGTGGCGGCTGGGCGCCACCACGTGAAGTTGGTGCGGTCCACGCAGGAACTCGTCGACGTCGAGCGGCGCCGAGCGCGCCGCCTCACGCGCGGCGTCAGTACGCACTCCGGCGAGCAGACCCGAGGTTGTCGACCAGATTCCTGATCGTTCACGTTCTTCCGTGGCGAGCACTCCGCTGAGCAGTGAGACCGACGGATGACTGTCTCCGTAGCGCTCGCGCAGCATGTCATGCGCGTCGAGCGCACGTCGTTGATCGATGCGCGATGCAAGTTGTCCCAATGACTCGCCGTTCAGTGAGGCGGCGTGCAGTAGGGGAGCGAGTAGTGCGCTCGCTCGCTCGGTCCAGTGGTCGTCACCGCGTTCACCGCGACCGCGCTGCGCAACGTCGATGAGGCTGCGTGTCGCCAACATCGCGCCGTCCCAGTTACGTGCCTGATGAATAGGTGAATATCCGACACGATGCACGCCGGGTGGCGTGCGAATCGTGCCGGACGGATCGAACAGCAGCGTGGCGCCATCACCGCGCGCGCCCGCCATAATGTCGACGACGTCGTCTTTGGTCGACGTGACCAGAGCACTGCGTGTCGTCGAGAGCAGGTTCGGTATTACGAGTGACGACGTCTTGCCGCTTCGACTCGGACCAAGTACGAGCGTCGAACGTTCACTCCCACTGAAGACGTCGCCGTTGCGACCTCGTCCGAGATAGATGCCACGATCTTCGATCACGAAAAACAAACGTCGCAAAAAGTGTCGAAATGCTTGACATTGGTGTGTAGACCGAGTGAACTTTTAGATGTCCTTCTGCGGAGGAGGTTCACGTTCGCCGGATGTGTTGCTAGCAGTCCATTCGGAGAGCGCTTCACCGCGAGGGACCGTGCACTGCGGTCGGTCGTCGTACAGCGAGGACGCTGGGCGATACACGAGCGAGTTCACGTTTGTCAGTGGGGTGTCAAGAGGCGAATCACCACGGTGGTGATCGCGATTCCACGCTGATTCAACGTTGAGTCCCAAGGAGGGAAAGTGGCAACTGCCGCGAAGAAGAAGGCTCCGGCCAAGAAGGCTCCGGCCAAGAAGGCCGCCGCCAAGAAGGTAGCCAGGAAGGCTCCGGCCAAGAAGGCTCCGGCCAAGAAGGCCGCCGCCAAGAAGGCTCCGGCCAAGAAGGCTGCCGCCAAGAAGGTAGCTAAGAAGGCTCCGGCCAAGAAGGCCGCCGCCAAGAAGGCTCCGGCCCGCAAGGCCGCCGCCAAGAAGGCTCCGGCCCGCAAGGCTGCAGCCAAGAAGGCTCCGGCCCGCAAGGCTGCAGCCAAGAAGTAACTCGTCTCCTAGGAGAATCGCAACTGAGGGGGTCTTCGGGCCCCCTCAGTTGCCGTCTGGGCGTAAGTCGTCGATCACGTCGACGTCCCACGACCACGGCGAATTTGAGATGACAGAGCAGTTCAGACCGAGGCGTTGCGCCTCGAGACGGTGGTGAGCCAAAGAGTTCGCTCCGTAGCTGAAACGAAAGTCGAGTCCGGTCGCAAGCGCCAGAACGTTGGTCCCGCGTCCGTGGCGATCCGCGACCAGGGTCACCCCCTCGATGGGTTCGAAGTCTCCGAGACCCGTGGGATCGGCGAGGTCCGCGTGGACGATCATCAGCCGATCGAACGTCGCGTTAAGGCGCGCGTACGCGTCGGTCACAGCGCCCGAGAGCGTGCGCGCCGATGTCATGATCGTCTCCACCGATAGCGACGCGGCGAACGCGGCCACGTCGTGATCCTCGGTCACCACGTACGTCGGGCGCACTCGCGCGGCTTCGATCACCCCGCGCGCAAGACGCCAGACGAGCGCGTCGACGTCGAGCGCCCCCGCGCGGCGAAGACGTTGCTTGGCTGCGGTCACGCGTTTGAGCGGAACCACGACGGCGAGATCTCGTGAGTAGTCGTGTCGGGTCATCGACGTGCATGCTAGGACTCACTAGCCTGACGTCGTGGCGTCGGTCGTCGATCTCTTGTGCAACGAACGTGCACTGATTGCCCGTGGTGACGTCGTCGTCGGACTTGACGAAGTGGGTCGCGGATCACTGGCCGGCCCGCTCGTTGTGGGCGCGGTCACGCTCAGCGTCGTGAAAGATCCCCCGGAGGGACTCGACGACTCCAAGGCTCTCAGCTCCCGTCAGCGCGAAGCTCTCGTCCCCGATCTCGAGCGATGGTGTGACGAGTGGTCTCTGGGATGGGTCAGCGCGGAGGAGATCGACGAGTGGGGCCTGGCGATGGCGCTGAGCGTCGCGGCCACCCGAGCGCTAGACGGATTGACCCGCAGTCCGAGCTTCGCTCTGGTCGACGGCCCCCACAACTTCTTACGCGCGCCGCGCGAGGTCTCCTTCGGGGTCGATGCGCCCCCGGCCGGCTACGCCGATCTCGCCCACACGACCATCGTGAAGGGCGATTCGGTCAGCGCCGTGATCGCCGCCGCGTCGGTCGTCGCCAAGGTCCGCCGAGACCAGTACATGCGCGAACTGCACGCGCAGTGCCCCCTCTACGAGTGGGAATCCAACAAGGGCTACGGCAGCGCGGCCCACCTAACGGCGCTGCGGGCACTCGGGCCCTCGATCCACCATCGTCGGAGCTGGAAACTGCCTAATTAGGGCCGTGTTCTGCTCCTGGCGAGCGGGTCGATTAGGTGCCACGGGGTAGGATTAGCGCACTATGTCTTCGCTGCTCTCGGTAACAAATTTGAAGGTCCAATTCTCGTCCCGGCAGAACTTTGTCACCGCGGTCGACGACTTCTCACTCACCATCAATCCCGGTGAGTGCGTGGGTCTCGTGGGCGAGTCCGGATGCGGCAAAACGACGACGGGACTGGCGATCATGCGCCTGTTGCCCAACAACGGCCACATCGCCGGCGGCACGATTGAGCTCGACGGTGTTAACCTCGCCACGCTGTCGGAAAAGGAGATGCAGTCCCAGCGCGGTAACGCGGTGGCTCTGATTCCCCAGGACCCGATGAGCTCATTGAATCCCACGATGAAGATCGGCCGCCAGATCGGTGAGGGCCTGCGGATCCACACCGGCGCGAGCGAGGCCGAGGCCCGCAAGCGGGCCCTCGAGGTCCTCGAGATGGTCGACATGCCTCGCCCGGCTGAGCGGCTCGACCAGTACCCCTTCGAGCTCTCGGGTGGGTTGCGCCAACGTGTCATTATTGCCATGGGTCTCGTATGCAACCCCAAGCTGCTGATCGCGGACGAGCCGACGACCGCCCTCGACGTCACGATCCAGGCCCAGATCCTTGACCTCATCGACAACCTGAGAGTGCAGCTCAATATGGGTGTGCTGTTGATCACCCACGACATGGGCGTGATCGCGGGGCGTAGCGACCGCGTCGTCGTGATGTACGCGGGCAAGCGCGCCGAGCAGGCCGCGACGATGGAGCTCTTCCACCGGATGCACCACCCCTACACCCAGGCCCTGTTGGCCTCGATGCCCAACCTGGAGAACGCTTCGAAGCACGAGCTGGCATCGATCGCCGGTCTTCCCCCGGACCTCTCGCGCGAGATTATTGGCTGCCGTTTCGCTCCGCGCTGCGCGTACGCGACCGACGAGTGTCGGGCGACCGAGCCGGACTTCACGGTGGCCGACGAGCATGGTTTCGCGTGCTTCCACCCGGTCAACGGCCCGGCTCCGGTCGTCGTGCGCTCGCGCGAGGCAGTCGTCGCCTCGGGAGCGTCGCGCAAGGAGCTCCTGCGCGTCGAGGGACTCGTCAAGGAGTTCCCGATCAAGGCCGGGTTGATCCGCCACAAGGTGGGGGCTCTTAGCGCCGTGTCGAACGTGAGTTTCTCGATTAACGAGGGTGAGACGTTCGGGCTGGTGGGCGAGTCGGGCTGCGGCAAGACCACGATCGGGCGCATGGTGGTAGGGCTGGACCGGCCCACGGGCGGCGAGGTCTATTTTGACAACAAGCTCGTCTCGGCGAAGGGCCACAGACCGTCGCGTGAAGATCGGCGCGAGCGTCAGATGATGTTCCAGGACCCCTACTCCTCGCTGAATCCTCGTATGAAGGTGGCCCAGATCCTCGCTGAGCCTCTTCAAGTTCAGCATGAGGGCACCCGCGCCGAGCGCAGTGAGCGGGTGTCAGAGCTGCTGCTGTCGGTGGGTCTCGAGCCGCGCGCCGCGGACCGCTACCCCCACGAGTTCTCCGGTGGCCAGCGCCAGCGCATCGGCCTGGCACGCGCCCTGGCGCTGAACCCGCGGCTGATCGTGGCCGACGAGCCGGTTTCCGCGCTCGACGTCTCGATCCAGGCCCAGATCCTGAACCTGATGAAGGACCTCCAGAAGGGTCACAACCTTTCGTACGTGTTCGTCTCCCACGACCTCGCCGTCGTGTACTACATGGCCGACACCATTGGCGTCATGTACCTGGGCAAGATCGTCGAGATCGGCGACGCCGAGTCAGTCTTTCGCACGCCGGCCCACCCCTATACCCAGGGTCTGCTCGACGCCGTTCCTGTTCCCGAGCCGGAAGAGGCTCGTGCTCGCCGCGGCCGTCAGGTCACGGGCGAACTGCCCTCACCGGTGAACCCGCCGTCGGGGTGTCGTTTCCGCACCCGTTGCCCACGAGCCCAGGACATCTGCGCGATCGAAGAGCCGATGTTCCAGACCTTCGGACCCACTCAAGAGGCGGCGTGCCACTTCCCGCTGCGCACGCCGGTCACTCTCACGGCGTCGCGTAGCGCCTAGTTCTCGCAGAGTTCCCATACTCGACGGAATCGGACGAGGTCGTCCGACCGTTGCCCGTGCCCTTCAACGTCCTTCGTGGCTTCACCCACGCGAGTTCGGTACTCGAGGCGTCCTCGGCGCGACACGTCGTTCACGTCTCGCGCAGATAGTCGGCGAGACTCTGGAGAGACGAGTCCAGTCTCGCGACGTGGTCATCGGCGGTGATCGCGTCGGTCACATTCTCGGCGATGATGTCCACCCTGGTGCCTCCCTCCACCATGGTGGCCTTCCAGGTCATGGTCATGGTGCCCGCGAAGCGGGGATCGTCGGTGACGAAGTCCACCGCCTGGACGACTCTCACTCCCGGGATGACGGCGAGGACGTTCGCCTCGATGACATCGGTAGTGGCCGTTGTCTTGCCGAGCGAACCGGCCGGGTTGTCAAAGCTCAAGACCATGCGATACGTGCCACCGGGGCACAGATCGAATCGATCGAACCTTCCGGACATAGCCGCGAGATATCCGGCTCTTCGCAAGTGAGCGGGGTCTGGTGGACTTTTGACTGCCCGTACCTGCGATTGCTGCTTCCACCACCCCGGCACTTCGGAGACTCCCGGATACCCATTCGGCGCTGACGTGTTGGGACAGATGTGTATGCCCGGTGGGGCCGCCCTACTCAACCCTCTTCTGGGTTTGCTTGAGGATCTCGTCAAGTTCGGATCGCTCGACCGCCGCTCGCAGGGCGACGCCGTGCGCGGCGAGCGCGACACCCCCACCTTGGTCCCGGTCAATTGCACACAGTGCCACTTTGACTGTTGCCCCGGCTGCCCTGAGTTCCCGGCAACCAGCTACAAGTGCCCCGGCGGTGGTCACGACATCCTCCACCGCGACGACTCGCAGGCCGTGTACCGATATGCCTTCGACCGCCTTGCGGGTGCCGTAGTCCTTCGGGGCTTTGCGCACGAAGACGGCAGGCAGACCGCTGACCTGCGATAAGACGGTGACGAGCGGTATACCGCCCATCTCCATGCCGGCCAGGACGTCACAGGGCTCGAGCAAGTCGACCATGGCGTTGGCCACGTCGAGCAAGAGCGCCGGGTCGGACTCGAACAGGTACTTGTCAAAGTACTCAGTGCTGGTTACTCCTGAGCGCAGAACGAACTGACCGTGTAACTGGCACGTCTCGAGTAGCCGGCGGGCGAGGACAGAAGACATGCCCCAAGATTGTCATACGCTGCACCACCCAACGACGACAAGAGAAAGTCTCGACGTCGCCTGACTCTCAACGGCGGTCGAGGGACGGGCCAGTGGGGTACTGCGCGACCCGCCCGGTGCGGATTGCTTGCTTCTGTGAATGCTGCACCCCGCTCATTTCCGAAGACCCAGATAACCGTGCTGCCAAGGCGTGCACGTCGACGAGAGCGGAAACGACCGTTTCCAGTGAGGAGGGGATCACCCGTTGGCTTCGGTCGGTTCGAGGCACCAGGAGGGTAGGCCAACGCCGGTCGCCCGCTGGAAGGGGCACTGGGCGCCCTGACGGGCAGCACCGGTTGGTTTCACGTCAGCCACACTCGGCTGTGACTCCTGGTCCCAGTCTTCACGCGGTGGCTGGACCGCTCTGAAGAGAGCCTCGAAGTGAGGCTCTAGCGCTCGATCAGGCGAACTTCGAAGGCGTCGCGCAGGGCGTCACCGATGTAGTTGATTGAGACGACCACGAGGATGAAGATCGTCGCCAGCGGGAACACCTCCCACCAGTAACCGTTCTGGATCTGGACCGATCCGGCCTGGAGCATGGTGCCCCAGTCCGTCTGCGGCGTCTGGATCCCGAGGCCGAGGAAGCCCAGGGCTGAGAGGAAGAGGATGGCGTCGGCCACGGAGAACGTAGCCACGGTCACGATGTTGCTGATTGAGTTCGGGAATACGTGACGGCGGATGATGTGCATCTTGCCCGCTCCCATGGCAGTGGCCGCTTGGGAGTACTCGAGATTTCGGATCAGGAGAGCGTCTCCTCGGATGATACGGGCGTTGCCCCACCACAGCGAGAATCCGATGATGCCGATGAGGAACGTCGTCGAACGGCCGAAGATCGAGATCAGCGTGATGAGGAGGAACAGGTAGGGGATTGAGAGGAAGGCGTCGAGAATACGCATCATGACCGTGTCGGTGAAGCCGGCCATGAAGCCCGAGATCATGCCGTAGACGGTGCCGATGACGATGGTGATGAATCCCGAGAGGAAGCCCAGGGTGAGCGAATACTCGCCGCCGTAGAAGATGCGTCCGAGCTCGTCGAAGCCAGAACTGTCAGTGCCAAGGGGATGCGCCCACGACGGCGGCTGATTCCAGGGGATGTTGAAGGTCGCGGCCTGGTTCGTCTGGTTCGTGGGGTGCAGCCAGGGCACGAGGTAGCACGAGGCGGTGACGATGAAGAGGAATATGACTGAGGCGACCGCGAGCTTGTTGTGCGAGAAGATCGCCAGGCGCTGGCGCCAGAGGGGGATGATCTCGTCGTCTGTCTTGGGGATGGCCGGTCGGACATCGCGCGACGTTGGGAGCCGATCGATCGCCTCGTGGAGAATCTCAGAGCTGATCTGTTCGGTCATCGAGCGTTCCCTTCAATGCGAATGCGCGGGTTGACGAGACCGAGCGCGATGTCGGCGAGAAGGTTACCCGCGAGCGTGAAGATCGCCACCAGCAGCGTGATCCCGAGAACGATTGGGACGTCGGAGTTCGTGGCGGCGAAGACCGTCTGGATGCCGAGCCCCCCGTAGTTGAAGACGCTCTCGATGATCAGTGCGCCTCCGAAGAGGCCGGGAATCGACAGGCCAAGGATCGTGATGATCGGTCCGAGGGCGTTGCGGAAGGCGTGGCGGAAGAGGACCCGGAGGTTCGAGCATCCCTTGGCCTTGGCGGTGCGCACGTAGTCCTGGACCAGAGTTTCGAGAATCGTGCCACGCATGAAGCGGCTGACTCCGGCCACCGAGAGCAGAGTCAGACAGCCGACCGGGAGGGCAAAGCCCACTGGATCGGTGAAGATCGCCCACGGGGCGACACCCGATGGGGGCGAGGAGGGCAGGTGCAGGGTGTGGAAGCTGAAGGCGTCCAGGGCCAGCATGCACAGCAGGAACGAGGGCATCGCGTAGAGGATGAACGCCGTGCCGGTCGCGGAGTAGTCGAAGACGGTGTTTCGACGCGAGGCCTGGATGATGCCGAGCGGCAGCGAAATGATCAGCGTCAGAATCAGGGCGCTGAGGGCGAGCCAGAGTGTGCGGGGAACGTAGAGCGCAATCACGCCCCAAACCGACATGTTCTGCTTGTAGGAGTGCCCCAGATTGAAGTGAAAGATCAGCTGCGTCAGGTATGTCCAAAAGCGGACGAAGAACGGGTGATTCATGCCGTTTTGTTGTGCCCATATCGCCAGATTGGCGGGAGTCGCGTGGGTGCCGAGAACGGCATACGCCGGCGCCATGATTCCATTGGTTTGGAAGTACGGCAGTGAGAATGTTACGAAAACCACGATGAGCAGAACGAGCAGCGACTGAGCGATCCTGCGAAGAATGTAATTCAACACGGGCCGAGTCTATCAGCGGGCTAATCGGGCACCTTGTCGCCCGGGCCCTCGGATGCGAAAACAAGAGAGGGGCCCTTTCGGGCCCCTCTCTTGTTACGAGTGATGCGTGCTGCGACTGCTTAGTAGTGCAAGTACTCCGGCTGCAAGTTACCCAGCGGGTTCGGCGTGAAGCCAATCTTGCTCTTGAGCGTCTTGATGGTCTCACCTACCGCCGAGTTACCGGCCGGCATGTACAGCACGGGCAACTGCTGGGCGGCGTACTTGGCGTAGGCCGTCAGGTTCGCGGTGCCAAAGACCGTCGCGTTGACCAGCTTGGTCATCGTCGGGTCGTTGTACGAGCCGGGGTTGAAGCCGCTGTCCGGGGTGAAGAGGGACTCACCGGTCGGCAGGAAGTCAGGTGCGTATATCCAGCCACCGCCCCACCAGCACAGTTCGAAGCCGCCGCCGCCGTTGCAGGAACCGATCACGTTGTTGAACGTGGTGGTTGAGTACGACATGTTGATGCCAATGGAGTTCCAGTTGGCGATGTCAGCCGCGATCTCCTTGTCGTAGGCCGGGTAGCCGCTCAGGTAAATCATCTTGAGGTTGAGCGTGTAGCCCTGGGTGATTCCCGCGCCACACTGACTCGAACCCGTCCCCGGGCTGGTGCAGGTCATGACGCCGTTCTGCATCGTCCAGCCGTGTGAAGTCAGGAGAGCCTTTGCTCCTGAGAGGCTAAACGGATACGGGTTGGGGAAGGGTGCACTCAGCGACTTCGGCGCGATGGTGGGCACCGGGCTGTAGTTAGCCTGGCCGTAACCCTTGAAGATGTTAGTGATGATCCCGTTCTGGTCCATCGACATCTGGATGGCCTGGCGGATGTAGAGCTGGGCAATGGCGGCCGACTTCGGGTCCTTGGAACTGAAGTTGAACGGCGCGTAGTTAAAGCCCCAGTTCGTGCCCGTCGACATGTTGTAGCGAGTCGAAAGGTTGCCCCAGTTCGGTCCCACCTTGCCCGGCGCGGGGGCCGGAGCGGTCAGAACGCCCGGGTCAACATAGCCAAGGTCGATCTTGCCGGCCTGGAGGTCGTTCTCTTCAGCCTGCGTGGAGGTGTAGGCCACGAGCTTGAAGAACTTGACCATCGCCTTCTGCGGGCCGGAGTAACGCGGGTTCGGCTGGAACGTCGCGTTGCCGAGGTTGTCGAAGCTCGTCAAACGCCACGGGCCGTCAACGCCGCTCTGCCACATCTTGCCCGTGTAGGTGTTGGTCTTGCCGGACTGGGCGTCGAGGTAGGCCTCAACGTTCTTGCAAGCCACCTTGGTCGAGGCAGCGCCGTAGGCGCCACCGGCGCAGTTGGCCTTGCCACCGGCAGTGCGGTCCCACGAGTTGGGCATTGGTGTGATCATCGACAGGTTGTTGTAGAGCAACCACGTCGGGTTCAGCGGCTTCGTGAAGTGCAGGACCACGGTGTTGCCGTGTCCGGAGGCGCTCTTGATCAGCGTGGGGATGCTCAGCGAGCCGTTGAATCCACAGTACGACGTCGGGTCGGCGTTGTACATGTTGAGGAAGAACATCACGGACTGGGCGTTCACGGTCTGGCCGTCAGCGAACTTCCAGCCCTTCATCGTGATGGTCGCCGTCCTGTTGTTATTGCTCATCTTGGGCAAGAAGGCGGTGGACAACTGAGGCTGGACAGCAACTGAGCCGCCAAGACCGAACCAATACAGGGGGCGGAACATCAGCTCCTGGAACTGGTTGATCGTGCTCACCGAAAAATAGGCGCAACCCATGTACGGGAAGATGTAGTTCGGGTTAGCACCCGCACCCTCCGCGAACGTGATCGTCCCTGATGGGGCCGCCGCCCCACTCACGGTTGGAGCAATGAGACCCATGGACAACGCACTGGCGACTGCGCCAATGGTCATCCCGAGTCGGAGTTTGCGTCCTAATTGCATATTGAATTGCCTCCCAGTGCCACCGGAGTGGTCACAATTGCTTTGCTTACCCATCTCAGATGGACTCGTGGCAACTGTATCGGCTGGTTGGGGGTCAAACAAGTTCATACCCCCTCTTGAGCGCGGACTTTTTTGGCGCCTGAATGTCGAACTTTTCAAGCGGTAGTTGGCCTTTGGCCCAACATTGCGATTTGGTTAATTGCTGGAGGCGAGAACGCTGGTGACGATGGACGTCGCGTCGACGCTGCGAAATGTGAACCCGCTCTCCAGGAGACGGGTCGGAACGACGCGTTGACTGGCGAGGAGTGCGCCGTCGACGAGCCCTTCACCGAGGGCTATTGCGAGTGCCGCGCGTGGCACTGCGAGCACGGTCGGACGTCGCAGGGCGTTACCCATCACGTGGGTGAAGTCGGCGTTGGTGAGGGAAGTGGGCGCCGTGAGATTGAAGGGTCCGCGCAACTCGTGATCGAGGAGCCACACGATGGCACGGACCTCGTCGGTCAGCGAGATCGGACTGAGCCACTGGCAACCGCGCCCCAATCGTCCGCCCAAGCCGAGGCGGAACAGGGGCAGCTGACGCGCGAGCGCGCCGCCGTGGACGTCGAGGACGATGCCGGTGCGCACGTGCGCGACGCGCACGCCCGACGGCGCGCGCTCGGCCGCGGCCTCCCAGTCCACGCAGAGCCGGGCGAGGAAGTCCTCGCCTGGCGAGGAGGTCTCGTCAAGGATCTCGTCGCCGCGCGAGCCGTAGTAGCCAATCGCCGAACCGTTGATCAAGGTGGTCGCCCCGAGGGCCTCGAGGGACCCGACGATCACGTCGGTGGCGTTGAGGCGCGAGGTTCGAAGAAGATCCTTGCGGGTCTCGCTCCAGCGCCGGTCGCCGATACCGGCCCCCGCGAGGTTCACCACGGCGTCGAGCCGTCCCGTCCGGCGCGCGTCGTCGGTCTCGAGCATTCCGCGCGCGGGGTCCCAGCGAATTGATGGTCCACTCGTTATGGGGCTCTCGGGTCGCACGAATCGCACGACCTCGTCACCACGCGCGGAGAGCTCGCTCGCCAGCGCCGTGGCGATAAACCCGCTCGCGCCGCTTAGGCCGACGCGCACGTGTCCTGCCAGAGAGTTGCGAGCAGTTCGGCCAGTTGATCAGGGTTCGCCAGGTGGGCGCCGTGGCCCGCGCCCGTCATCTCCACAGTGCGAATGGCGTATCGGCTCGCGAGGAGGGCCGATAACTCGCGGTAATAGGGTGCGAGCACTCCGTCACCGTGGACGTACGTCGCACTGGTAGCCAGGTCAGTCAGGTCGAAGGGCGCGTTCGCGCGCACGCTGCGCAGGTCGGCCAGAAGGGCGGGTCCGTCGAGTCGCCGGGACTCCTTTTCGGCGTCGCTCAGGCGCTCCCACGCGCTGCGTGACACCATGCGCTTGAAGAAGACCTCGGCCTCCTCGCGAGGATCCTCCCCGAGGATCGACCGGGAGTGCTCGCGGGGCAGGACCCAGGGCAGGGGGGATTCATAGGCGACGGCCAGGTCGACGAGCGCGGGCTCGGCGAGGGCGGCGCCCAGCGCCACGACGCCGCCCACGCTGTGGCCGAAGATGAGGACGCGGGCGTTTTCGCGCTCGGCGCGGATCAGCGCGAGCAGATCGGCCACGTGCTCGTCGTGAGTTCCCACGCCCAGCGCGCGCGAGCCCTGATAGCCCCGTCGGTCGTAGGTCACCAGATCGAACTGCTCGAGGCGGCGCGCGATGCGCGCGAACGATCCTCCGCGATCGAGGCCGCCGTGGACACAGATCACACTGGCCTGAGGATGGGTGACGCGCCGTTCGGCGACCGCGAGGCCCGGTACCGGCGGCGAGGGCATCGCGCGCAGTCCTCGCAGAGGTTGCATCGCGGTGTCCACGGCGCGAACTTACCTGCTCGACCCGCGGACCGGCCACGTTGAATCCGCGAGCCTCGGCCTAGGCTGGGCGCGTGACTGCCCCCTCCGAACCTTCCTCGTCGGCGCACAAGGGGTCCTTCGGGCCCAACGCGTGGCTGGTCGACGACATGTATGACCGTTTCCTGCTCGACCCCGACTCGGTGTCGCCGAGCTGGCGCGAGTTCTTTGCCGACTACCAGCGCTCGACTGTGCCGACCGTGACCACCTCGGTGCTGGCCGCCCCCGCGGCCCCCGCGGCCCCCGCGCCAGCGAAGGTCGCTTCAGGAGAAGGCGCTGTGGCCCTTCGCGGCGCCTCGGCGCGCATCGTGACCAACATGGTCGCGAGCCTGGGCGTGCCCACCGCGACGAGCGTGCGCACCGTCGCCGCTCGCCTGCTCGAAATCAATCGCACCGCGCTCAACGAGAACCTGGCGCGCAGCAGCGGCGCGAAGGTCTCCTTCACCCACTTCATCGCCTACGCGGTCGTCAAGGGCCTCGGCGCAGTGCCCTCGATGAACTCGACCTTTGTCGAAGCCGTCGACGCCAAGGGCACGCCCGGCGTGGTCCATCACGAGCACATCGGCCTCGGGCTCGCGGTCGACGTCGAGCGGGCCGACGGCACGCGCAATTTGCTGGTGCCGGTCATTCGCGACGCGGACACCCTGGATTTTCGTGGATTTCTTCTCGCGTACGAAGACCTCGTGCGCAAGGTCCACGCGGGCACCTTCGGCGCAGACGACTTCGTCGGGGCGACCGTTTCCCTGACCAATCCCGGGACCCTCGGCACCGTCCAGTCCGTGCCGCGACTCATGCCCGGCCAGGGCGCGATCATCGGAGTGGGAGCCCTCGCCTGGCCGGCTGGCTTCGAGGCGGCGGATCCGCGCACCCTCGCCGAGATAGGCGTCGGCAAGGTCATGTCGCTCACGTCGACCTACGACCATCGGATCATCCAGGGCGCGGAGTCGGGGCTGTTTCTCAAGTACGTTGCCGAGTGTCTCACGGGCGGACACGCCTTCTACGAGGAGATTTTCTCGTCCCTGGGAGTTCCCTACGAGCCCGCGCACTGGGCCAACGACCGCAACCCGGGTCACGAGGACAACGACGAGCGCACGCTCAAGCACATCCGGGTCCAGGAGCTCATCAATATGTATCGGGTGCGCGGGCACCTCTACGCGCACCTCGACCCCCTGCACGCCGACCCGCCGCCGCTGCACCCCGAGCTCGAGATCGACGCCTACGGGCTGACGATATGGGACCTGCAGCGCTCCTTCGTCGTCGCCGGCCTCGCCGGCAAGCGCGAGGCCACCTTGGCCGAGATCCTGTCGATCCTGCGCGACGCCTATTGCCGCACGATCGGTATCGAGTACGGCCACATCATGGACCCCGCCCAGAAGCGCTGGATCCAAGAGCGTGTCGAGGGAGTGCGCGTGACGACGACGCGTGACCAGCAGCACCGGATCCTGCGCGCGCTCAACGAGGCCGAGGTCTTTGAGCGCTTCCTGCATTCGCGCTACGTGGGCCAGAAGCGCTTCGGCCTCGAAGGCGGCGAGTCGACGATCGTGGCCCTGCACACCATTCTCGACGCCGCGGCCGAAGAGGGCCTCAGCGAGGCCGTCATCGGCATGGCGCATCGCGGCCGGCTCAACGTGCTGGCCAACGTCGTGGGCAAGTCCTACAGCGACATCTTCTCCGAGTTTGAAGGCAATCTGGATCCCGAGAGCGTCCAGGGCAGCGGCGACGTGAAATATCACAAGGGCGCGCGCGGCGCCTACGTCAGTTCCTCGGGCGCGGAGATCGCCGTGTCGATGGCCTCGAACCCGTCGCACCTCGAGGCGGTCAGTCCCGTGGTCGAGGGCGTGGTGCGCGCCAAGCAAGACCTCGTTCTCACCCCGGACGACGGCTCGAGCTCGGCGATGCCCTCGGGGCGCTTCCCCTACCTGCCGATCCTGATTCACGGCGACGCGGCCTTCGCGGGCCAGGGCGTGGTCGCTGAGACCCTCAACCTCTCGCAGCTCTCGGGCTATCGGGTTGGCGGGGCGATCCACATCGTCATCAATAATCAGGTGGGGTTCACGACCGCTCCGGACTCGGCGCGGTCGAGCTTCTATCCCACTGACGTCGCCAAGATGATCCAGGCTCCGATCTTCCACGTCAACGGCGACGATCCCGAGGCCTGCGCGCGCGCGGCCCAGCTGGCCTTCGATTACCGCGAGACGTTCCGGCGCGACGTCGTTCTCGACATTGTCTGCTACCGCCGTCACGGCCACAACGAAGGTGACGACCCGAGCTACACCCAGCCCTTGATGTACAAGATCATCGACCAGATGCGCTCGGTGCGAAAGATCTACACCGAGACCCTGGTGCGTCGGGGCGATATCTCCCTCGAAGAGGCCGAGGCCGCCCTCGACGCGTTCAACGCCCGCCTCCAGAGCGTGCTCGACGAGGTGCGCACCGTCCCGGTGCCGACACTCTCGGGTGTGCCCGTGGCCGAGGTGCCGGCCGACGTTGCGGCGCCCGCGACGGGCGTCGCGCGCGACGTGCTGCTCGACGTGGCGCGCGCCACGATGACGGCTCCCGCGGGCTTCGTGATCCACCCCAAGCTCGAGCGCCAGTTCACCCAGCGCGCCAACGCCCTCGAGGCCGGCGAGGTCGACTGGGCCCTGGGCGAGGCGCTGGCCTTCGGCACGCTCGTGATGGAGGGCACCAACGTGCGACTCATGGGTCAGGACTCGCGGCGCGGGACGTTCTCGCACCGCCACGCGGCACTCTTTGACTACGACAATGGCTCCACCTTCGTGCCCCTGTCGCACCTCGAGGGGGCGACGGGCTTCTTTACAGTGCGTGACTCCCTGTTGAGTGAGTACGCCGCCCTCGGCTTCGAGTACGGCTACTCGGTCGAGGCCACCAACACCCTGGTGGCCTGGGAGGCGCAGTTCGGCGACTTCGTCAACGGCAGCGAGATCATTATTGACAACTTCCTGGTGGCCGCCGAGGACAAGTGGGGCCAGCAGTCGAGTCTGGTGATGCTCTTGCCCCACGGCTACGAGGGCCAGGGCCCCGAGCACTCCAGCGGACGACTCGAGCGGTTCTTGTCGCTGTGCGCGCGCAACAATCTGCGCGTGGCCCAGCCCACGAGCGCCGCGCAGTACTTCCACCTCCTGCGCAGCCAGGTCCGTCGCGAGCACGTCACACCGCTGATCGTCTTCACGCCCAAGTCGATGCTGCGCGCCGCGGCGGTGCGCTCGCCGCTGGCTGACTTCGAGTCGGGCCGCTTCGAGCGGGTCCTCGACGACCCCGCGGTCGAACGCGCCGCGGTCACGCGTGTCGTCCTCGCGACGGGCAAGATCGCCCACGAGGCGATTCTCCGTCGTGACGAGGTCGGCGCCCACCACGTGGCGATCGTGCGAGTCGAGCAGATCTACCCCTGGCCCCACGACGACCTCGACGCGGTGTTCGCGTCCTACCCGGCGTTAGAGGAAGTGGTCTGGCTCCAGGAGGAGCCGACCAACATGGGTGCCTGGCCCTTCGTGCACCACCAGGTCCACGCGCAGCTGCGCGACATGACGGTGCGCCACGTAGCGCGCGCGGAGTCGGCCAGCCCAGCAACGGGCAGCTCCTTGGTGCACGCGGCCGAACAGGCCGACCTGCTGGCCCGGGCGATTCTCTAATGGCGACGCGCACGCGCCCGAGGGTCGTGGTCGACGGCTCGAACCTGGCGACCGAGGGCCGAACCCTGCCCAGCCTGGCCCAGCTCGACGACGCGCTGGCCGCCTTCATCGACGAGAACCCGACCGCCGAGATCATCGTCGTGACTGACGCGAGCTTCTCGCACCGCGTCGAGGTGAGCGAGCGCTCGCGCTTCAAGGAGCTCGAGCTGGCCGGACGCATCGTGACCCCGCCGGCCGGTGCGATCGGCCGCGGCGACGCGTTCATCTTGAAGATCGCAGACCGGATCAACGCCGTCGTCTTGAGCAACGACTCCTTCCAGGAGTTCCACGACGAGTACCCCTGGCTCTTCGACGTGGGCCGGCTCATCGGCGGCAAGCCGGTGCCGATGGTCGGATGGGTGTTCACGCCGCGTCTACCGGTGCGCAACGTCAAGAAGCCCCGCGCGGTGAAGAAGCTGGCCGTCGAACTGCCTGGCGGCGCCCAGCCCACCATCGGCACGACGCTCACCCCGGTAAAGAAGGCCACGAAGCGCGCGGCGAAAGCCCCGGCCAAGGTCGCCAAGAAGGCGACCAAGGCCCTCAAGGCCGACAAGGTGGAGAAGGCCCCGGAGAAGGCCCCCACCGCCAAGGCCTCCGCGGCCAGGGCCCCCGTTGAAAAGGCCCCGGTCGAGAAGGCCCCGGCCGACAAGACGGGTCGTGTCACCAAGAAGGCGCCCGCGCGCCCGGCCAAGCGGGCCGTCAAGGCCGTCCCGGCCGAACGGGAAGCCCCGGTCGCACCGGCCGACGGCCAGGAGTCGCTCGAGAAGCCCACGGCGACCCCCGTCCTGCGACGCGGGCGTCAGCCGGTCAATCCCGAGGCGAGCTTCGCTCAGTTCCGCGCCGCCCACAAGGTCGGTACCCGTGTAGAAGGTGACGTGACCGCCTTCACCTCCCACGGGGCCGTCATCCGCGTGGCGACCAAGGGCGGCGGCTTCGTCGAGTGCTACGCGCCGACCACCCTGCTCGGCTCGCCGGCACCGGCGCGGGCGCGCGACGTGCTTTCGCGAGGCGATCGCGTGAGTTTTCGCCTCGTGACCGTCGACGACGAGCGCCGGATCGCGGAGTTGTCGCTCCTATGAGCCTGTCGATGAACCCCGCGTTCTGGCTGCCGCACCGTCCGCCCTTTCTTTTGCTTGACGAGATGATCACCATCGAGCCGGGTCATCGCGCGAGTGCCCGATGGCGTCTCACCGGCGAGGAGTGGTTCTTCGCGGGTCACTTCCCGGGCCGGCCCACTACGCCGGGGGTGCTGATGCTCGAGTCCATCGCCCAGTGCGGCGCGGTCGCGGTGCTCTCCGACGAGCACTACGCGGGACGACTGCCGCTCTTTGGGGGCGTGGAGCGCGCGCGTTTCCGTCGACAGGTGCTGCCCGGTGACACGCTGGTGCTCGAGTGCGAGATGACGCGGCTCTCCGCGCGCGGTGGCAAGGGCCACGGCACGGCCACGCGTGACGGCGAGCTGTGCGTCGAGGCCGACATCATGTTCGTCCTCGCTGACGCCTGATGTCGGTGGGGGCCTCGTGAAAGTCGTTACGTGGAACGTCAATTCGCTCACCGCGCGCTACGCGCGCGTCACCGAGTGGATCACGGCGAACGCCCCGGACGTGGTGTTGCTCCAAGAGACCAAGATGACCGACGCGAAGTTCCCGACCGCGGGATTCGCCGAACTGGGCTACGAGTCCGCCCACTACGGCCAGGGCCAGTGGAACGGCGTCGCGGTGCTCTCGCGTGTGGGCCTGGAGGACGTGTCGCGCGGATTCGGTGACGAGGACCCCGAAGCGCGCCTGATCGGCGCGACGTGCGGGGGCGTGCGCGTCTACTCGTGCTACGTGCCCAACGGGCGCGCCCTGGACAACGACCACTACGCCTACAAGCTGCGCTGGCTGGCGGCGCTCGCCGCGCTGCTCGCCGAGAGGACCCAACCCACTATCGCTGGCGGCGACTTCAACGTGACCCCGACGGACCTGGACTGCTACGACCCGGCCGCCTTCGTGGGAGCGACCCACGTCTCGGCGCCCGAGCGCGCGGCCCTGGCCGCCATCGAGGCGACGGGTCTGGTCGACATCACGCGCCGTCTGCACCCCGAGGAGACCATCTACTCCTGGTGGGACTATCGCAACGGGGCCTTCCACCGGGGCTGGGGGCTGCGCATCGACCTGCTCTACCTGGATGAGTCGCTGGCCGCGCGCGCGAGCGCCAGCTACGTGGACCGCAACGCGCGCAAGGGCGAGAAGCCCTCGGACCACGCCCCGGTCGTCGTCGAGATCGACTAGAACGCGACCGGCAAGCGCGCTTCGATGACGGTGGGCCCGGACGTCGCGTAGGAGCGTTCCAGCGCGTCGCACAGTTCGTGGGCCGTCGTCACCGTGGTCGCGGTGACGCCCAGGGAGCGTGCGAGTCCCGCGAGGTCCAAACGGGGATCGCCCAGGTCGAAGAGCCGCTCGCTCACCGCGTCGGCGCCGACCGCACCGACGCGGCGTCGCTCGAGGTCGAGGATCGCGTAGCGCCCGTTGGCGAGAGCCACCACCGTCACGTCGAGGCGCTCGCGCGCCATCGTCCACAGCGCCTGGGGGGTGTAGAGCATGGAGCCGTCACTCTCGAGGGCGAGCACGCGCGTCCCGCTGGCCACCGCGGCGCCGACGGCCACCGGGAGCCCGTAGCCGATCGCCCCGCCGGTCAGCGTCATCCAGCGATGCCGTGGCGCGAAGCGGCAGGCCCCGAAGAGGTGCACGCCGCTCGTGTTGGACTCGTCGGCGACGACGACGCCCGCGGGCAGCGTGGCGGCCACGGCCGTTGCGAAGCTCTGGGCGTTGAGGTCTCCGTAGGGGCGCGCCGGAGGTTCGCCCACCGGGACCTCGATGGGCGCGGCGCCCGTTGCCGCGGCGAGGGCCGCGAGCGGGCCGGCGACGTCGCCGCCGGGGCCGACCAGCGTGATCACCTCGCAGTCGTCGCGTGTCAGGCGACTCGCCACGTCGGGGTAGGCGAAGAATCCGACCGGCGCGGGCGCGCCGACGAGTACGAGGGAGTCGATCTCAGCAAACTGGTGCAGGGCGAACTCGCTCAGGTAGATGATCCGCTCGGGATCCACGACGCCGGCGCCGCGCTCGACGATCGCTGGGAAGGTCTCCATCATCAGGCGCGCGCCGCTCGCGGCACAGATCTGACCCGCAAGCTTGAGCGCGGTCGCGTCGAGGCGCCCCCCGAGGAGGATTGCGCTGCGCGGCCCGAGAGCGCGAACGCAGCGCGCCAGTGCGTCGGCGTCGACGCCGGGTGCCATCGGGGGAGCGGCGAGAGGCGCGGGACCGGGCTGGACCTCGCTCCAGGAGGCGTCGGCCGCCAGCACCAGGGTGGCCACGCGCCCGGGCGGGCCGACGGCCGCGGTGATCGCGGCCGCGGCATCGCGCGCCACGTCGTCGGCGCGCTCGCTGCGCGTGAACCAGCCCTCCAGGGCCGAGGCCACCGCGGCGATGTCGCTCTGGAGCGGTGCGTCGAGGGAGGCGTGATAGGTGGCGTGGTCGCCCACGATGTTCACCACGGGCGAGTGCGCGCGTCTCGCATTGTGCAGGTTGGCCCAGCCATTCGCTAGTCCTGGACCGAGGTGTAGCAGCGTCGCCGCGGGTCGGCCGCTGACGCGCGCATAGCCGTCGGCGGCGCCGGTGGCCACCCCCTCGAAGAGGCACAGGACCGCGCGCACGTCGGCGTCGTCGAGTCCCGCGACGAAGTGCATCTCCGAGGTGCCGGGGTTGGCGAAGACCACGTTTACGCCGTTGGCCGCGAGCGTCGCGAGCAGCGCGCCGGCGCCGTTCACGGCAGCGGTCGTTCGTCGAGGTGGCGGTAAGGGTTGAGCAGGTGGCGCGGGTCGAAGGCGTCCTTCACGCGGCGCTGCAGGTCGAGTAGCGCCGGGTCGGTCAGTGCGCGGTAGTGGCCGGCCTTGTCCCGGCCTAGGCCGTGCTCACCCGAGATCTGACCACCCAGGTCGAGGCCGAGCGCGAAGAGGTCGCGTACCAGCTGAAAGCGTGCGTCGTCGTCGGCCAAGTACACCGAGAGGTGCACGTTGCCGTCACCCACGTGGCCGCAGCCGGGTATGAAGGCGCCGTAGCTCTCGGCGAGGACGGCGACCTCGCCGAGGAGCGTCGTGACCTTCGAGCGGGGCACGACGACGTCGAGAATCTCGTTGGCCCCCGCCGCCTTGGAGACCCAAAAGACGCGTTCTCGCGCCTCGATCAGGCGCGCGGCGGCACCCTCGGCGAGCACGTAGACCTCGAGGGCTCCGGCGCCGTCGAGTTGGGCCGCGAGATCGGCGACGTCGCGCTCGAGCTGCTCGCCGGTGCGCGTCTCGAGCACGACGACGAGGTAGGCGGCGCACTTTGCGGCGACCTCGGCGCTGACCCCGAGGTCTAGGCCCGTCGCCCCGGTGATCGCTCCCATCGTGATGAGATCGATGTACTCGAGCATCGACGGCTGCAGCCCGGCGGCGACGATGCGCGGCACTACCGCTGTCACGGCGTCGAGGTCGGCGAAAGGGACGAGCAGGGTCGCGCCGTGGGCGAGGCGCGGTGAAAGCGCCAGGGTGACCTCGGTGACGAGGGCCAAGGTGCCCTCGCTGCCGATGATGAGCTGGGTCAGGTCGTAGCCCGAGGAGTTCTTCACCACCGGCGCGCCGGTGCGCAGGACCGTTCCGTCGGCCAGGACGACCTCGAGTCCGAGGACGTGACGGCGCGTCACCCCGTGGCGCACCGCGCGCATCCCACCGGCGTTGGTGTTGACGTTGCCGCCGAGAGAGCCCGAGAGCTCACCCGGATGTACCGGATAGCGCAGTCCGCTCCCGGCGAGGGCGTCGTTGAGCTCGCGCAAGGTGATGCCGGGTTGCACGACCGCGACGTGGTCGTCGAGGTCGAGAGAGACGACGTGATTCATCTGGTCGAAACAGACCACGAGGCCGCCGGTCACGGGAGTCGCCCCGCCGGAGAGTCCGGTGCCCGAGCCGCGCGCGGTGATTGGCAGGTTGTGTCGGCTGCACAGCGCGCACAGCTCGGCGACCTGCGCGGTACTGGTGGGTCGCACCACCGCGAGGGGATCACTGGGAACCGGGTGGAGCGACTCGTCGTGCAGGTCGTCGGGACGGTGGGTCGGTGAGAAGGTGGCCTGGGACTCGTCGACGATGTCGAGCAGCTCAGCGCGAAGCGTCGTGACGTCCATCGTCAGGCCACGCTAGTGCGGGCGACGCCTCCAGCTCGGCGCGAATCGCCGCCAGGCGGGCGCGCCGCGCGTCGCCTTCGAGGGGCGCGTTGCGCCGGGCGATTCTCTCGATCGCCGCCTGCACCGGCTCGAGGAATCGCGAGGGGGACCGGTCGGGGTAGCGGGGATCGTTGCGGCCCCGATTCCAGGTGATGAGAAGGGTTTCCTCGGCCCGGGTCAGCGCCACGTAGGCCAGGCGGCGTTCTTCGGCCAGGTCGCCCGCGCTCGTCGCGTTGTAGTGGGGCAGCAGGCCCTCGGCCCAGCCGATCGTCGCCACGTGGCGGAACTCGAGTCCCTTGGCTCGGTGGATCGTTGAGAGGGTCACGGCGTCGGCGTGGTCGTCTTCGAGCCGGCGGTCACCACTCATGAGGTCCGAGGCTGGCGCGTGATCGAGACCGCTGCGCTTGTGGGGGATGGCGGCCGCGTCGAGTTGGCCCGCCACCACGTCGAGTTGGGCGTTGGTGCGCGCGAGCACCGCCATCGAGCGCCAGGGGCTCTGGGTTCGGTGCGTCGCCGCGAGCCAGGCCGCCACGTGGCGGGCCTCGTCCTCGTCGGTGTCGTAGCGGCGCACCTTGGGGATCTCGCCGTCGTCCTTGGCCGGCTCGATGCCCGCGGCGCCGTCCTCGAGAAGCGTGTTGGCGACTTCGACGATGTGCGCCGTCGAGCGGTGATTGCGTGTGAGATCGAGTACCAGAGTGTCGGGCCAGGTGCTCAGGATCTCCTCGATCAGGCGCGGCGCCGCGCCGTTGAACCCGTAGATCGACTGGTTCGGGTCGCCGACGCAGAACAGGTCCGGGTCCTCGCCGGCCATCTCGCGCAGCAGCGCGAACTGCAGGGGGTTCATGTCCTGGGTTTCGTCCACTGAGAGTGCACGGGTGCGGTGGCGAAACGAGGCGCGCACCGTCGGCTCCTCGCGCAAGAGGGTGATCGCCTCGCCGAGCAGGAGATCGAAGTCGAGCACGCCACGGCTGCGGCACAGCCCGACGTAGCGGTCCAGGGCCTCGGCGAAGTGCGCGAGGGGCAGCGGCGGGTCGCGATGCAGGCGCCGCGCGTACTTCGCGTATGAGGTCCCGTTGTAGCCCTGGCCGAGAGCCCAGCCGATCTCTTGTTCCAGTCGCGGCACCTGCCACTCGTCGACCGACTCGCCCGCCGCGCGCATCTGCGCGGCCAGAGCGCTCACCAGGCGGCGGCGCTGGGGCTCGATCACGAGTGGTCGCAAGTGCTGGTCCTCGCGGTACTGATTGACGATGGTCATGGCGGCGCGGTGGAACGTTCCGGCGCGCACGTCGCGTACGCCGGCGCGCGCCAGTCGGCGGCGCAACTCGTCGCCGGCCTTGCGCGTGAAGGTCATGACGAGCACCTGGTCCGCGTCGAGCTCGCCCGAGGCGATGCGCCGCAGCAGGCGCAGCGTCAGCACGTGGGTCTTGCCCGAGCCCGCGCTGGCGCGCACGAGCAGGCGACGCGCCGGCGACATGACGGCCTCGCGCTGCTCGGGGGTGAGACCGTCGAGCAGGTCGGTCGAAAAGGTCGCCTCGCCAGCCATGGTCCCCCCGACGCTACCGGGCGCCCGTGACGCCGTCGGCGCGTCGGTAACCTGATGGGGTGCTCAAAGCCCTCGGAGACGGAACTCTCTTTGGCGAGGCCTTCGGCGAGGGCCCGGTTCGCGTCATCTGGCTCCACGGCTGGGCCCGTCGCGGCCAGGATTTCACGGCCGCTGCCCGTGAGCTGGCCGAGCGGGGGATCGCCTCGCTCGCGATCGATCTGCCGGGCTTTGGCGCCTCGCTGGCGCCGACGCGCGCCGGGGGCGCGCGATACTACGCCGACCTGGTGGTCCCGGCGATACCTGAGGATGGCAGCCTCGTCCTGGTCGGCCACTCCCTGGGCGGGCGCGTCGCCGTGGTGCTCGCCGCCGCGCAGCCCGAGCGCTACCGCGAGGTGATCCTCGTCGGCGCGCCGCTGCTTCGCGGAGCCCCCGGGAAGTCACCTTGGCGCTACCGGCTGGTGCGCGCGCTGGCGCGTCGTCACCTCCTGTCGCCCGCGCGCCTCGAGGCCGCGCGCCAGCGCTTCGGTTCGCCCGACTATCGCGCGGCCAGCGGCGTGATGCGTGACGTGCTGGTCACCATGGTCGCCGAGAGCTACGAGGACGAGCTGTCGCGCCTCGCGGTCCCGCTGCACCTCCTCTGGGGTGCCAACGACACCGAGGCCCGCGTTGACGTCGCGCAGCGGGCCATCACCATGGTCGGCGCGCCGGCGCGCCTGACGGTGCTCGAAGGCGTGGGCCACCTGGTGCCCACGGAGTCTCCCGAGGCGCTCGTGCGCGCGGTTCTCGAGGCCCTCGCGTGATCGTCGCGATTCTCGGATCGATCGGACTGGCGCTCGCCTTCGCGGCTCAGATGGCGCGGTGGCTGCGCGTCCTGCAGCGAGAGCACTACGACCCGCACGCGATGATCCGCTTCCTCGGGCGTTGGTCCTCTCCACCGGTGGGGCCCGCGAGCGCACCCTCGCGCGTGCGCGACCGGCGCCCGGTCACACTCAGCCACATCCTGGTCGTCGTCTTTCTCGTCGCACTGATCCTGCACAGCGACGCCCTCGTGGTGGCGGTCACGATCGTCTACGGCCTCTTCGCGCCGACGGGGCTCGGACTGCGCGGTCGCACCGGCGCGCTGCGCTTCACGCGCCGCCTCAGCACGATCGCGGCGCTGGTCGTGGCCGTAGGTGTCGTCGTGGCTACGCTCGGCGCGTTCGCGCCGCGGCCGTGGCTGCTCGGGGCCGCCGTCGTGTGGGCGGTGCCAATGCTGATCAGCGCGGCGACGCGCTCACTTGGGCCCTACGAGCGCCGACGGGCCCGGGCCTTCGTCGAGTCCGCACAGCGCCGTCTCGCCGCCGTTGGACCTCGCGTCGTGGGCATCACCGGCTCCTACGGCAAGACCTCGACCAAGAGCCACCTGGCCGATCTGCTGGCTGGCACCGGCGTGGTAGCTTCGCCGGCGAGCTACAACAACCAAGCGGGTTTGTCGCGGGCGATCAACGAGAACCTCGCCGACGGCACGCGCGTCTTCGTCGCCGAGATGGGCACCTACGGCCCCGGCGAGATCCGTGAACTGTGCGCCTGGTGTCCGCCGGAGATCGCGATCGTCACCGCCATCGGCCCGGTGCACCTCGAGCGGATGGGCAGCCTGGACGTGATCGAGACGGCGAAGTTTGAGATCACCGAGCGCGCGTCGACGGTCGTGGTCAACGTCGACGACACGCGCCTCGCCGGCTGGGTGGGTCGTCTGCGCGCCACCGGCAAGACGGTGGTGCGCGCGAGCGCGCGTGCCGGCGACGCCGATGTCGTGGTCACTTCCGGTCCTCGCTGGCGTGTCATCATTCGCGGCGAGGAGGTAGGCGAACTCGAGGCTCGCGCTGGTCTACAGGCGTCCAACGTCGCCTGCGCCCTCGCCGCCGCGCTCGAGCTCGGCCTGGCGCGCGGCGAGGTGATCGAACGCCTGAATGGCCTTTCGAGCGTGGCCCATCGCGCCCAGGTGGGACTCGCTCCCTCGGGGGTCACGGTGATCGACGACACGTTCAACGCCAACCCGGCGAGCGCCGAGGCGTCACTGGCGTTGCTCTTCGGCCTCGACGTGCCCGGCCGGCGCGTCGTCGTCACGCCGGGACTGATCGAGCTGGGCAACCTGCAGCCCGGCGCCAACATCTCCCTGGCCCAGAAGGTGCTGGCACGTGGCGGTGAGCTCGTTGTGGTCGGGCGCACCAACGCGCTTGAGCTGATGCGCGGCGCCGAGAATCACGCTCGGCGAGTGGACCGGCGCGAGCAGGCGGTTACCTGGGTGCGAGAGTCACTAGGGGCGGGCGATGCGGTGTTGTATCTCAACGATCTGCCCGACCACTACCCTTGAGTACTTGATGATGAGGCAGGTAGCGTGACGACGGCAGTTCTCTTCGGCGGGCCGAGCCCGGAACACGACATCTCCATCCTGACTGGACTGCAGGCGCTGCGCGAGCTCGAGCGCTCCCGCGAGGTCGTGGGCATCTACTGGACCAAGACCGGCGCCTTCTACAGCGTCGCCGCGGGCGTCGAGGCCGAATCGTTCATCGACGGATTGCCGCGCGGATCGAGCGAACTGGCCCTTCGCGTCGGTGACGGCGGCGGCTTTGTCGCTACGGCCGGTCGCCTCGGGCGCGAGCGGCGCCTCGATTTTGACGCGGTCGTCATGGCGACCCACGGCGGCCCCGGCGAAGACGGCTCGCTCCAGGCCGCCCTCGACCTGGCCGGCGTCGCCTACAGCGGGCCCAGCGTCGCTGGCGCCGCGCTCGGCATGGACAAGTGGGCCTTCGGCGCGGTGGTCGCCGCGGCCGGCCTGGCCACGCTGCCGCGCGCCCTGCTCAGCCCCGAGACCGCGACGCTGGATTTCGCCGGGCCCTACATCTTGAAGCCGCGCTTTGGCGGATCCTCGATCGGCATCGACGTCGTAGCCGACCTGGCCACGGCTCAGGCGCGCCTCGCGACGAACACGCACCTCGCGCGCGGCTGCGTGGTCGAGCCCTTTCGCAGCGACCTGGTCGACGTGCAGATCGCCGTGCGGACGTTTCCCGCGATTGACCTCTCGGCGATCGAGAGGCCCATTCGACGCAGCGAGAACGCTGAGATCCTCAACTACCGCGACAAGTACGTCGGCGGCGAGGGGATGGTGTCGGCGCCGCGCGAGCTGCCCGCGCGCTTGGCGCCGGGCCAACGCGAGCAGATTGAACACGCCGCCCGAGTCCTCGTCGAGGCGGCGTCGGTGCGCGGCGTGGCGCGCATCGACTTTCTGGCCAGCGACGACGAGCTCTACGTCAACGAGATCAACACGATCCCCGGCTCGTTGGCCAAGCACCTCTTTGTCGACCCGCCCCTCGCCTTCTCGCGGCTACTCGAGGATTTGGTCACCGAGGCGTCCACCCGGCCCGCGCGCCACTTCAGCGCGGCCGGCGCCGACGGGACCGTGCTGCGCAGTGCCGGCTCCATCGCCGCCAAACTCGCGTAGGCGCGGCACCGCGGCCAGGGCCGTCGCCAGGGTGTCGCTGTAGGGGTCGAGCAGGCGGCCGCGCTCGATTGCCCAGAACGCCAGATCGACGTCGCCGGCTACGAGCGCCCAGCGCGATAGGGCCAGGGCGGCCCACTCGCCCTCGCGCACGAGCCGCGCCCAGTGGCCCTCGGCGAGGAACCACTCGAAGCCGCGCAGTGCGCTAGCGAGCGGCTCGCCCTGGACGAGCGAGAGCGCCTCGACAAGCGTGGCGTGCCCGCCACTCGCACGACCCTCGGCGACCAGGCGGTGGAACTCCTCGACGTCGCTGTCGACGTCGTGGGTGAGATAGAGCCCCGCGGAGCTGACGGGGTGCAGTCGCGGGCCCCGCTCGTCGACGCCCAGGCTGCGACGAACCGCACTCGCCGTGTTGGCGAGCGTGCGCACGGAGGCGTCTGCGTCGGCGTGGGCCAGGACGCGTGTACGTAGCCGGTCGCCGGTGACCGGTTCGTGCCGGTGCAGCGCGAGGTAGGCCACCATCTCGACGCAGCGCCGGCGCAGAGTGGCCGTGAAGGGCTCGGCGAGGCCGACCACTACCGGTTCGGCGCGCAGCAGTTCGACGCGCACCGTGCGGCCCGCGGCAGCGCTCGGTGCCGATCCCAGAACGAGAGTCTCGCTGGCGCGCGCGGCGCGCACGCGCGCCACTACCACGGCGTGCTCGGCGAGTGCCGCATCGACCGGCGGGCCGTCGTAGAGGACGAGGGTCGAGCCCAATGTGCGCGTCGCCAGGTGGCGCAGCAGCTCGTCCTCGGTACGGGCCAGTCGCAGGGTGCCACCGCGGTGCGCGGCCACGCAGCCGTCGGCGATCTCCTCGGCGGTGCTCGTCGCCGGCACCCTCAGGCGTCCCCCTTCGCGGGCGAAGGACACGACGGTTCCGTCCTCGTCCTCGTCGAGGACGAGGACGCACAGCGCGGCCTCTTCTTCCACGGCGAGGAAGGAGTAGTCGCCAGAGAGGCGCACCACGCCGTCACGGCGGCCGCGCAGGAGATGGTTCACGCCGGCGAGGAGTCGGGGGTTGCCGCGGCGTAGCAGCGCAATGGTGCCATCGACGTCGTCGTCGTTCTCGCCGACCTCTCGCAGGGCGTCGCGCCGTCGACGAGCGGCGATCGCGAGGGCCACTGGACTGATCGCTCCGACGGGGGCGTGGCCGTGGCCGTGAGAGCCCGCTGCGACGAGTGAGCTCATAGACGCGGAGCCCGACGCCCGCGAGGGGGCGTGGGCGAGGCCCGGTGCCAAGAGGAACGCCGCGATCGTCACGACGAGGCCGGCCAGCCAGGCACTGCCACCCGCCCCGGCGCTCTCGCCACGGCGAAGCCGGGCGACCTGACGAAGGACCTGAACGAGGAAGGCGAGCCAGAACAGCGAGAGGCCCACCAGCAGCGCTCGCACCACGGACCCGTCGGACAGGCCGGCCGCCACGCGCCACTTGTCGACGACCACAATGGGTACCAGCACGAAGTACAGCGCGAGGGCGACGCCGTGGAGCGGACCAGTGGCGAAGCGCTTCACGAGCGCGGCGCGAGGCGCCAGGACGTGGCGCTCGTGGTGCTCGCGGTGATCAGCAGTTGGCAGGTCTGGGATCTGTCGATCACGACGAGGTCGGCGAAGGACGTGTTCGCGCGGGGGCAGACCAGTCGCGTCGCCACTGGGGCGCTCGCCCAGATCTCCCAGGTTCCGGGGCCGTTCAGGGGAACGTCCACGACCTGTCCGCCGGCGAGCACCCCGGCTACGACGCCGTTCGAGACGCTGGCGCCGACGCCGGACCCGCTTGAGCTCTCGTTCGAAGCGGTCGCGGCGGAGAAGTTCGTCGCGTGCGTCGCCGGTCGCGACGGCTTCGTCGACGCCGGGGGAGTCCTCGGAGCTCGCCGCAGCGTCGAGGTGGTGCTCGCCGGCGCGAGTGAGGTCGTCGTCGGGATCGACGCTGGACTCGTCGTTGGAGCCACGTCGACGCTGACGTGGGGGGAACGCTGGGCCCGCGCCGACGTGGTCATCGAGAAGAGCATCACGAGTAACAAAACGGGGCTCGACCACATCACGAGCTGCGCGCCCCAGCGAGATGAACTCGTTTGCGTCATCGGCGTTCCACGGTATCGGGAGACGGTCGGGCTGGTCTGTGGACGAAAGACCCAAGCTCACACGAGACACCGACGGGCGAATCGTTGGAGCTCGCCGCGCAGTGACGTCGGCGAACTGTGGTCGGCCTGGGCCAGGTCGCGCAGGGATCGCCCCTCGAAGACTCGGGCGTAGGTCAATCGCGCCAGACGGTCCTCGGGTCCGCCGCGGTAGCTAGCGAGGCGCGCCTCGAGGGTCGAAGACATCTCCGCGGCCACGTCCATCACGTCAAAGGCCGAGACCTGGGCGACTGCTCCCTTCTCCTTGAGGAGCCAGCGGCGAAGGCGACCACGAAGCGCCGATAGCAAGTCCGGCGCTGCGTAGGCGCGGTGCTGACCCGCCCAGTCCACGAGGAGCTCGCTCAGAAACCCGAGGGCCACCGCGAAGGTCTCGCCGGGATCGACGATGATGCCCTGGCCGAAGCGCAGTTGACGGCACACGCTCACCACACCAGGCACCAGCGTCTGAAGGAGAGCGCGGTGCACGCGGGGGTCGGACGCCTCCTCGAGCAGGGCGGTGACGATCTCGGCTCGTTCGAGGACCGTCCGCCCACCACGGATCTCGAGGGCGCTCACGACGTCGTAGAGGTCGTCGAGACCCTCGAGTTTGAGGTCGGGGTGACGGTCCCGCAATCGTGCGAGCGCGGATACCGCGTCGGGGGAGCGGCCGGAGCGTTGCCACTCCCGCCGTAGTTGGGCAATGAGGTCAGTGGTCATGACCCCCAGTCCACGAGGGGTCGCGCACCGAAGGGCTCCTCTGCGCGCACCGTGCCGACGTCCATTTCCCACGCCGACGAGAATGACTTGGCGAACGCACCGCGCCGCGCACATAGCGGATCTAGGCTGCGGCCATGGACATCGAAACCTTCTACGAGCAGAACGAGGCGCGACGCGAGAGCGCGGAGTTCGAGTTCGGAAGCGAGTGGACCGACGCGTCGGGCAACGAGTACGAACTGTCCTGGGTCGAAGCGACCGGTGAGCTCTACCTGATGGTCGAGCCCGACGCGCTGATCAATGAGGACATCTTCGGAGATTTCCTCGTGTCGGACGAGGAGATCAGCGAGCTCACCGTGGTGGTGATCGCCAAGGTCGCGTCACTGGCCGCGATCGAGGACCAGCTCGAAGGGTGGGAGGACGCAATGCTCGAGGAGAACTCCCTCGAGTGGCTCCACGAACGCTTCGCCTCCGCCTAGGAGACTGTTGAACAACGCCGATTCTGGGCGTATGTTTCATGGTGCAAGTCCGGGACATGTCTGAACCAAAGCGCCGACGTGAAGAGGGTTGAAGTCGGCCACCCTGGTGGGCAGCGCCCGTGAAGTGGTCCCTTTCTTGACGGCCTGGACTTGCGCCGTCCCCTCACGTGGTGAGAAGCGTCCAGGTGCCGTCAAAGGCGAGCCCGAGATTGACCAGACGTCGCAGGTTGATGGCGGCGACCCGGGTCGAGAGGCCCATCTGGTTCTTTTCGACGCCGCGGTATCTGACGCGCCGTGAAGAGCCCCTCACGAGCCACGCGAGCGATCGTTCGACCATCGGACGATATTTTTGATAGTCCGAAATGAACTCTCTGTCGCACCAGGCCCGACGAGACTCGACGAGCTCTGCGTCATGAGCAGTGAGCGTGAGATGACGGCCGTTGCGAGCGTTCGTGCAGCGTGATCGCAGTGGGCAACTCGTGCAGCGCACCCCGAACGTCGCGTAGCGACGCGGGGTGATGGCGACGACGTGTCCAGCCGGACAGGTGGCCGTTCCCGCGTCCTCGTCGACGACGAAGTCGTCACGGTGGAATCCACCCGGCACCGCCGTGTTGGAAGGGAAGGGCTTGATCGCTCGGTGGTGGCCGGCCTCTTTCAGAGCCGCGAGGGTCTCGCCCGAGCCGTAGGCAGAGTCGGCGAGGATCTGGAGCCCGGGCCCTTCGCCCTCGAGCAGCGCCACCCCGGTCGGACCGTCGGGCGTGTTCGCCGGGGTGAGAGCCGCGCCGGTAATGAGTCCGGTCTCGGGCTCGACGGCCAGGTGGGCCTTGTAGCCGTCGCGGTAGTCGCTGCGACTCTTGTGCATGTGGCGGGCCTCGGGGTCGACCACGGAGATGACGCGGTCCTTCGCGACCCCGCGCACGATGCGCCAGAGACCCTCGTCGTCGAGCTCGACGTCCTGGCCCGCGACGAGGCCCAGCAGTCCGAGCGCCGCGCCAGCCTCGGGGCCCTCGACCTCGGCGCACGCGTCGAGGAGACGAAGCGCGTCAACGACCAACGCGTTCACGAGCTCGCCTCGCGCCACCTCGTCGTCCCAGCCAATTGCTGGCTTGCCCGCGGCGTCGTAGTCGAGGGCGAGGAGGGTGACGTTGCTCGCCGCGGGCACGATGCGGCGCACGCGCCGGATCGCCGCGACCAGTTGGGTGACGGTGTCCTGGGTCGCGACGGCGTCATCGAGCAGTGTCGAGTCGAGCGCCCGGCGGGTCTTGCCCGTAAGAACCCCGGTGGCCTCGACCACCGCGCGCACCGCCTCGAAGATCGCTCGGGACGCTCGGAGTTGCGCAGGCGCGTTCGCCAGTAGGTGAGGACCGAATAGTCAAAGCCCGCCTCGTCGAGGGCCAGTCCGCAGGCCACCTTCCAGCTGATCCGGTCGGTCAACGCCCGCGCGGCGTCGCGGTCCGAGAGACCTTCGAGGGCCTGGAGGACCATGACCGAGGCCACCGTGTCGGCAGGAATCGAAGGTCGGTCCCGCTTGGAAATGAACAGGTCTTCGAACATGGCGTCGGGGAACAGCTCGTGACGGTGGTCGGCCAAGAACGCCTCGACGCTCCCTTGGGGCACGAGTTGTCGGCAGAGTGCCGCCGCATCGAGCAGTTCACGGTTGGATCACGTCCCGCCGAGTGGTGTAACTCCGATGGAGCACTTCTCGATGCGTGACCATCTTGTCATTTGACCTTGGTGAGGGCAACCTTCGCCGGAGGTAGTGCGTCACTCTTCAACTGATCCATGGACTCGTGGGAAAGGTAACGACGCTCTGAGACGCTCCATTCGTCGTGCTGTTCGACACAGACCGCGGTGATGAGACGCAACGCCGCGGCGTCGTTGGGGAAGATCCCGACCACGTTGGTGCGTCGCTTGATCTCGGCGTTGAGGCGTTCGAGCGAGTTGGTCGACCAGATCTTCTGCCAGTGGTTCGTCGGGAAGTGGCGAAAGGCCGTGATGTCTTCGGCGGCGTCCTCGAGCATCTCGGTGACCAGTGGGAACTTGCGCTTCATGGTGGCCGCCACTTCTTTCACCTGTCGTTCGACGTGCTCGGCGTCGGGCTGGGCGAAGATCGTCCTCACCATGGCGGCAACCATCGATTGCTGGGTCCGTGGCACCTTCACGAGCACGTTGCGCATGAAGTGCACCCGACAGCGCTGCCAGGAGGCCCCGGGAAAGACCTTCGCGATCGCTGCCTTGAGGCCCAGATGCGAATCGCTGATCACGAGCTGGACGCCATGCAGTCCGCGTTCGCGCAGGCTCTGCAGGAACTCGGTCCAAAAGGCCGCGTCCTCCGAGTCGCCAATGGACACGCCCAGCACCTCGCGACTGGCGTCCTCGGCCACACCGGTGGCGACCACGACGGCCCGGCTGACGACCCGTCCGCCCACGCGGGCCTTGACGTAGGTGGCGTCACAGAGCAGGTAGGGAAAGGCCAGGTGAGAGAGACTGCGAGTGCGAAAGGCGTTCATTTCCTCGTCGAGCTGCGCGCAAATTCGCGAGACCTCGGACTTGGAGATCCCCGCGCCCACGCCGAGTGCCATCACGAGGTCGTCGACCTTGCGCGTCGAGACCCCGTGCACGTAGGCCTCCATCACCACGGCGTAGAGGGCCTGGTCGATGCGTCGGCGCCGCTCGAGCACGCTCGGAAAGAACGAGCCCTTGCGCAGCTTGGGAATCTTCAGCTCCACGTCGCCGGCCTTGGTCGAGACCAGCCGCGGTCGCGATCCGTTGCGTTGGGTGGTGCGAGCCAGAGAACGCTCGTGGCGTTCGGCCTGGACGACCTCGGTCGCCTCGGCGTCGATCAACGCCTGATAGAGGAAGCTGACCATCTGGCGAACGAGGTCGCCGCTCTCGTCGCTTTGAAGTGCGCCGAGCACCTCGGACAGGTCAAAATCATGGTGGGTCATCGGAGTATTCCTTTCGTGCCTTGCTATGGACACATCAAGAAATACTCCGGTGGCCCGTCTTCACGAAGGACCGGGTAAATTACACCACTTCAGGGGACGTCAACATGACCGATCCCGCGATCAGTAGTGCCACACCTGAGGCTTGCAGGCGAAGTCCGCCAGAAGCAAGATGACGTATCCGGGATCGCGAAAGCTCATCGAGGCGCAGATGTTCAGCTACGGAAGCGGCATCGTGCGTGGTCATTGCTTGAAGACGTAGAGAACAGTTCATCACCGATCGACTCGGAGCCGTTGTACGACCCATCGGCTCCTCGCCCGGGGCTGACCGGCGCGTAGCGCGCGGTCGGCCCATCGGGCCAAGTGTGTGATCCCCAGAATCCCCGACGTGAGTCCTGTCGAGAGGAATCTGCCGAGCTCTCACGAAACATTGTGTTCGAAAGAGGCCAGAAAACGTCCTATTCCTATGGGGGATGAATGTCTCATCCCTCGTAAGGAGAGACATGAGACTGCCCATCGACACGACCACCGTGAAGTTTGCGGCCGCTGGACCCGCTGAACCCGTCCTCGACTACGAGACCAGGGCACCGAAGTTGGACGAGAACGGCGTCGCACTGTTCAACGTGCCGCTCTTCGCGGCTGGCACGGGAATCAAGGACTCGATCACCGTGAAGGTGGCGGGAGAGCCCAAGGGTCTCGCCGAGTTCACCCTCGTGAAGGTGACGAACCTGGTCGCGAGCACCTGGGAGGTTGGCACGAACCACGGGGTCAGTTTTCGTGCTGACCGCGTCGAGGCCGTGAAGGTCGGCGCGTAGTGGGCCGGCTCCTCGTCTTCCTCGTCGTTGCCACTCTGGTTCAGTTCGTCCTCGCGTGGGCGCTTACCCATATGGGGCTCGCCGTGCTCGGCGCGGGCGCTTGGTGGATGTGGAG
Source organism: Actinomycetes bacterium (assembly GCA_021790675.1). Taxonomy (GTDB): domain Bacteria; phylum Actinomycetota; class Acidimicrobiia; order Acidimicrobiales; family RAAP-2; genus RAAP-2. The sequence continues at coordinate 67,511 of JAJYGN010000063.1, forward strand.
CCGGCGAAACGGGGGCCAGCGTGCGTAACGGCGGATCCTCCGCGTTCGAGCGTCGCCCCTGGATGGGTATCTACATCCAGGGGCGCCGCGTCGAGCTCTCAATTGCAGTTGGTCTCCTCCTCGCGCTATCCCTTTCGAGGCGTCTAGGGCCTAGTGGGCCATTGCTCGTCGGTGCAGTGGGCCTGGCCCTCTGGTTCCTTCGCCCCGAACTTCGCGAGCGGCTCTCGAATCAGATCAGGGAGAACCACGCCCGCCTCTGGCTGCATATGGGGCTGTGGCATTGCGCCATCGTTGGCCGGTCGGGCCGGATCCCCAAGGTCGTTCGTTCAGCCAAGATCCCCGTCGGCTATCGCTTTCTGGTCTCGCTTCCCATGGGGCTGCATTTTGCCGTCATGAAGAATCGGGCGCCCGAACTCGCTGCTGCACTCGGAGTACGTGAAGTTCGGGTAAAGGTCATCCCTCAGAACGCCCGCTACGTCGAGATCGTGGTGATTCGATCGAACGCCTTCCCTCGAGAGTTCGCTTCACCTCTCACGAAACTTCACGAGACGTCGCTCTGGGAGCCGGTGTATTTCGGCGTCGGCCAAGACGGCCTCGCGGTTCAGATCGGCCTGCCCGAGCACAACTTGCTGATCGGCGGCGAGCCAGGATCCGGTAAGTCGGTGGCGCTTTCCACGATCATCGCCGCTGCCGCGCTCGACCCGTCGGTGGGCCTCACCCTGCTGGATGGCAAGCAGGTGGAACTCGCCGCTTGGGCGGACGTCGCTGACCGATTTGTCGGAGCGGATCAGGACGAGGCGGTGGCCGCTCTCGAAGGCCTTCGCCAGATCATGGACTTTCGCTACCAGGTGCTCGCGGCGACCCGTCAGCGCAAGATCACGCGAGCCCAGAACGAGGGCCTGCACCTGCTCGTCGTCGACGAGCTCGCCTTCTACCTGCGTGGCGGCAAGAAGGAAACCCGCGACCGCTTCGCCGAACTGCTGCGCGACCTCGTATCGCGCGGTCGAGCCGCCGGCATCATCGTCGTGGCAGCGACCCAGAAACCCAGCCACGAGGTGGTCCCGACCTGGATCCGCGACCTCTTCTCGTTTCGCCTGGCGATGCGTTGCACCAGTACCGATGCGTCGGACACCATCCTCGGCCAGGGATGGGCCCAGCAGGGTTTCTCGGCGTCGACAATCGACCCCTCGACCCGGGGCATCGGCTATCTCCTCGCCGAGGGCGGCGTCCCCGTGCTGATCATGACGCCGTACTTGTCGGACGAGGAGATCGACAGCCTGGCGGACCGGGCCCTTCGGCTGCGGACGTCGTCGTGAACGCGGAAGAGCGACTCGCTCTGGTGCGAGAGATCGATCTCGCAAGGAACTGCTCGCACCCGATTCGCTTGACGGGCGAAGTGGTAAGCACCGAGACCGGTGAAGTGAACTCCAAGAGGCTCCTCGTCGCCTGCAAGGACCGTCGCGAAGTGGTGTGTCCGGCGTGCGCGTATCTGTATCGGGCGGACGCGTGGATCCTGGTCTCGACGGGTCTGATTGGAGGCAAGGGCACGCCGGCGTCGGTCGCTTCGCACCCTCGTCTCTTCGTTACGCTCACCGCGCCGTCATTCGGTTCAGTGCACACGATCACTGCGAGCGGCGGATGCGTCGTCAGACGAGATCCTCTTCGCGAATCGACGGATGGCGCAATCTCGAGAACTTTCGGCGACGCTTCGAGGGATTTCTTCGAACGCGCATCGCAGGAGACTCACGCGCACGTACCCGTCTGCACCCAACGCCACGAGCTCGACGATCCAGTTCTGGGCAAGCCCCTGCGCCCGGAGTTTTTTGACTACGACGGCGCGGTCCTCTGGAACGCCCACGTCTCGCGCCTCTGGAACAACACGGTGCAGCTCATCCGGCGCCTCCTCGCGGAGGCGGGCGGGCTCAACCAGGTCAGGCTGCGCCGCGCGGCCCAGTTGCACTATCTCAAGGTCGCCGAGGTCCAGCGCCGCGGTCTCGTGCACCTTCACGTCATCCTTCGTGTTGACGGGCCCGAGGGCGCCATATCGGAGCCTCCGTCGTGGATCACCAGTGAGTTGCTGGCCGAAGTGATCCGTCGCGCGGTGCGACGAGCGAGCGTGACTGATCTACGCAGTCGGGAACTGCGCTGGGGGACGATCATGGACATCCGCGACCTGGTGAGTGAACCCAGTGGCGCGCCCAGGGTGTCGTCCTACATCGCGAAGTACGCCACCAAGACGACGGGTGGGCGAAGCGAGTTGGCTCGTCGGTTTCGCTCCCGTCGCCAGATCGTTTCCGTGGTCGGCGATCCCCACGTTCGCCGCCTCGCCCTCGCCGCCTGGGACCTCGGGGGGAGGTCGGAACTGGCGCACCTGCGACTGCGCGACCACGCCCACGCCCTCGGCTTCACCGGCCAACTGATCACAAAGTCACGCGGCTACTCTACGACCTTTCGCGAACTGCGAGAAGCCCGAACGTCCTTCATGGTTGCTTCCAGCGGGGTCACGTCGCTGGCGGGGACGTTCCACTACGAGGGCCGGGGATATGACGACCCCCGTTCGAGCGCGTGGGCCGAGGTCCTCTTCGCCATGCAGCGCGAACTGCGCGAGGAGGCTTTCGAAGCGCGTCGCGGCGCCGATCATGACGGTTTTGGTGATCCGTCATGACACGTCATGAGATGTCGGTAACCGACCGCCGAGGTGGTCGAAACACCAGTGCCGGCACGGATTGTGAGTTCACATGACGAACCTTGGGTGCGAAGTCGTGAATTCATATTGGTCCTCTGCCGACATGAACTACACACCCACATTCATGTCCCTGTTGGTAACCGACCTGGGGGCTCGCTCCGCGGGATCCTCGGGCCGGGCGCTTATGGCCAAGCTCGAGCACTACTGCCTCGACCTGTCCGGCGCCTCGAACGCCCTGGAGTGGGTCCTTCGCCTCCAGGGTCGGAGCCTGGACCAACGACGGGCCCTCGAAGAGCTGCTCGAATGGACAGCCGTCGAGCCCGAGTTTCAACTCCCAGCGCTCGTCGCTCTCGGACGAGATTTGGAGCGCGTCGCCCGGCGCCTGGGTCGGGGCCAACCGAGCGAGGACATGGTGTCTGAGGTGTTCGCCCACGCCGCCGAGGCCCTGCAGTGGACCCACGAGCTGGTCGAAGGTGAGAGGGTTGACTTCGTCGTGCGCCACAGCCTGCGCTCAACCGACGCGCAGATGCATCGGATGGCCCGTCGTAACGTGGCCGCAGAGTCACTGATCGACGACGTTGACGTGGTCGACGAAGCGCACGACGAGACCTTCCTGCTTGAGGACCAGCTGAGTCGAGCGGTGAGCGCTCGTGTCATCGACGCCGAGGAGCGTCGCCTTCTCGAGGCCACGAGGGGCCGAGGCCTCACGCTTCGCGAGTTCGCGGCCAGATCCGGAGAGACCTACGACGCGCTGCGCATGCGTCGGGCCCGGGCAGAGCGACGACTCCGCCGTCTCCTCGACGGATGGGAGATGTCGAGATGACGGATCTACCCGTTCACTCGCTCTCGCAGGACGACGACATCCTCGGGGCGAAGGACAGCGCTCGCCATGCGCCAGTGCAGGTCGAGCAGGCTCTGGTTGGTCGACTCGAGGACCACGTCAGTGAGGTCTTGCCACAGGGTGAGGGAGGCCTCGTCCACGAGCAGTCCCTGACGAAGTGCCGACTCCGCTCCGGCGAGATCGCCTGCGAGGACGAGCTCCCGACTGAGACCATGAGCGAGGTCGGTCACCGCCTCGACCATCTTGTAGACGACCGAGGTGGTGAAGGTCCAGTGAAAGTAACGAGTTGTATCGGCGCTGAAGGGGACCCCGCGCACGAGGTTGAGCGCTTCACGTCGCAGGTCGCGTGTGTTGGGCGACGTCGTGTTGGCCTGAGCGAGAAGCCGTTGGAAGTGCGCCCAGTCCGTGTCGAAGTCAACGAGCTGGTAGCCGGGACGCCCCGAAGCCGTGGGCAAGTGTCGATCGCCTACGACCTTGCGGGCGTCGGTCATGTAGTTACGCATCGCCGGTCGCTTGATGTCGGTGCCACTCTCGGTGAGGGGCCAGACGGCAGTTTGGATCTCGTCGAGGGAGTGGGCACGATCGCTGTTGATCGCGAGGTAGGCGATGATCGCGCGTACGGGATCACTTGGCGAGGCGAAGGTTGGCGAGATGGCGAGCGACCCCAAGACGTCGATTCGCAGGGCCGTGTGTGGCTCCATCGGTTCAAGGTCAGCGACTTCGACATTGGTTGGCGCGACCTGCGACACCACTGCGTCGGGCGAATGCGTTGGTGTCGTGGTGGGCTGTCCGAAGGTCGCCTTGGGTGGTTGCGTCGGAGATGGTGGAGCAGAGCCAGCGGCCGGCTGAGCCGACACACGCTGCCTCCTCTTGCGCACCCTCACGATGGTGAAGAGGACGATCAGGCTCGCGGCCAACGTGGTCAGTCCGTTCAGCGCCGAGGCGGGAGTTGCGACAGCGTTTTGCGAACTCGACGACGGTGGACGTGGCGTGGTCGTGACGGTCAGCTGTGCCGGGAAGGAAACGGGAATGCGTGTCGGTCCGCCGATGGCGAGTGGCACGGGCGTCCCGCCGACGAAGTTCTGATACTCGACGCCAATGCTGCGACAGGGCGAGATCACGATGGTTCCTCGACGATTCGAGAGGGGCACTGTGAAGTAGTAGGTGGCGTCGATCAGCCCGTCTTGAGGCCCTGGACTGTTGGTTTGATCGACTGGGTTCGCCCTCGTTACGGGATAGCGCCGGCCAGAGCTCGCTACGTAGCTGATGGCCGAGGCCGGCAGGGGCGTGATATTGGAGAAGAAGTTGCCCGAATCCGGATTCGAAAGGGGGAGCTGGACCGGGCTGGAACTTGCCTGCAGCGACAGATAAATCTTCCCGGTGGGCGCAGTCACGCCACTGCCGTCGGGGTTTCGAGTGTCGAGGGTTGCCGACGCGACCAGAACCACACTCGACCAGGTGGCGTGGTCAGCGGGGTTGGTGACAGGAATCTCGTAGGACTGGGAGATCTGGTCGAAGGCACGGTAGCGAACGGTACTGGCGCTGGAGGGCAGGGACGGAAAGATCACCCACGCCGCCAAGCCACCGCACATGAGTGCAACTTTCCGGCCCATCATTCTTCGCTTGCTCATAGGTGGTTCGCGAAGAATAACGCCAGGGCTATAGGGTCAAAAGTCCAATTGATCAGGTATTGTTCAAGTCGTAAGACCCTGCAAGTTGGATTGCCAAGTGTTAGTGCTTCGGCCCGATCATTGAATCGCGCGGGCCGTCGCTCGTGGGTCGTTGGTGCAGAGTCGAGTTCGAATCATCAGGCTCTCGCAGCCTCGTCGCCTGAAAGTGTCAGTTGTCATAGATCGTCGAAGGGCCTTTGGCTACGGGTTGGGACCCGACCTAATGCGTGAGGGGGCGTCGAAGGTCAAGCAAGACGGCAAGGCGAGTTCGATCGGACGACCCGATGAACGGCCCCTCCTTGATGTTCCTGGCGCTGCGAAGCGGCTGGGTTGTTCGGAACGGTTCATCAGACGGCTTATCCAAGAGCGGCGAGTGCCCTTCGTCAGGCTTGCCGGAACAAAGATTCGATTTCTGGAGTCCGACCTCGACCGTTGGGTAGTGAGTCAACGAGTGGAGGCCATCAGGTGACGCGTCGACATTTTGGAACCATCCGCAAGCGCCCTTCAGGCCGCTGGCAAGCGATGTACTTCCATGAGGGCCGGATTCACTCTGCGGGGACGTTTGCTACCAAGGCCGACGCGTTGGCCCATCTCGCCACCATTGAAACTGATCTTCGCCGTGGCGCCTGGATCGATCCTCGAGCAGGTCAGACGACGGTTCGCGCGTATGCCAAAGAGTGGCTCAATCGTCGGCCGGATCTCGCTGTGCGGACGCGGGAGCTTTACCATCACGTTCTAGATCGCCATGTGTTCCCGTCCCTAGGAGAGGCAACTCTGGCGGGACTAAGCCCGTCAAAGGTACGGGGGTGGCACGCCGGCATCGCTCAGGATCATCCTGCCACTGCTGCTAAGGCCTATCGCCTCCTGTCATCGATCATGCGAACGGCCGTCGTTGATGGTCTCATTCTCACCTCACCATGCAAGGTTGACGGCGCCGGAACCGAACGTGCGGCCGAGCGACCCATCGCGACGGTTGAGGAAGTCGAAGCTCTCGCGGCGGCCATGCCAGAGCATCTGCGTGTGATAGTTCTGATGGCAACTTGGTGTCAGCTTCGTCGTGGAGAGATACTGGGTCTTAGACGAAAAGACGTTGACGTTCTTCATTCGGCCATCCGTGTGGAACAGAGTAGAACGTTCACAATGGATGGGGAGTCGGTGGTTAAAACTCCAAAGACGGCAGCCGGCCGTCGAGTTATTGCAGTTCCAAACTTCCTGATGGCCGCCGTCGTTGAACACCTTGACAAGTTCACTGACGCCAGACCCGATGTTCTCGTATTTTCAGGGAGAGACGGGAATCCACTTACCAGAGACGCATTGCAGTCTGCGTGGGATCGGGCACGGGCAACAATTGGGCGTAAGGACTTAAGACTTCACGATCTACGACACACCGGGTTAACGCTGGCCGCTGCAACTGGCGCTACCACGGTAGAACTAATGCATCGGGCGGGGCATGCTTCAGCCGCAGCGGCGATGCGCTATCAGCATGCAATTCAGGATAGAGACCGCGCTGTTGCTGATGCTCTCGAAGCACTTGCCAACCCGGCGGAAGTGGTGAAATTTCGAGCACATGAGAAGAATCGGAACTAATTCACCTACGTAATCGTAAACCAACTTAGGCAAGGTCTGTGCCCCGAACAGACTATAGGTACGTTCATCGGAACATGCGCCGATGTCATTTGCCGGATTCTAAGGACAGAATCCATGGCAGGCACTGTTGACTACGGCGGAATTTACCAAGCCTAAAACTGCAAGCGCCAAGAGAAACGCCAGGGGCCAAGGCCAAAGATCTCGCCACCTCGCCTCTTGATCGTTGGCGAACGTCATGCCCAAAAAAACGATTAGTAGTAACCCCGTGGACAGGAATCCAATAGCTGCATCGATAAGGGCAACAGTGTGATGAAATTGAGACATGGCACGAGACTACGACAACGATACGACTCTTCCGGAGGTATCCACTCACAGGGTTAGATCGTCGCAACTGACCGATGTTGCACGGTTCACATAGATTCTGCCAGGTCAATTCGTTAAGCCAGATCGAGTCAGAAGGTGCGGGGAATGGTTGAGGATGAAGCCAGCCGGCAATCTTGGGCGGAAGCGCTTGCGGCTGCCCACGAACTTGTCGAACTCATCGAGAGCGATGTTGCACCACACATGACTGCTCGAGTAACGGATCGGGCACGATTATTTGAAATGGCAGCGCTGGCTAGAGCTACAAGGCTGTTCAAAGGGATGATTGCGCTCTACGAGGTGGACTTCGACGATGTGGCACCTGCACTTGCGCGCCCCATTCTTGAGTGTTGGGTGATCGGGCACTTACTGGCACTCAGCCCAACAGAAGGACTTGCGATGCTAAAGGAAGATGCCAAATTTCAGCAGTACCGCATGGGGAAGAACGGCTGGGACAATTTCGCAGAGTTTGCCGAGCAACTCGATTGGGAGTCGAAGGGGATCAACTGGAAGGATGTACACGAACGAGTGGGAGAGCTCTTGAAAGAGAACCACGGCGAACTCGCTCCTGATGCAGTCAGGGTCTACGACGTGCAATACAGGTCGTTGTCGTTCATGGACAGCCACTCGGCCATGGGAGCGTTGCTTGGTCACTTGGAAACCGGCGAGAACTTCCACCTTGTGGAGATGAAGCGCGCGCAACCATCCACGGCACCCTACTTACTACTGATGGTTGCGCAAAACATTCAGAATCTTGGAAGTCGAGTCGCATTCGACATTGGTCTGAGCTTGACCAACTTCGAGAGGGTCGGATTGCGGATAATTGGAATCACAAGTAAGTTGGGTGATCAAGACGCAGAATAGATGCCGCGTTAATCGGCATGGATCCGGACCGTGCCCGGATGCCTATGATCCGACCATGATTTCGCAAGTTACGGACTGGAAGCTCACTTGAGAACATTCCCAGACTTCCGCCAACAAAATGAAACGAGTGCCGCAACGACGATGTTGAAATTCGCACCATGCGCTTGAACAGAGTTGAGGCCCACGAGATTCTTTCGTTTGAGACGCTGATTCTAGACGACCTGCCAAAGACGACTCTTGTCGTCGTCGGCCCGAACGGCTCGGGCAAGACCAATCTGTTGCGCCTTGTCGAAGTCGTTTTGTCGGCGATTGAACGATCTGCGACGGCTTCGATGGACGCGTATCGCTCGCTGAGCCGTTTCGGAGCAGCTCGCCGGTTCGAGGCAACGTCTGCCAGTGTGACAAGCATCCGTTTGGGCATCGCCTTCACCGAGAAGTGGGAAAGAGAGCTACTGCTCAACGTCGTGCCAGCCGCAGTGATGACAAGCATCCTTCGCGACAACCCAAGCGGCCTTGATGAAACGCAGCTTCTCGCTTGGATCAACGCCATTTCTGCCGACATGCTGTCGCCGCTGATGCAGGGTGAAATCGTGACCAACCTAGTTGACACGATGACGGGACAGTGGACGTTGGGCTACGAGTTCGACGTCGGTGGAGAGAAGTACCAATGGGTGATCGATGGCGCACCATCGGCCGGCGCCATTGTTCGAGTGTCCGAGGCGCGTCCCAGCGTTCGAAGTTACGCCTTAGCCCAGAAGTTGGACCTCGACGAGATTCGTCGTCCGAAAGCCCCCTTCTTATTCTCAGATTTGCTTCCGGACTTCGGTGAAGCTCTCATCATTTCGATCGATGGCAGCGCTTCACCAGCGCGCGAGTCCGTACGAGTTTGGGCCGCACTGGCTGGGATTCCGTTTGCAGAGATTCAAGGACGTTCATACTCGTTCGCGTGGGTGCTGCGCGGGCTCTTGGGTAACGGGTTCAACTTGCTCGGTGACCTCCGACAACCACCCAAGAGTGAGTACTCCATCGCTGAGAGTAGCTTCTATCAATCACCATCCGATGGCGGCCAATTGCCCCTACGCCTCCTTCGCTTGAAAAATGGGAACGCGTCCGAGCGGGTGCGGTTCGCCGCTAGTCAAGATTTGTTTACACGGCTGACAGGGCTCGAGTTTGACGTAACGCTCGCCACGAGCAATCACACAACTAGCCAACGCGACGAACAACCTGCGAGCCTTTCAATTTCTGTAGTTATTGGGCGCCAAGGACGTGATCTCCCAGTCGAATTCGCTGGGGCCGGCATCTGGGAAGCGCTCTTGCTCAGCGCGACACTTTCGGATTCGGTCGGACGAGTCGCGATACTCGATGAGCCGGCGCGTAATTTGCATCCAACACTGCAACGCCGACTATTCGGTGAATTACGTGATACGTCCGGCCAGTTCATCGTGACGACGCATTCGCCATACATGGTGTCCTTCGACGAGACCACTGATGTGACAAGTACGATTCGGTTCGATCTCAGAGATGGAGTGACACGTGCAAGTCGTCTTAAGACGAGCAGTACGAGTGACGAATCGCGTCTGCGCAAGGTACTGGGTGAGTCCGCCGATGCACGTTCCCTGTTATTTGCACGCGGAGTGATCCTTGTAGAGGGCGGCACTGAGCTGGGAGCGCTTCCCCAATGGTTTGGCAAGAGTGCGTCCGCGAACCGATATGGAACGCCCGATGCGCTCAACGTTGAATTTTTCTCCGTCGACGGTGATCTGGGCTACAGAACATTTGTGAGGTTTTTACATGGTCTCGGCGTGCCGTGGGTCATCGTATGCGATGGCGGCATTCTCCAATTTGGCGACAGAAAGTCACAGGTCTTTAAGCAAGTGATTGATGCGGGTGTCACGATAGAGGAACTACGCAGCACGATCGAAGATTCGGGAAAGCTCATGTTCGCGGATGTCCGCGAAGTTGGCGCACGGCACGGTATCTTTACCGTCGCAACGGATTGGGACGCGCCGATGGAGAGCTTTGAGGCGTATATAGAGAGCGTCGTGCCAGGGAAGCTCGCTGAGGCCGAAGCAGTCGTCGGTAAGAGCAAACCGCGCCAAGGTCGTCATGTCGCCACTGTCACCGACTGTCCTTTAGGAATCGACATCCTCTATAAACAGATTCTGGAGCACCTCGGTGCAATCAATCCAAGTGAAAGTGGCGACGACTGATCGCATTGTGAAGGTCTGGTCCGATTAGAACTTCGGATGAATGTGCCACCCCCTGATTGAAGAACGCATCCTTTGTCTCTAGTAGACCATGATCTTCCACGATATTGACGAAGTACTTCGCCGCAGTGCACCCTTTCAAGAGCGGTCGTGGCTAGTCCGGATTGTGTTCGGTAGCGGGGTGGGAAAGCGTCGTGACTGGTATCCCTCGAGCGACGTCTCATCAGTGAACGAGAACTGTGGGGGCCAGAAGAAGTCGACGGGAAGCGGCCAGATGAGTCGCTCATGCGCGTGGTGGTATTGGATTCTCATGCCTCGCTCTCGCGGCTCGGGCTTAACAACGCGCACAACCTGGAGAATCAGAAGTCCCATCATGAAGGTCGAAGTCGTGAAGTTGAAGTCGAGGTCCAAGTCTTCCCTGCGCCAGTGAACGTCCGTAAATAGGTCTTCGCAGTCTCTGGTGCCGTGAACCAGGCAAGTGACCTCTGTCAAAGAGGATCTCGTTAAGAATCCAGTGCAGAGGCAGCACCGAGGACGTCTTCCAACAAGTCATTGGCATCTTCGATTCCGCAAGCGAGGCGGATGAGCCCGAGTGGCACCCCTGAAGCAGCGATGTTCTCCTCGCTCAACATTCCTCGCCACATCGAGGCGGGGTGCACCGCAAGTGATTCGACTCCGCCGAGGCTCGCGGAACGGCGGAAGTGCCTGAGATGGCCGATGAAGTCGTCGGCGGCATGGAACCCGCCGGCGAATTCGACGCCGAGCACGCCTCCGAAGCCACTCATCTGACTGCTCGCTAGAGCGTGTTGGGGATGTCCGGCGAGGCCCGGGTAGTGGACTCTTGTGATGGCGGGATGATTATCCAGCGCGTTCGCCAGGGCTATGCCGTTGGCGTTGTGAACCTGCATACGCAGCGGAAGGGTTCGTAAACCCCGCAGCAAGAGCCACGCGTCGAAGGGACCCAAGGTCGCACCGGTAAGAAGCGCGGTCTCCCAGACCTTGTCCAACAATCGTTCCGGTCCGGCCACCACGCCCGCCAACACGTCGGAGTGGCCGTTCAAGTACTTGGTCGCGCTGTGCCACACCAGATCGACTCCCAGATCGGCGGGTCGCTGGTTGACGGGCGTGGCGAACGTGTTGTCGGCCAGGGTGATAACTCCGTGTGCCCGGGCCAGATCGGCGACGGCGCGCAGGTCGGTGACTTGGAGCAGTGGGTTGCTTGGTGTTTCGAGCAGAATCAACCGGGAGCGGTCGGTCACGGCTCGCTCAAAGGCCCCTGGATCGGTCTGATCCACCTGGGTCGTCGTAACTCCGAATCGAGGCAAAAGGGTGAGCAGCAATGAGGCGGTCCCGCCGTAGGTGGACTTCTGGCCGATCACGTGGTCGCCTGCGGACACGAGCGCCAGCACCGTGGTGGTGAGCGCGGCCATGCCCGACGCGGTGACCAACGCGGCCTCGGTGCCTTCGAGCTCGGCGACGACGGCGGCCACTTGGGCGTGATTCGGATTCCCAAAGCGCGTGTAGAAGTCCTTGCCTCGGGGTTCTGACGCCGCGTGCGCGAAGGCCGCGGCGTCGTCCGCGCCGAAGGTCGCCGTCTGATAAATCGGTGGCGCCACCGCGTTGCTCGGTTGAACGTCACGGTCGGCGTGGACCACAGTTGTGTTGATGCCCGTCATGCTCTTCCCCCTACCGGATTGACGACACGTTCTTGCCGCCGACGTTATCGTCGCAAAGTTGCTAAATTCACCAGAATTGCGACATTTAGAAGTCAATTGCTAGAGGAGACAGGGAATATCCACCTCTTATGGCCGAATCGCGCAATAATATGGCTCAATGGATGACGTGGATCGCCAAATACTGTCGATTCTCCGGGCCAACGGACGGATCGCCAATGCCGACCTCGCCGCGATGGTCGGGCTGTCGCCCTCGCCATGCCTGCGTCGGGTCCGTCGTCTGGAAGAGATCGGAGCCATACGTGGCTACCAGGCGATCGTCGACCCCGAGGCACTCGGGCGCGGGCTTCGCGTCGTCGTCGGTGTCAGACTTGCGCGTCACGCGCGCGCCGACGTCAGCGCCTTCGAATCTGCCGTCATCAAGCTGCCAGAGATCACGCACTGTCATCACGTCACGGGCAATTACGACTATTTGCTGCAGGTGGAAGTGGCCGACCTCGCCGCCTACGAAGCATTCCACTCAAAGCGGCTTGCCGGGCTCCCATCAGTGGCTGCAGTCAACAGCTACGTGGTGATGAAAACGTTGAACCATTCCCTTCAGTAGCGACGCCGCACTCGTGGCATTCGAGAGGTGCCCGAAGACTTGGAAGGGCCTCGAGTCGCCTCATCGTCCTTAGTGACGATGATCGCTCGCCGACTCGAATTGGAGGTTCGTCCGCAATGTCGCACTTTTCGCCTTTGGCTCTGACAGGTCACTGTGGGCATAAGACGGGCATAATCGGGCATGTAACAGTGGTCGAACGTGGCTACCATCGGTTACCTGCGGTCACTCGAAAACGCTTGCAATCACTAGTGTTTCAGTGATTTATCTCGCACCCCCAACGGGATTCGAACCCGTGCCGCCACCTTGAAAGGGTGGTGTCCTAGGCCGCTAGACGATGGGGGCCTATTCGTCCCATGTCGTGCATGGTGGTCGGGCTGCCCGGATTTGAACCGGGGACCTCTGCGTCCCGAACGCAGCGCGCTAACCAAACTGCGCTACAGCCCGCGGCAGGTTTCCCCGCAGCCCGACAATCCTACTCGGCGCAGGCAACCTCAGCCAACGGCGCCCTCGACGGGGGCGTGGCGCTCCACCACGATCTCGCTGATGCGTCGCTTCTCGAGGGACTGGACCTTCAACGTCCAGTCCTCGAAGGCGTAGGTCGCGCCCTCGCTGGGGATCTCACCGGCCAGGTCCAAGAGGAACCCCGCGATCGTGACGTACTCGCCCTCGGGGATCTCAAGGCCGATCTCGTCTTCGACCTTGTCGACGTGGGTCTGGCCATCGACGAGCCAGCGGTTCTCGCGGATGCGCACGATGGAGACCTCGTCGTCCTCGTCGAACTCGTCGCTCCAGTCGCCCACCAGCTGCTCAAGGATGTCGCGGATCGAGACGACCCCGGCGACGCCGCCGTGCTCGTCGAGCACCAGGGCGAACGTGCGGCGCTGCTCGCGCATCTCGGCCAGGCTCTCGAGCAGGTCGAGGGTTTCGGGTAGCAGCAGCGGACGGCGGATCTTGCGACTGATCTCGCCCGCGGTCGGCAGTGAGACGCCGATCTGGCGCTTGACCGTCGTCGAGCGGAAGAGGTCGTTGACGAAGAGGACCCCGGTGACCTCGTCGAGGTCACCGCTTACCACGGGAAAGCACGAGTGGCCGGTGTCGCGAACCGCCTCGGCGACGGCCTCGGGGGTGACCGGATAGGTGAGATAGGCCACGTCGACGCGCGGGGTCATCACATCGCGCAGCTCGAGCTTGCTCAGCTGATCGACGCGGACGTGTATGGCCTCGGCCTCGGGGGGAGTCGCGGGGGCGTCTTCGTGCCCGCGCAGGCGCGCGCGGAACCGCGCGAGGCCCGACGGGGGAGGTTGGTCGCTCACCGCGCCGCGGCGCGCACCGTGGTCGGGCGCAGCGCGTCGTCCTCGTACTCGCCACCCGCCAGCAGGCTGCGGACCGCGGCGCGCACGCGCACCGGTTCGAGCGGCTTGACGAGAAAGCCCTCGGCGCCGCTGCGCCGAGCGAGGAAAACGTCGGGGCGGCGGTCCAGGAGCATCAGCACCGGGACGGCCTCGGCGGCGCCGTAGGACTCCTCGTTGTGCATCTCCAGGCAGATGGCCATGGCGCCCATGTTGGTGATCTGCAGGTCGAGAACGGCCAGGTCGATGCCGCCCTCGCGAACGAGGTCGAGGACCTCGGGTCCCGAGACCGCCTCCTCGATGAGGAGATCGGGCCCCTCGAGCATGGTGCGCAGTTCGTGCCGCAGGGCGGCGAGGTCGCTAGCGATCAGGACGGTGTCCACCAACAGAGCGTAGCGGAGCGATTCGGGCCAATTTGGGGCCCTTCGGCCCACCGTGAAATCACCCTTGCCTCGGGGGTCGCCACGGTGCTTGACTGGGCCTCTCAGAGCCAACCGGGGGGAGGGTTGATGACGGTAGTACGCGTGGCGTGGATGGACCTCGCCGAGTGCCGCAGCAGTGAGGGCTCACTGTTCTTTCCACCTGACGCCAGCGAGCGCAAGGAAGAGCGCCTCGAGCGCGAGCTCGTCGCCAAGCGGATCTGTCAGGCGTGCGCGGTGCGCGAGGAGTGCCTGGAAGCCGCGCTCGAGCGCCACGAGTCGCACGGCATCTGGGGCGGACTCAACGAGATGGAGCGGCGGATTCTCCAGCGCCACTAGAGCCCAACTGGGTCGGCGCGACGGAGGCCATCACCACGAAGAGCGCGAAGGTCACGACGTGCACGCCCGTGCACCACAGGCAGATGTGATCGATGATCAGCAGCTCCGCGGCGACGAGCCACAGCACGAAGGCCATCGCGCCCACCACGATGACCAGGCGCGCCACGTGGATCCAGTAGGGGCGCCAGCGCCACGCCCACGGGGAGTTGAGAACGCCCAGCACCGCGTAGGTGACGAGTCCGAGCACTGCGACGGGCACGCCCAGGAAGTAGGACTCCGCCGAGGTCGTGACGACCCCGCAGTTCACGACGCCCGCGTCCGAGCACGCTAGGTACTGGGTGCCGGCGAAGTGGGTGAAGGTGAGATAGCCCGAGATGCCCAGGCCCGCGAGGCTTAGGATCCACGTGGAGAGAGGAACCCAGTCAGCGACGGGCCGAGCCGTGCGGCTCACTTGATGCCTAGGGCCTTCTTTGCCGCCGCGACCCCTGGGCTCGCACAGACGCTGCCCGGCTGGTCGTGAGTCAGCGAGCAGAACGTCGCCGAGAGGTAGTTTGCGGTCGCCAGGATCGCGGCGCTGACGGGACTGGTGGCGTTCGAGAGCCCTGCGGCAATGTCGGAACGCTGCTGGTTGGCGAGCGTGGCGGGTGTGAAGCTCGAACCTGACACCAGGTACTTGTTGCCGATCGAGATGTAGGGGATTGAGTGGTCCTGGGTGGGCTGCATACCCGGGATGTACTTAGACGTATCGTACTTCTGGAAGTTCGCCGCCTCGGTGCCGGTGGGCTTTTGGAGCTTCGTGTAGAAGCCCGCGGCCGCGTCGTAGACGTTGGTGAACTGCTCGATGGACTTAAAGACCAGGTACTTCGAGGTGTAGGTCGACTTGACGAAGGTGAAGGTCGGCGTGCCGGGATAGACCTCGCCCGAGAGCGTCGAACTCTCCATGTCGCCCAGGCCCTTGAAGGTGCCAAAGCGGCTCAGGGCGACGATGAGCGGCCAGCGCTCGGCGGCGCAGAACGGGCAGTACTCGGCTCCCAGGTAGAAGACCTCGGGCAGTTTCGCGCCGGTCGCCGTCGTGCCGGTGAGAGCCGGGGCGCCCTTCAAGGTGACTGGCGCCGAAACGGGCACCACGGTCGAGGTGACGCCCACGGCGTTAAAGGCCGACGCCGGTACCGACGTGAGTTCGGCCACCGTGGTCGGGTTCGAGGGCACGAAGGCGCCCGAGCCCGAGGATGAGGGGCTGCTCGTGACCTTCACGATGACCAGGGTGGCGACCACCACGACCACGACGGCGATGGCGATCCAGGTGAACAGGCCCGCCGGGCGGCCCGAACCCTTGGCCGGCGTCTTGCGCGAAACGGGCTGCTTCTGGGCGGGGGAGGTCTTAGCCACGATGCTCCTTGTAGTAGAACCCCACAAACTTACCGGAAGTGGGCGAATCGCCCCTGTGCGGTGCAAAAACTATTAGGTAAGTTGCCTTATGGCCGAGATCCTGGTGCCGCGACCCGCTGCGACGGTGTTGATCCTGCGCGAGGGCGAGGACCTCGAAGTCCTCATGCTGCGGCGCAACCTGAACAGCGACTTCGTGGGCGGCGCCTACGTCTTTCCCGGTGGGGGCGTTGACGCCGCTGACGTCGATCTCGCGCGCTACGTCGTGGGACTCGACGACGAATCGGCTTCGGCTCGCCTGGGACTCGACGGCGGCGGCCTCGCCTACTACGCGGCCGCCCTGCGCGAGCTCTTCGAGGAGGCGGGGCTGCTTGTGGTCTGCGACGAGGCGGGAGAGTCCCTGGTGGTAACGCCTGAGGTGCTCGATCGCCTGGCGCAGTACCGGGCCCACGTGAACGCCGGGCGGCGCGCGCTGGCCGAACTCCTCGACGAGGAGTCCTGGCGTCTCGATGCTCGCGCGATGGAGTACTTGGCCCACTGGATCACGCCCGTCGGGCCGCCGCGGCGCTACGACACGCGCTTCTTCGTCGTGGCCGCGCCACATGGTCAGGTGGCGGCCCACGACGCCGGTGAGACGGTCGCGGCGCGCTGGATCGCCCCGCGAGAGGCGCTCGCCGCCCACGAGCGCGGCGAGCTCGAGATGATCTTTCCGACGATTCGCACCCTGGAGGAGATCGCGGGCTTCACCCGCGCCGGCGAGGTCCTCGCTTACGCCGCGTCGCGCACCCCGCGCGTTCGCCAGCCACGAATGATCGAGCGCGACGGCGAGGTCGTGATCGTTCTCGACGAGGCGAACGACTAAAGCACCTCGCGCGTGGCGAGTTCGAGCGCGTCGAGGAGTCGCGCGCTGCAGCCGGCCGCACCGATCGGCGGGGCCACCTCGTCGATCAGTGCTCGCGCGAGGTTCGCGAACACACCCTCGGCGTCGAAACCCTCGCCAATGCGTACGTCGAGGGGTATCTCGGCCAGGAGGGGCACGTCGAGCTCGTCGGCCAGGCGCCGACCCCCGCCCACGCCAAAGGGCGCGTGAAGAGTGCCGTTCTCGCAGGTGAAGGGCGACATGTTCTCGATGATCCCGAGCACCTTCACGTGGGACTTGCGCGCGAAGTCGGCCGCGCGCGCCGCGACGCGTGCGGCGCCGGGATCCGGGGTCGTCACGACGATCTGTCCCATGGCGGGCAGCATGCGCGCCAGGGTCATCGCGATGTCGCCGGTGCCGGGGGGCGTGTCGATCAAGAAGTAGTCGCAGCCCGTCCAGTCGGCGTCGTCGATGAACTGGGCGACGGCCTTTTGGACGATGAGCCCGCGCCAGAGCAGCGCCTGGTCCTCGTCGGCGAGAAGGCCCATGGAGAGCAGGCGGATCTGCCCCGCGCCGACGCGCTTCTCCAAGGGGATCATCTTGGCGTTCTTCGCCTCGACCTCGCCGTCGATCTTCAAGAGGCGCGCCAGCGAGAAGCCCCAGATGTCGGCGTCGAGCACGCCCACCGTGCGACCGGTGGCCGCCAGCGCGCGGGCGAGGCCCGCGGTTACTGCGCTCTTGCCCACACCGCCCTTGCCCGAGGCGATCGTGATGATGGGAGATCCGGCGGGGATCGAGGTGGCCAGCGCGCGGTCCCTGGCGAGGAGGCGCGCCCGGCTGAGCAGTTCGCGCTTGGCCGTGGCGTCCATGACCGTGGTGACCACCGCCACCTCGTCGACGTCGTCGAGTCCGCGCACGGCCTCGCGCACGTCGCGCTCGATCTGGGCGCGCAGGGGACAGCCCACCGTGGTGAGGGCGATCTCGACCTCGACGCGGCGCCCGAGGACGCTGATCGCGCCGACCATGCCCAGTTCCACGATGGAGGCGCCCAACTCGGGGTCCAGCACGCCGGCTAGCTGCTCGCGCACAACGCCTTCGGTGTTCATAAAGAGACGCTATCGGGCGGCGTGCGGGCCGATTCGCCGCGAATGTCACTAGCATGGAGGCCAGTCTGCGAAGGAGGACCATGTCCGACGTCACGTCAACCGAGGTGCTGGCCCAGCCCAGCGCACAGCCCATTACCCTGACCTCCGCGGCGATCGAGAAGGTCGCCGAATTGATCGCGGCCGAAGGGGTCGACGAGGCCCTCGCGCTTCGCGTCGCGGTCAAGGCCGGCGGCTGCTCCGGCTTCAACTACGACATGTACTTCGACTCCGAGGTCGCCGGTGATGACGTGGTGACCGAATTCGGAAACGTGCGCGTCGTCGTCGACGCCGAGAGCGCGAGCCTCTTGACCGGTAGCACGCTCGACTTCGCCGACGGGCTCTCGGGCGCGGGTTTTCACATCACGAACCCCAACGCCACGCGCACCTGCGGGTGCGGCAACTCCTTTAGCTGAGTGGCCGCGACCTTCGGGCCCTACACGCCCTGGCGTCGCGCGGGTGATTTCGTCATCCTCTCGGGCCAGCTCGGCGTTGTGAGCGACGGCACCACCTCAAGCATGGTCGAAGGCGGCGCCGCGGCGCAGCTGCGCCAGGCGCTCGCGAACGCGCGCGCCCTGCTCGCCGAGGCCGGTGCCACCTTCGACCAGGTGGTCAAGGCAACGCTCTTTCTCGTCTCGATGGAGGACTTCGCCGCCTGCAACGAGGTCTGGGTCGAAGCGTTCGATCCGCCGCGCCCGACACGCTCAGCGATTGCCGTGGCCGAACTGCCCCTGGGCGCGCGCGCTGAGGTCGAGCTGTGGGCCTACGCGCCCGAGTCCTGATCGAGCGCCCGCTCGCTCTGGCCGAACTTATAACCCACCGAGCGCACTGTCTGGATCAGGTGGGCGTGCTCCTCACCGAGCTTCGCGCGTAGGCGTCGTACGTGCACGTCGACCGTGCGCGCGCCGCCGTAGTACTCGTATCCCCAGACCCGGCTGAGTAGGGTCTCGCGCGAGAAGACCCGATGCGGATTGGTTGCAAAGAAGCGCAGCAACTCGTATTCCATGAAGGTCAAGTCCATGACCCGCCCGGCGATCGTCGCCTGGTAGGTCTCTAAGTTCATGACGAGGCCGCCGTGCTCGACGCGCGGGGCAACCGACTCGTTGCCCGCGCGGCGCAGGCGGTGGCGCAGGCGCGTGGCGAGCTCGCTCACGTCAAAGGGCCCCACCACAAAGTCGTCGAAGAGGTCTTCGCGAAAGCTCAGATCGTCGAGCTGGTAGTGATCGAGCAGCAGGATGATCGGTGTGACGGGCCGATCGCGGCTGCGCAGCTGGCGACAGAGGTTCATCGCCTCGGTGAAGGGAAAGCCGGCCGCGTTGATGACCGCTCCCGCGTAGCCGTCGGCGGGCTCTAACGCCAAGACTTCGGCCATGCGCCCCGTGCTCGCCACGCTCGGTGTGACCCCGGTGACCTCGAAGGCCTTCTTCACGGGGCCCTCGCAGGACGGGACGCAGAGCACGACGTCGTTCACAGCAGTGGCAGGTACCGATCGAGCTCGAAGGGGGTGACCTGGCCGCGGTAGGCGTCCCACTCGGCGCGCTTGTTGCGCAGGAACCACTCGACCTGATGCTCGCCCAGGGTCTCGAGTAGCAGCTCCGAGCGCTCCATCAGGTCTACGGCCTCGGCCAGCGACTGGGGCAGTGGCACGCGGGCCTCGCCCTCGCCGGGCAGCTCGTAGTCGCCAGCGACCCCGCGCAGCCCGGCCGCGAGGATGACCGCGAAGGCGAGGTACGGGTTCGCTGCCGGATCGGGCGCGCGGTACTCGACGCGCGTCGAGTCAAGTCGCCCGGGCTTGACCGAGGGCACGCGCACCAGCGCGGCCGTGTCCAAGCGCGCCCAGTCGGCTCCGACCGGGGCCTCGACGCCGGGCACCAGGCGCTTGTAGGAGTTGACCCACTGGTTGGTGATCGCGGTGATCTCGGGCGCGTGGGCGACGAGTCCGGCGATGAACTTGGTTGCCACGTCGCTCAGCCCGTAGGGGCCGTCGCCGATGAAGGCGTTCTCCTCGTCGCGCCACAGCGAGAGGTGCAGGTGCATGCCCGAGCCCTGCACGCCGACGAGCGGCTTGGGCATGAAGCTGGCGTAGACCCCGGCCTGGCGGGCGAGCTCCTTCACGACCAGACGCAGGGTCATCACCGTGTCGGCCATGGTGAGAGCGTCGGTGTAACGCAGGTCGATCTCGTGCTGGCCCGGGGCGTCCTCGTGCTGGGCGTGCTCGACGCCGACTCCCATCTCCTCGAGGGTCAGGACCGTTCGCCGGCGCAGCTGGCTCGCGGTGTCGTCGGCCAACAAGTCGAAATAGCTGCCTTGATCCAGCGGTTCGGGCTGTCCGTGGCCCGAGGCGAAGTAGAAGTACTCCACCTCGGGGGCGACGAAGAAGGTGTAGCCCACCGCGCGGGCGCGATCGAGCACGCGGCGAAGCTGCTGACGCGGGCAGCCGTCGAAGGGCGTGCCGTCGATGTTGACGATGTCACAGAAGACTCGCGCGATCCCCGCGCCCTCCTCGTACCAGGGCAGCAGCTGAAACGTCGTGAGGTCGGGTCGGGCCAGAACGTCGGACTCGCGCACGCGAGAGAAGCCGTCGATCGAGCTGCCGTCAAAGGTCATTCCCTGGTCGAGGGCGTCTTCGAGCTCGGCCGGGGTGACGTGGAAGGCCTTGGGTCGCCCGAGGACGTCGGTGAACCAGAGCTGGACGAAGCGGATGCCCCGCTCCTCCACGGTTCGCAGCACGTACTGGGCCTGGCTTTGCATGCTGGACATTCTCGCACCTTCCTCGACCCGCGAAAGCACGAAGCCCGCCGCCCGAGAGCGGCGGGCTTCGTCGCGACTAGCGCCGCGCCGTCTTCGTCGGCGCCTTCTTGGCGGGAGCCTTCTTCGCCGGGGCCCTCTTCGGGGCCGACGCCTTGGCGCTCGCCGCGCCGCAGATTGTCTCGACCATCAGGCGCGCCACGACGTAGGGGTCGACGTTGGCATTGGGGCGACGGTCCTCGAGGTATCCGCGCTTGTCGCGCGCCACGCCGCCGGGGATGCGCACCGAGGAGCCGCGGTCGCTCACGCCGTAGGAGAACTTGGACCAGTGCGCGGTCTCGTGCGCGCCGGTGAGTCGGTCCTCGATGCCCTCGCCGTAGTTGGAGATGTGCTCCTTCACGCGCGTGCCGAGCGCCTCACAGGCCGCGATGATCGCGTCCCAGCCGCCGGGGGCGCGCATCTGCTTGGTCGAGAAGTTGGTGTGGGCCCCGGCGCCGTTCCAGTCGCCCTTGATGGGCTTCGCGTCCCAGCTGACGTCGACGCCGAAGTCCTCGGCGATGCGCTCGAGCAGCCAGCGCGCGGTCCAGAGCTGGTCGCCCACTTCGACGGTGCCGAGCACGCCGATCTGGAACTCCCACTGGCCCATCATCACCTCGGCGTTGGTGCCCTCGATGCCCAGGCCCGCGCGCAGGCAGGCCGCCGTGTGGGCCTCGACGATCTCACGTCCGGGCATCTTCGAGCCACCGACGCCGCAGTAGTACGGGCCCTGGGGGGCGGGGTATCCCACCTCGGGCCAGCCGTAGGGGCGCCCGTCCTGGAAGAACGTGTACTCCTGCTCGATGCCGAACATCGGAGCAAAGCTGGCGTAGTGCTTGGCCACCGCGACCGCCGCGGCGCGGGTGTTGGTCACGTGGGGGGTCATGTCGGGGTTCAGCACCTCGCACATGACGAGCACGTCCTTGGGCCCGCGCAGGGGGTCGGAGCACGTGAAGACCGGGCGCAGCACGCAGTCCGAGAAGTGGCCGGTCGCCTGGTTGGTGCTCGAGCCGTCGAAGCCCCAGATGTCGGGCTGCTTGCCGTCGGCGACGATGCGCGTCTTGGAGCGCAGCTTGCGCGTGGGCTCCGTCCCGTCGATCCAGATGTACTCGGCCTGATACGCCACGGTTGCTCCTTTACTGTGACCGTCTCGGTCGCTATTCAGTCTGACGGGTCGCGACGCTCGTTCTTCCGGGTTGTGTTAACCGCGTGTGAATAGTTGGCCTCCTCGACTCCGTGGCGCCACCGGTAGGCTTCGCTCGTGCCGGTCGTGCGCCTCGCTCTCGCCCAGATGAACGCCGTGGTCGGGGACTTCGCGCGCAACGTCGAGACCCTGACGCGCTTTCGCAACCAAGCAGCCTCCGTGGGCGCGGACCTCGTCGCCACGCCCGAGCTCTCCCTGCTGGGCTATCCGCCCGAGGACCTCCTGTTGAAGGAGGGCTTCATCGACGCCGCCGACGAGGCCCTCGTCGGGCTGCGCGAGGCGCCGGGCCTGCCGCCAATCCTGGTGGGCACGGTGGTGAAGGAGGCCCCCGGCGAGATCTCCCTGGCGCCCTCGAGCGACTGGCGCGACGTCGCCGCCGCCGACGAGCGACCTCCCGACGTCGCCAACGCCCTGGTGGTGCTGAACGAGGGGCTGGTCGCCACGGCGACGAAGCGATTGTTGCCCAACTACGAGGTCTTCGACGAGCGGCGCTACTTTCACTCCGGCGTCGGAGCGCACACGATCGTGAACGTGAACGGCGTCGCCGTGGGCCTTTTGATCTGCGAAGACGTCTGGACCGAGAACGGCCCGGCGGCTGAGCTCGCCGCCCAGGGCGCCACGCTGCTCGTGGTGGCCAACGCCTCACCCTTTGCGCGCGGGCGCCGCGGCGAGCGTGAGGCCATGCTGGCCGCGCGCGCGAGAGAGACCAACTGCCCGATCGCCTACGTGAACCTGGTTGGCGGCCAGGACGAGCTGGTCTTCGACGGCCAGAGCGTCGTCGTCGATGCAACCGGCGCCGTGCTCGCCCGGGCGCGCACGTTCACCGAGGAACTGCTCGTCGTCGACGTCGAGGCCCGCGCCGGTGCGGCCGGCGTCGCCCTCGACGTGGCCTACCCACGCGACGAGCGCCACGTGCGCGCGGCCGCCGTCAACGCCATCGCCGAGCCGCCGAGCGAGATCGCCGAGATCTACGACGCGCTGGTGATGGGCACGCGCGACTACCTCTGGAAGAACGGGTTCCGCTCGGTGGTGATCGCCATCTCCGGCGGGGTCGACTCCTCGCTCGTGGCCACCATCGCGGTCGACGCCGTAGGCGCGCGCGCGGTGCGCGGCTTCGCGATGCCGAGTCGCTACTCCTCGGAGCACTCGCTGTCCGACGCCTACGACCTGGGCGCGCGCCTCGACATCGAGGTCACGTCCGTGCCGATCGAGCCGGCCCACGCCGCACTCGCCTCAATGCTCGAAGACGTCTTGCTCGGCGAGCCGATGGGACTGACCGACGAGAACCTCCAGAGCCGCATCCGCGGGGTCGTGCTGATGGCGATCTCGAACGCGACCGGGGCGATCGTTCTCACGACCGGCAACAAGTCCGAGATGGCGGTGGGATACTCCACGCTTTACGGTGACTCCGCCGGGGGCTTCGCGGTGATCAAGGACGTGCCCAAGCTGCTCGTCTACGAGTTGTGCCGATTTCGCAACGCCCGCGCCCGCGAGGCCGGCGACCCCGAGCCGATCTCGGCCGCGGTACTCGCGAAGGCGCCTTCGGCCGAGCTGCGCCCGGATCAGCGCGACGACCAGTCCCTGCCCCCCTACGAACTGCTCGACCCGCTGCTGGAGGCCTACGTCGAGGGCGACGCGACCGCCGAAGAGCTCGTCGCGGCGGGACACGACGCCGAGCTGGTCGCGCGCATCACGCGCCTGGTCGACGCGGCCGAGTACAAGCGGCGCCAGATGCCCCCGGGCGTAAGAATCTCGAAGAAGGCCTTCGGACGCGACCGGCGCATGCCCATTACCAACGCCTTTCGGGCACCCAAGTTGTGAGCGACGCGCGCCGTCACGTGGCCTCCTGCGTTGAGGCCATCTACCGGGGGCTGGGCGAGAGCGCGCCGACCTTCAGCCACGACGCCTACGTCGTGTGCCTGTTCGAGGCGGCGCGCACCTTCGGCGCCCTGGCCCACGACGTGCGAGACGCGCCCGTCGAGCCTCATCCGGTGATTCTCGAAATCTTCGCGCGCGCGAGTGACGAGCCCTCGGGGGCTCTCAGCCTCTACGCGCTCTCGATGGTGGTGGGCCCGCGCCTGCTGGTGACCCTGGCCGACCTCGCCGACCCGGCCTTTTCCGGCGTCGCCGAGGCGACGCGCCACCAGTTGATGGCCTGCGCGCGCCTCACCAGCCACCCCGAGGCCATCGATGATCCCGGCTTCGCCGCGGCCGCCCGGGACCTCGTGGTGCTCGCCGAAGCCAGCGGGAACGCTGAAAGTTTCCCTCTTCCCCACTAGAGTTGCCTACCCCCGTATAACTAAGGGTGGCAGAAAATCCGGCTGGGAGGCATCACCATGGCAAAAGACCGCGTAGATCGCGACGACGAGGACCTCGTTCGCCTCTACCTGTCCGACATCGGTCAGTACACGCTGCTGACCAAGGACGACGAGGTGCGCCTGGCCCAGACGATCGAGGAGGGCCGCGAGGCTAAGGCCGAGCTCGAAGCCGCCGAAGCCGACAAGAAGACCAAGCTCACCCCGACGCGCAAGGCCGCCCTCAAGCGGACCATTCACCGCGGCGACGAGGCCGAACGTGACTTCGTGCAGTCGAACCTGCGCCTGGTCGTCTCCATCGCCAAGAAGTACCAGGCCTCGGGCCTGCCCCTGCTCGACCTGATCCAGGAGGGCAATCTCGGCCTGATGCACGCGGTCGAGAAGTTCGACTGGCGCAAGGGCTTTAAGTTCTCGACCTATGCCACCTGGTGGATCCGCCAGGCGATTACGCGCGGCATCGCCAACACGGGGCGCACCATCCGTCTGCCGGTGCACGCCGGCGACACGCTGGCGCGCGTGCAGAAGGCCCAGTCGCGACTGGAACTCAAGTTTGGCCGTCCCCCGACCATCCGCGAGCTCTGCGAGGAGTGCGAGATGCCCGAGGACAAGCTGATCGAGGCCCTGCGCTTTCGCTCCGAGCCGATCTCGCTGTCCGAGCCCTTGCGCGAAGACGGCGACGCCGAGCTCGGCGACGTGGTCGAGGACCGCTCGGCCGAGTCGCCCTTCGACGTGGCGGCCAAGGGCATGATGCCCGACGCGATCGCGCGCCTGCTCCAGCCCCTGGACGAGCGCGAGCAGCAGATCCTGCGCATGCGCTTCGGACTCGACGGAGCCGGCGAGCAGCGCACCCTCGAAGACGTCGGTGCCGTGATGGGACTGACCCGCGAGCGGATCCGCCAGATCGAGGCGCGCGCGATGTCCAAGTTGCGCCACCCGTCCTCGGACACCGGCGCGCGAGAGCTGTTGACCCTCTAACGCCGGCGGAACCGGGACTGGCCCAGCAGGGCCGCGATCCCGATGATGATGGCCGAGAAGAAGAAGGGCGTGTGCGAACGCGCCCGGTCGTGCACGCGCACCGGGTGCGTGAAGCTCAGCACCGGCCATTCGCTCTCGTGGGCGATGCGAGCGAGCGCCCGATCGGGGTTGACCGCGAAGGGGTGTCCCACGCAGCGCAGCATCGGCTCGTCGGTCTCGGAGTCGGAGTAGGCGAAGGAATCGGCGAGGTCGATGCCGCGCCGAGCCGCGAGCTCGCGAATCGCCACCGCCTTGTTCGCGCCCTGGGCGAAGAACTCCATCTCGCCGGTGAACTTGCCGTTCTCGTCGATGCGGGCCTTGGAGGCGATCGCCCCGGTGATGCCCAGCAGCGCCGCGAAGGGCTCGACGATCTCCTCGGGCGACATCGACACCAGCCAGACCTCGTCGCCCTGGATGCGGTGGTGGTCGATCAGTTCGAGCGCCTCGTCGTAGATCAGGGGCTCGATGACGTGATTGATGGTTTCGTCGACCAGCTCGCGCACCTCGTCGCGGTCCCAGCCCTTGGTGACCTTGAGGACCGATTCGCGAATCTTGGTCAGGCGCTTCTCGTCGGCGCCAAATCGCATGAAGAGCAGCTGGGACAGGACGGCCCAGACCAGGGTGCGTCGGTGCAGGAGGCCTCGGGCGTGGAACTCGGGGCCCAGGGCGACGAGTGAGCTCTTGGCGATGACCGTCTTGTCCAGGTCGAAGAAGGCCGCGCGCACGTAGTCATGCTAGGTCGCGCCCTTTTTCGGCGAAGTTCAGCCGATGAAAGCGTCGGCGCAGTCCTGGGTCGCGCCTTCGCGGGCCATCAGGATCACGTGGTCGTGCTCGAGGAAGCGCATCGTCGGCACCGGGGTGAGCGGTTGCTCGGCGCGCACCACGACCACCACGCGCACCGAGTCCGACAGCCGCAGCTCGTCGAGGGTCAGTCCCTGGGCGACGGCCGGCGCGTCGGCGGCGAGGGTCACCTCGATCAGCTTCATCTTGCCGTCGGCCAGATCCATGAGCTTGATGATCGAGCCCACCTCGACGGCCTCGTCGACGAGCGACGTGATGAGAGCCGGCGTCGACACCGACACGTCCACGCCCCAACTGGAGTTGAAGAGCCACTCGTTGCGCGAGTTGTTGATGCGCGAGATCACTCGCGGCACGCCGAACTCCTGCTTGGAGAGCCAGCTCACCACCAGGTTGTCCTCGTCGTCGCCGGTCGCGGCGATGACGACGTCGGCGCTTCGAAGGTCGGCCGCGGCCAAGTTGGCGTACTCACAGGCATCGGCGGCCATGACGTTCACTCCGGGCAGCTGGGACTTGAGCCGCTCGGCGCGAAGGCTGTCCTGCTCGAGCAGGGCGACGTCGTGGTGGCGATCCATCAGGTCGAGGGCGATCGCGGTGCCCACCGACCCGCCGCCGGCGATGACGACCCTCACGACGCCTCCGCGAGCAGCGCGCGCAGTTCGTCCATGCCCTGGTTGGTGACCATGAACTCGAGCATGTCGTCCTCCTGGGCGAAGAGGCCGTCGATGTTGACGCGTCCGACGCTCGCGCGGATGAGCCCCACCACGCGCACGTTCTCGCCGACGTTGAAATACTCCAGGGGGCGCCCGGCGAGGTGGTCGGGCACGATGCGCTCGACCAGGTGCAGGCTGCCGGCGCCGTCGGTCCACTCGATCGACTCGTCCGAGGGCATCATCCAGCGCTTGACCTGCAGGGTCGTCCATAGCGAGGTGGCGACGGTCGGGATGCCCAACTTCATGTAGATGTCGGCGCGTTGGGGGTCGTAGATGCGTGCGACCACGTTCTTGATGTGGTAGTTGTCGCGGGCGATCCTCGCGCACAGGATGTTCGTGTTGTCGCCGCTGGTCACCGCGGCCAGGCCGTCGGCCTGGCTGGCCTCGGCCTTTTGGAGGATGTCACGGTCGAATCCCGAGCCCACCAGCGTCCGGCCGTGGTAGCGCGTCAGGCGGCGCAGGGCGTCGCGGTTCTTGTCGATGATGACGACGCTGTGGCCCTCGTCGGAGAGCTGCATCGCGAGCTCCGAACCCACTCGGCCACAGCCCACGACGATGATATGCACTGCAGTATCAGAGCACAACGGGCCGACGAGGTGCAACTAACGCAGCCTGTAGCCCCCTTTGGCTTAGTGTGATCACCGTGTCAGATGCCGATAAGCAGATCGCGAAGTCCACCCGCGTACTGACCAGCCACGCGAACATCAACATCGTGTATCCGGAAACGCTGGGCTATCGGCTCAAGCGGGTCCTGCTGGGCAAGCCTCTGGTCACCGAGCAGCTGAGCGGAGAACGGCTCAACAAGGCGATCGCCCTCGGTGTGCTGGCCCCGGACTGCATCTCGTCGTCGGCGTACGGCACCGAAGAGATCCTCATCCAGCTGACGCCCTATATCGGTCTGGCGGCCTTCGCGCTGGTGGTGCCGATCATGTTCGTGATCTTGGGCGTGCTGTTCTTCGTGACGACGTCGTACCTCGACGTGATCAAGTACTACACGACCGCCGGAGGCTCCTACGTCGTCGCGCGCGACAACTTCGGTCCCAAGATCGCTCAGATCGCCGCGGTGGCGCTACTGATCGACTACATCGTGACCGTCGCCGTGCAGTGCAGTGCGGGCACCGCGGCGCTGACCAGTGCGTTCCCCGCGTTGACCCCCTACACCGTCGTGATCACCGTGGGCGTGGTGCTCGTGCTGATCTACGGCAACCTGCGCGGCCTGCGCGAGGCGGGCAGCTACTTCGCGGTGCCCACGTACTTCTTCATCGTGATGATGGGTACAACCATCATCGTTGGTTACGTGAAGAAGGCGATGGGCACGCTGCATCTCATCGCCCAGCCGGCGGTCAGCGACTTGGTCAAGGGCCATCTCGGACAGCGCGGGCCGGGGATCCTGATGGGTCTCGCCTTCATCACGCTGATGCGCGCGTACGCCAACGGGGGATCGTCCCTGACCGGTCTCGAGGCGATTTCGAACGGCGTGGCCAGTTTTCGGCGTCCGGAATCAGTGAACGCACGAAAGACGCTCGTCGTCATGTCGAGTGTCTTGGCGTTCCTGCTGCTCGGCACCACGCTGCTCGCGTCATGGACGCACGCCCTGCCGTACGCGGCGGGCACGCCCACGGTTGTCAGTCAGGAGGTGCTCGCCGTCTTTGGCAGCCAGGGCATCGGACACGTCATCTTCTATCTCGTGCAGTTCGCGACGCTGCTCATCCTTTACACCGGCGGCAACACCTCCTTCAACGGATTCCCCTTCCTCGCCAACTACGTAGCCGGCGACAAGTACCTACCCCGTCAGCTGACCAAGCGCGGACACCGCCTGGCGTTCTCCAACGGCATCATCGTGCTGGGCATCGTGTCCCTGACCCTCATCATCGTGTTTCGAGCCCAGGTCAACGGACTCATCTCGCTGTACGCGATTGGCGTGTTCACCGGCTTCACCATGGCGGGGGCGGGCATGGTGAAGCGTCACCTACGCGAGCGCAGCGGCAAGTGGCGCTTCGGGGTGTTGGTCAACGCGACCTCGGCGACCGTCACGTCCATCGTCGTCCTGGTCTTCATCTTCGCCAAGTTCACCGAGGGCGCCTGGATCATCGTCCTGGTCGGTCCCCTCATGTACTACGGGCTGATCCGCTTCAATCGACAGTACGAACGTGAGGACGCGGCCTTCGCCGCGACTAGCGCGCGCCCCGCGATGGATATCCGGATGAATCGCGTGCTGGTCTTCGTCGACACCTACGACCTGGTGACCGAGCGGGCCCTGCGCTACTGCGCCACGCTGAACGCCTACTCCATCCGCGCGGTGCACATCGACATCGACCCCATGGTGACCAAGCGTCTGGAGGCGGCGTGGGGCGCGCCCAACACCGCCTCGGCCGGCATCAGCCTCGAAGTGATGGAGTGCGAAGACCGACGGGTGGACCGCGCGGCCCTCGAGCTCGTCGCCGACGTCGTGCGCGATCCCGACGTCTTCTGCATGGTCATTCTTCCGCGACGCGGCTTTTCCTCACGACTGCAGCGACTCTTGCACGACCGCACGGCCGACGCGATCGCCGGCGCGGTGATGCACGTGCCACGCACCGCGGCCACGATCATCCCCTACCGCATGGGCCAGGCGAGGGTGATTCCCGGACACCGCGCCGACGAGGCGATGAGCGATGAGGTCGAGCGCGGGGGAGTGCGCGAGGACGCGCATCTCGAGGCCGACGTCAAGTTGGCCCAGCGCTCCGGGGGCGCGTTCCCCATCGGGGCTCTGAAGGAGCGCCAGTTCGCCGAGATCGCCGGGCGCGTGCGCGCGATGACCCTGAGCCACGAGTTCGGCGGTCAGGAGCTGCGCTGCGTGATCGCCGACAACACCGGCTCGGTCACCCTTGTTTTTCAGGGCCGGGCCGCGGTGCCGGGTATCGAGCGCGGCACGCGCCTGCTGGTCAAGGGCACCGTCACCGCGATGCGCCGCGAGGCCGTGATCCTCAATCCCCAGTACGAGATCGTGGCGGCCCCCGCGAGCGATGAGTAGCCGCTGATTTACCCTCTGATCGGGGAGTGCGCGTGGGGGAGCCGCCGACCTGTCTATTTTGTAGGGCGAACCCGGCGCCGCGTCGCCCGTTGTGAGAGAGGTGGTGAATGGCCCGAGCACTAGTGATCGTCGAGTCGGTGGCCAAGGCCACCCGCATCCAGGGCATGCTCGGGCCCGACTACATCGTCAAGCCCTCCATCGGCCACGTGCGCGACCTGCCCCAGAGCGCCGCGGACATCCCCGAATCGGTGAAGAAGGAGAAGTGGGCGCGCCTGGGCATCAACGTCTACGACCACTTCAAGCCGGTCTACGTCGTTAGCCCGGATCGCAAGAAGGTGGTCAGCGAGCTCAAGGCGGCCCTCAAAGAGGTTGACGAGCTCTACCTGGCCACCGACGAGGACCGCGAGGGCGAGGCGATCGCCTGGCACCTCCAGGAACTTCTCAATCCCAAGGTGCCGGTCAAGCGCATGGTCTTCCACGAGATCACCCCAGCCGCGATCCAGCGTGCGGTCACCGACACGCGCGACCTCGACCTGCGACTGGTCGACGCCCAGGAGGGCCGGCGCTTCCTCGACCGCCTGGTCGGCTACGAGGTCTCCCCGGTGCTGTGGCGTGCGGTCGACAAGGCCCGTTCGGCCGGGCGCGTCCAGTCGGTCGCGATCCGACTGGTCTGTGAGCGCGAGCGCGAGCGCATGGCCTTCACTTCGGCGTCGTGGTTCGACGTCACCGCCGCCCTCGAGGTCGCCGCCGGCCCCTTCGAGGCGACGCTCGAGAGCGTAAACGGCGTGGCGCTCGCCACGGGCAAGAACTTCGACGCGAGCGGGGCGCTCAACGCTGCCGACGTCACCTTGCTGGGCGAGTCGGCGGCTCGCGCGATCGCCGCGCGCCTCGAAGGCGCCAGCGCCGCGGTCCGCTCGGTCACCTCCACGCCGCGCACCCAGAAGCCCCAGGCTCCCTTCATGACTTCGTCGCTGCAGATCGAGGCCAGCCGCAAGTTGCGCTTCGACCCCGAGCGCACCATGCGCGCGGCCCAGCGCCTCTACGAGCAGGGCTGGATCACCTACATGCGCACCGACTCGACGACGCTCTCGGGCGAGGCCATCGCCGCGGCGCGCGCCATCGCCGTGGCGACATTCGGCGACGACTACGTGCCCGACGCGCCGCGGCGCTACGACCGCAAGGTCAAAAACGCCCAGGAGGCACACGAGGCCATCCGCCCGGCGGGCGAGACCTTCCGCTCCCTGGAGGAAGCCGCGAGCCTCGGCGGTGACGAGCGGGCGGTCTACGAGCTGATCTGGAAGCGTACGATCGCCTCGCAGATGGTCGACGCGCAACTCACGGCGGATCGCGTGCGACTGGCCGCGACCCTCGAGAACGTCCAGGGATTCGACGGCCCCCTCGAGGCGGTCCTGCTCGCCACCGGCATGCGCATCGGCTTTCCCGGCTTTCGCCGGGCCTACGTCGAGGGCACTGACGACCCCGAGGCCGAGCTCGCCGACCAGGAGCGCCTCCTGCCGGCGCTCGTCGAGGGTGAGGTGGCACGGGTCACCGGCGCCGAGGCCAAGGGACACGACACCCAGCCACCGGATCGTTACTCGGAGGCGACCCTGATCAAGAAGCTCGAGGACCTGGGCATCGGCCGGCCCTCGACGTACGCGTCGGTGATGAAGACGATCGACCGGCGTGGCTACGTCTGGAAGAAAGGCAAGGCGCTGGTGCCGGCGTTTCGCGCCTTCGCGGTGGTGAACCTGCTGACCCAGTACTTCGCCGACCTGGTCGACTACCAGTTCACGGCCGCGATGGAGGACCAGCTCGACGACATCGCCGAGGGTCGCGAGGACTTGGAGCCCTGGCTGGCCCGCTTCTACTTCGGCGACCCCTCGGCCTCGAGCGAATTCGCCCGCGAGGGCCTCGAGAAGGTCACTCACGAGACCCGCGACTTCGACTTCGCGGCGATCAACTCGATCGTGCTCGGCGTGGCGCCCGACGGCGAGACGGTCTCGGTGCGCTCGGGCCGCTACGGCCCCTACCTGGTCCACGGCGAAGACCGCGTGTCGATCCCCGAAGCGACCGAGCCCGACTCTCTGAGCGTCGAGCGCGCCCTCGAGCTGCTCGCGGCGCCCAGTGCCGATCGCGAGCTCGGCGTGGACGAGAACGGTGAGACGATCTACTTGAAGGCCGGCCGCTACGGCCCCTACGTGCAGCTGGGCGAGGTGAGCGAGGCGAACGACAAGCCGCGTACCGCGTCGCTGCTCTCGACGATGACCCCCGAGACGCTCACCCTTGAACAGGCCCGCCAGCTGCTCTCACTGCCGCGCGAGGTGGGGCGTCACCCGGAGAACGACGAGGCGATCCTCGCCCAGAACGGCCGCTACGGCCCCTACATCACCTGGGGCAAGGAGACGCGCTCACTCGAGAGCGACGAGCAGATCTTCTCCATCACGTTGGAGGCGGCCCTCGCCTTGCTGGCCCAGCCCAAGGCGCGCGGGCGCCGGGCCGCGGCCGGACCGCTGCGCGAACTCGGCGAGGATCCCGTGACCAAACGCCCGGTCGTCATACGCAGCGGCCGCTTCGGCCTCTACGTCACCGACGGCGAGGCCAACGCCACCCTGCGCCTCGGCGACACCGTCGAGACGCTCACGCTTGATCGTGCGTGCGAGCTGCTCGCCGAGCGGCGAAACGCGGAGCCTTCTACGCGAGCCCGCGCGGTGAAGAAGGCGCCAGCGAAGAAGGCCCCGGCCAAGAAGGCGGGAAAGTCCCCCGCGAAGAAGACGACGAAGGCGACCGCGAAGAAGGGCGCCGCGAGCTCGGTCAAGACCGCCGCCACGCGCGCGGCCAAGGACGCCGGCACCGCCAAGGGCAAGAGCGCCAACGCCGCCCTGATCGCGGCGGCCGAGGCGGGCGAGAAATGAGTGGACTCTTCGTCGCCTTCGAAGGCGGCGACGGCTGCGGCAAGAGCACCCAGGCGCGCCGGGTGGCCGCGGCGCGCGGGGCGCACTTCACCTACGAGCCCGGCGACTCGCCCCTGGGCGCGGACCTGCGGCGCTGGCTGCTCGACGCGAGCGCGCCCATGTCGCCCGAGACTGAGGCACTCTTGATGCTCGCGGACCGCTCACACCACGTGCGCAGCGTGATTGAGCCGCTGCGCGCGGCCGGGACCCACGTCGTGAGCGACCGCTTCGCCGCTTCCACGCTCGCCTATCAGGGATACGGTCGCGGGGTGGACCTCGCTGACCTGCGCGCGGCGACCGAGCTGGCGATCGGGACGTGCGCGCCGGATCTGACCATCCTCCTCGACGTCGCGCCCGAGGTGGCCAACGCGCGCCGCGAGCCCGACCGGCGCGACCGCTTCGAGTCCCAGGACCCGGGCTTTCACGACCGGGTGCGTCAGGGCTACCTCGAGATGGCCGCCGGGGATGACCGCTGGATCGTGGTCGAGGCGAGCGGTGATCTCGAGGCGGTCTCGCGTGCCGTCGACCACGTCCTCGACTCCCTCGCCTGGACGTGAGCGACGTCTTCTCCTCGCTGGTCGGCCAGGACCTCGCGGTGGCCGCGATGCGCCATCACGTGCGCCATCCCGTCCACGCCTATCTGATCAGCGCCCCCGCTGGCGCCGGCCTCGACGATGCGCTCAGCGCCTTCGTGGCTGCGCTGCAGTGCCCCGAGCACGGCTGCGGCGCGTGCGAGAGCTGCCGGCGCGTCCTCTCAGGTAACGACTCCGACGTCTACGTCGCCGAAAGGACCGGCGTGTCCTGGCGCGTCGACGAGCTGCGCGAGGCCGAGCGGGTGAGCCGGCGCCGACCACTGGGCGAGGGCTATCAGGTCGTCGTCATCCCCGACGTCGAGCTGACGACGACCGGCTCGTCACCGTCGGCGGCCGCGCTCTTAAAGACCCTCGAGGAGCCGAGCTCGCGCACCGTCTTCGTCCTGAGCGCCGAGGAGCTGCCCCAGGGACTTGAGACCATTCTCTCGCGCTGCGTGGAGATTCGTCTTCGCGCCCTCGTCGATGACGACGTCGTGGCGGTCCTCGAACGTGAGGGCGCGAGCGCCGACAGTGCGCGCCTGGCCGCCAGCGCGGCCGCGGGCAATCTCGCTCGCGCTCGTGTGCTGGTCGCCGACCCGGCGCTCACGACTCGCATCGCCACCTGGCGCGCGGTGCCCGACTCGCTGGCGGGCACGCCGGCCTCGGCGCTGGCGGTCGTCGCGACGATCATCGCGGCACTGGATGAGGCGATGGCGCCGCTGCTCGCCCATCAGGAGGCCGAGCTCGCCGCGCGCCAGCTCAGCGCCAAGGAGGCGGGCCAGCGTACTCTGGCGAACCGGCGCGACCTCGACGCGCAGTTCAAGCGCGAGCAGCGGCGCTTTCGCATCGAGGAGCTGCGATTCGGGCTGGCCGCCCTCTCGCGCGCCTACCGCGACCGCCTGGTCGACGCGTTGGACGACAACAGCGCGCGCGCCCGTCAGCGCGCGGCGGCGGCGATCGCCGCCATCGAGAAGATCGCCGAGGCCGCCCGGCGCCTCGGGCGCAACGTTGACGAGACCCTGCTGCTCGCGGACCTCCTGGTGGGCCTGGCCGACCTGTAGGGGCGAAGGCGCGATGGGCTAATGTGTCTCGTTGCGCCTGGGTAGCTCAGTCGGTAGAGCAGCGCATTCGTAATGCGCAGGTCAAGGGTTCGAATCCCTTCCCAGGCTCCACTCGTCGCGCGTTCGCACGTGAGCCGCGAAGTCCTCGCTGCGCTCGAGCCAGTTGCGGTATCGGTCGAAGCTTGGCGCGGCCGGTGAGAGCACGACGACGCCCCCACGGGGCAGGCGCGCTCGCGCGAAGCTGATCGCCTCGCCCATCGACTCGGCCTCGAAGACGGCGACACCGATCTCGCGCGCCGTGATCTCTTCGGCGATGCGCTCGCCGGCCAGTCCCATCGTGATGACGTTGGTGGCTCGGGTGCGCGCGGCGAGGGCGTCGACGAGGGGACCGTAGTCGACCCCGCGGTCGAACCCCCCCACCAGTAGCGCGACCTCGTCGTCGGCGAAGACCTCGAGGGCGGCGACGGTGGGCAGCGGTGCCGTCGCCAGGCCGTCGTCGACGTAGCGAATGCGCCCGCCGGCGGTCACCTCCTCGTCGATCAGGGTGAGGCGCCCGCGCAGGGGGACGAAGTTCTCGGCCTCCAACGCGACCGCCCCCGCCACGCTCTCGGGAGAGCGCGAGGTCAGGTGCGCCACCACCTCGAGGGCGAGCGCGACGTTGCTCGCGTTGTGATGACCCAGCAGGCCGAGCGCGCGCGCCAGCTCATCGTGCGACTCGTGCGCCGCGACGAGGACGACCTCGCCGCCGATCTGATCGAGTCCGGCTGAGGCCGACTCGGCGACGAAGGTGGCGTGCGGGTCGGCCAGACGGGTGATCGAGAGCTTGTCGGCCCAGTACTGCTCGAGCGAGCCGTGCCAGTCGAGGTGGTCGCTGCCCAGTGAGGTGACGACGACGTTGGCGGGCGCCACCTCGAGGTCAGTGCACTGAAAGCTCGACACCTCCACCACGAGCCAGCCCTCGAGCGGCACGGCGTCGGGGTCGTAGGGCGGCCGGCCGATGTTGCCGAGGCTCGTGGCGTCCTCGCCCAGGCAGGTCAGGAAGAAGGTGATGAGGCTGGTGGTCGTGGACTTGCCCTTGGTGCCGGTGACCGCGATGACCCGCTCGAGCGGTGCCTCGGCGAACCAGAGGTTGAGAGCCGAGGTCACGACGACTCCGGCGTCTTCGAGGGCCAGCACGTCGGCGCGTCGGCGCGCGATGCCGGGGCTCTTTAGCACCACGTCGCAGGAGAACAGGGCGTCGAGTCCGCCCGCGGCCGTCGCCAGCACTTCCTCCTCGCCGGGCGCGTCGTCGACCAGCACCACGCTCGCGGCTATCCCCTCGAGGCGTCGCTCGCTCGCGCGGCCCTCGACGCCATATCCGAAGATCCCCACTCGCCGTCCGGCGAGGTCAGCGAAGCCAGTGGGCCGGGACACGGTCGGGTCCTTGGAGCGAGAGCAGGTCCTCGAGCGTGCGCATTGCACTCACGCGCGCGGACACGTCGGCGAGGTGGGTCACGTCGCGCCAGGCGGGCGAGGCGGTAACCGCGCGAAGCGCCACGGCGCTCTCGTCGGGATCGCCCACGCATTCGAAGGGCTTGGGCGTCTCGCCGAGGCCCACCAGGACCTCGAGCTGGGCGCGGCGTGCGGGGTCCGCGAGCGGCTCGCCGTGGAAGATCCCCGCCAGGGCCTCGCGTCCGAGGAAGGGCGCAAGCACCAGGTCGATGAAGAGGCACTTGTCGCACTCGTTGCACCAGGTGGCCGCGCGCCGCGACGGGTCCTGGGCGAAGGCCCGGTTGCAGCTGCGAAAGACGTGGTGATAGCGCTCGAGGTGGCTGAAGCGCTCGGCCACCCACAGCTCGCTGCGCGCGCGCAGGAAACTGGCCACGACGAGCGGCGAGACCACCTCGTCGATCGCGTCGGCGAGGAGTAGCTCGGCGGCGAAAGACTTGCTCCACTGGTGGTTGACCGGTCGGCCCCGCCACGTGAGGTTGGGCAGCGAGGCCGAGTGCTCGTTGCTCATCACCACGCCGCCGCGCTGCGTGGCGACCGCCGCGACCGCGGCGAGCAGCGTCACCATCGCCGTGACGGGCACGTGGCCGTGGAAGAAGTCGTCGCCGCCGGCGAGCAGGCGCGCGTCGAGCGCGCGGCGCGCGCGCACTAAGTCGAGTCCCGTCACCGCGGCGGTCTGTTCGAGGGCGTCGAAGCGCGCCCCCGCGGGCGAGACGATGAAGAGGGTCCGCTCGAGGGTGGGGGCGAGCTCCTCGACGCTGACGACCGAGTCGATCCCCCCGCCAAAGGGCACGAGCAGGCGCCGCGCGTCGAGGTCGACGCTGTGGCGCCGCGCGGGTGAGCCGCCGACGATCTCGACGTCCTCGAGGGGCAGCTCGTTCACCACCGAGAACTCGCCGAGGCCGTCGTGCAAGCTGGCCGCGAGCAGGGCGCGTCCGGCCGGGCCGACCGGCGTGTCGGCGAGGTCGACGCGCCGCGCCGCCCCGGCCTTGAAGTAGGAGAGCCCCGCGACCAGGTACCACAGCTGGGCGAGGGCGATCGCCGCGTCGTCGAGGTCGCCGCAGCCCTCGAAGGTCACCGTCTCGGTGAAGTCGACGTCGTCGAGACGGTAGCGGCCCGTCAGCGTCGCTCCGGAGACCTCGAGGCCCGAGTAGGTGAAGAGGTCGGCGCGAGCGCGCGATCCGAGGGACATGGCGGCACTCATGCTAGGAGCCGCGCCACCAGCGCGAAGCGACCGGTCGGGCGGCTCGCGCGGTCGCTGAAAAAGAGGCCGCCGCCATCGGTCACCTCGCGCACGGCTTCGACGTGCGCAGCGCCCACGCCGGCGCCGACGAGCTGGTGCAGCGCGATCGCGCGCAGGTCGAGGCGAGAGCGGTCGCCGGCGTCGGCGAGCACCGCGTCGGGCACGTCGCGAAAGTTGTCGGCAACCTCGGGGCCCACCTGGTAGACGCGCGGCGAGACGCCCGGGCCGATGATCGCGTGCACGCTGCGCGGGTCGTCAAAGGCCGCCAACGCATTGGCGAGCACCCCCGCCGAGAGTCCGCGCCAGCCGGCGTGCACGACGCCGACCCTGCGGCGCGTGGTGTCGGCGAGCACGATGGGCAGGCAGTCCGCCACGAGTACGGCGATGGCCGTGTCGCGCGAGGAAGTGACGAGCGCGTCGGCCTCGCCCTCGGTGGGCCCCTCGACCTCGAGCACGTCGGCGCCGTGGACCTGGGACATCATGACGAGACGCTCGGGGGCGACGCGCATCACCGCGGCGACGCGCGCGCGGTTCGTCGACACGCGTCGCGAATCGTCGCCCACGTGCATGCCGAGGTTGAGCGAGTGGAAGGGCGCCTCGCTCACGCCGCCCTCGCGGGTGGTGATCAGCGCGTCGACGCCGAACTCGCGCAGGGAAGTGAGCGCGAGCACGCGCAGTGCGCCGCGACTTTCGGCGAGGCTTACGTCGAGCGACACGAGGGGCACACTCCACTCAGCTCGAGTACGTGTCGCACGTCGGAATACTTGAAACGGGCGGCGATCTCGTTGGACCACTGCTCGAGCTCGGGGGTGTCGACCTCGACAATCGCCCCGCACTGGCGACAGGCCAGGTGATGGTGGTGCGCGTCGACGCCGCAGCGGCGAAAGAGGCTCTCGCCCCGGTCGGTCATGATCACGTCGACCTCGTGGGCGTCGGCGAGGCGCTTGAGCTGGGCGTAGACGGTCGCCAGCGAGATCCGACCGCCGTCGCGCACGATCAGGGCGTGCAGCTCCTGAGCGCTGAGGAATCCCTGGACGCGCCCGAGTGTGGCGATGACCTCTCGGCGCTGGGTGGTGTTGCGCGTGGTGACCACGAAGCGAGTGTACTCCCGTTCGATTTGTTTTCTGGAATCGTTCTGAATATACTAGTTGGAATGGTTCTGAAAAACGCCCGCCTGCCAATCGCCGTGGGCGTGATCGTCGCGGCCGTCGTGACCAGCATGATCGTGCTCGGTACGCGCACGCCGCGCGCGGGCGAGCCGGTGGTCGTCTCGGGGGTCTCCCAGTGGGGCGCGCTCGCGCGCGCGACGCTGGGCGATCGAGCCAAGGTCGTCACCCTCCTCACCGATCCCAACGCCGATCCCCACTCGCACGAGGCCACCACGGCCGACGCCGCCTACGTCGCCGAGGCCGCGATCGTGATCGAGAACGGCGCGGGCTACGACACGTGGCTCAGCCAGCTCGTCGACGCGCGCACGACGCGCCCGCGGGTGATCGACGTCGCGAACCTCGTGCACGTGGCGACAGGTACGAACCCGCACCTCTTCTACGACGTCAGCGCGGCGCGGCGCTTCGTCGAGGCGCTCACCGCTGTCGCGAGTGGTATCGGCGTAACGAGCACCTCGAGCGCGGCGGTGCTCGCCGCGCTGCGCGGCCTCGAGGCCCGGGTCCAC
The DNA here is from genome assembly GCA_021790675.1 of Actinomycetes bacterium. Lineage (GTDB taxonomy): Bacteria > Actinomycetota > Acidimicrobiia > Acidimicrobiales > RAAP-2 > RAAP-2. The sequence continues at coordinate 106,325 of JAJYGN010000063.1, forward strand.
GCGATCCGTGCGACGTGCGCCGGCGTGCGCGTGGCCGCGACCGAGGACGTGACTGGATACCTGCTCGCCGCGCTAGGCCTGCGCGTCGTCACGCCGGAGTCCTTGCGACTGGCCGTGGGCAACGGTGTCGACCCCTCGGTGTCCGACCTGGCCACGGCGCTCGATCAGCTGCGCCACCACCCGGCCTTCCTCGTCGACAACGTCCAGACGGCAACGCCGCTCACCAACGAGATGGTGGCCGTCGCTCGGGCTAACCGCGTGCCGGTTGTAAAGGTCACCGAGACGATGACCGGCACGAACTACGTGACCTGGATCAGTCGTACCATTTCGGCGATGCGTACCGATCTCGTCGCCCAGGGCGGCGCG